>JAKSRL010000007.1 GCA_024403635.1 Lachnospiraceae bacterium | reverse complement strand
TTCCTCCGGAACCATTTCTTTAATAAACGCGTCTCTATTTTCTCCCTTTTTAATACTGTCAGCGAACCGGCGCATAGCTGCACTATCCCTTTGGTTTTCATCGCAGAAGCCACTTATGTCCACGACAAAAAGGTCCGGACTCTGGCTCTGCCGAGCCTCGTTTACGGCGTACTTATACATGGCGCCACTTAAGCCACCAGTGGAAACGGCGTAACTGGTAAATCCTTCTTCTTCATAAGCTAATGGCGAATAAAATCCGGTATACAAGGAGCTTGGTCCCACGAGAACAACGTCGATGGAATCGTTTTTCTCTTTATAGAAGCCGTACATACCGGTCACGTCTCGGGCTTCCGGCACAGAAAGAAAAACAGCCGCTGCCCAAATAATGGCACCTGCCAATAAAGTAAATATGATGATACGGATCCAATGCTTTAATTTCATGTCGGTTGCATCTTATGGTATTCCGGCCCACGTTTCACCCGCGGCCTTTTATTTCGTCCACTTTTCTTTAAATTTTGCGTAGGTCTTTGAATTATATAATTTGCCGTAGTAGGAAGCGGCTTTCTTAAAATGGGAAGCTTTTAAAAGCAGGTTATATCTCTTTTCCGTCAGCTTAGCGATTGTTGGCTGAGTCTCCTGAATATACGTATGGAACTCGGTTGCCTTCTGTTTTCCTTCTGCTTTGTTTGGATTTTTTACAAGCCAAATCGCATAGTTACTGGTTACCGCAGTCGCCAGGCGTCGCTGCAGGAATTTTTCCCGGGCAATGCCCATTGGCTTATGAGCTGCATAATATTCCAGCATTTTCTTTACTACCGTTTCATGCTGGACAGCTTTCTTCGCCTGATTTTTAAAGTTGGTGCTCTGGTTTACATCCCCAATCCGGTACTCATAAAAGGTCTCCGGGAAAATCACAATCCAATCGGTATGAACGAAAGGAAGTACCGCGAATTCCTGATCCTCATAGAACACATGCTCAGAAACGGAAAAATCAATGCTGCGTAAAAAGCTGGTGCTGAAGCACATGGAATGGAAATCCAGACATTTACTGACGTCGTCGTAATGCTCTTCTAACTTAATCATGTCAATGACGCGATTCTCGCAGGTGCAATGCGGCATATAGCTTAACACCACGCCGTTGGAAATATTGACGGTTTTAAATCCCATAATAATGGTGTCTATATTTTCCAAGGTTTCCATTTTATCTAAAATCGGTTTCAGATTTTCCGTAGTAATCCAGTCATCGGAATCCACGACTTTATAAAATCTGCCAGTGGCTTCTTTCAGTCCCCGATTGATGCCGGAGCCATGGCCTCCGTTTTCTTTATCGATAACTCGTACGATGTCCGGATATTTTTCTTCGTATTCATGGGCGATTTTCGAAGTTCCATCCGTAGAGCCATCGTTAATCACGATGACTTCCAACCGGTCGTCAAAACCGCACATCGAATCCAAAGCTTTGGCCAGGAACTGTTCGGAATTATAAGATGGAATAGCGATTGTTAACTCTTTCATACTTTTGAAAATACTCCTATAATTGTTCCGGCTCCGTAGAATAAATGCATCGCAAGGAACAATCCCGGCAACGCCAGGTTGGTCCATCGGAAGCCATCGGAAATGGAACTTTTAATTGTATAATAAATGGCGCAAAGAAAATACAGCGCCCATAATGCTACCGAAAACCACGGAAATCCACAGGCAGAAAAAATCGAAGTGAGGACAATTCCTACCACAAACGCAGCCGGAACAAAGTGGAATAAGGAAAAGCATTTCGGATTGATTTTTAAGGTTTTTCCAATCCACAGACCGTTGCGGAATTTCTGTTTCAGCATCTGTTTGAAGCTTGGCCGGATATGTTCGTAGGAACGGATGGACGGGTCATAGCAAAGTTGAAAACCTGCTTCTCGAATCCGGCAGCTCATATCATTGTCTTCCGTATATTTCAGCCGTTCGTTGTAATGGCCGGCTTTATCATATACTTCTCTCCGGTACATGCCATGGAAAATGGAATCCACGTAGCATTTTTTTGTCAAGGAACGGTAATTCGCAGCGCCGCTTCCAAATTTAGATTGTTCCGCTAACAACAAGGTGTGGCTCCAACAGTTCTCCGTCTCCACGATGTTCGGACGAGGACCACCACTAACATTTTCTCCGGATTCCAAAACCGCCACATTGGCAGAAATAAAATCTTCCGGAATGGTAGCATGGGCATCAATCCGGCAGATAGCATCCCCCGTATAATTCTCCAGCATCACGTTGCAGCCCTGCGGAAGGAACTGGCCTGGATTCTCCAGTACCTGAACGGCAGCAAACTCCCTTTCATTCTCCCTTTGGAACTCTTCCATTAAGGCGCGCGTTGCATCTTTGGAATTGCTGTCGATTAACAAAACTTCTATTTTTTCGTGCGGATAGTCCTGCTTCTTAAGACAATTAAGGAGCGTTTCTAAATACCGTTCTTCATTATAAGCAACTACTGCGATGGAAACTTTCATACACTTTATGCGTCTTTTTCACGGCGCTTTCTCTTCAACAATTTGGCGCCTACTTTACTTCAAAGTCCTGTTCTGTGTAGTTCTTTCCCAGAACCGCCCAGACCGACTTCCACATGATCTTGCATTCATAGCCGAAAGTGAATTTCTTCAGTGTCTGCAAGTTATATTTCATTTTCTCCGGAAGGATTTTTTCCACATAGACTTTGTCTACGTCCTCTGGAGAAAGGTTCTTCAAAATCTTTTCTTCGTCTTTATAATAAATGCTTGCTTCGCTAGTAACGCCGGCCGGAAGCAACAAGGTAGCCATCATTTCCGCCGTATATTGTTCTACATATTTTGGAACTTCTGGACGGGTTCCTACAAAGGTCATTGTGCCTCGTAATACATCTAACACCTGACAGAATTCATCGGCCCGGATTTTTCTTACGAACCGACCAACTTTCGTAATTCTCGGGTCTTTGTCCTGCGTAATGGAAGAGCCGATCCGGGACGCATTCGCAACCATACTGCGGAACTTGAAAATCTTAAACCGGCGTCCGTATTGGGTCACTCGCTCCTGGCGGAAGAATACCGGCCCCTTACTTTCGATTACGATAGCCAGGGCAATCAGCGCCATGAACCACCAAATAACCAGAAGAATAATGATGGAGACAACCACGTCAAACAAGCGCTTCAGCACCAGCTGGGAGCGCTTGCGGGAAAGAATGTCGTAGTATTCTTTTACTTCCGGAGTTTGAAACTCCTTTGGGAGTTCGTCCCATTTTTTTAGGATCATAGATACTCTTTTACTATTCTGCAGAAGTTCTCGATAATATAGTCTACGTCTTCGTCGCTTAAGGAAGTATGCAGGGGCAGCGTAATTTCATTCTGATAACGATGGTATGCGTTTGGGTAATTTATAATGTCGAAGCCCAATTTCTTATAACCGGTCATCATTGGCAATGGTTTGTAATGGACGTTGCAAGCAATTCCTGCTTCCGCCATTTTTTCAATGATTTCGTTGCGCACCGGATTTCCGCTCTGCTCGAAATTCTCCATGGCCGGCATCAGAACACGGGTGAGGTAAAGATGACCGGAGGATTCGTTTCCGTCGGCGTAATGCGGCAGAACTTCTATGCCCAGAGGCTGGAAGGCTGCATCATATTTTTTCACGATTTCTTTTCTACGGCGTAACATTTCCGGATAGCGCTCTAACTGCGCCAACCCGAAAGCAGCCATAATATCGGTCATATTGCATTTATACCAAAGGCCTTCAATATCATATTCCCAGGCGCCGGCTTTGTTTTTCGTCAACGCATCTTTACTCTGTCCATGGAGAGACAGCAGCTGAACCTGGTGATAGATTTCTTCGTCATCTATTCCTTCCGGAGCCCTCCAACTAAGGCAGCCGCCTTCTGCTGTCGTCAGGTTCTTAACGGCGTGGAAACTAAAAGCTGAAAAGTCTGCAAAGGAACCAACGTTGCGGCCTTTCCAGGAAGCGCCCAGTGCATGAGCTGCATCTTCTACGATAGCTACTCTGCCTAAGGCCTTTTGGAATCTCTGACCCAGTTCCGTGGTGTTTTCGTTCACACGGTACAAATCTTTCTTGCTTTCCGCGATATCAAACAATTTTTTATAATCACAAGGAACGCCGGCGATATCAATTGGAATAATGGCCTTCGTACGTTCATTTATCGCTTCCGCTACGGCATCATAATCCAGATCTAAGCTGTCTTTACAGCAATCCACCAAAACTACTTTTGCGCCCACATGAGCGATGATGGAAGCGCTGGCGGTGTAAGTATAAGCGGAGGTGATGACCTCGTCGCCTTCGCCAATGCCTAACAGGCGAAGGGCCATTTCCGCACAAGTCGTCTGACTGTTTAAGCATACGACCTTATTGCAGCCAATATACTCTGCCAGCTTCTTCTCAAACAGTTTTGTTTTCGGACCGGTAGTAATCCAGCCAGATTTCAAAACTTCCGTTACATATTCAATTTCGTTTCCCGAAATGTCAGGAGGTGAAAAAGAGATTGTTCTTTTTTCCATATTTTTCTAAGTTAATTTTCTAAAGTTTTTTTGTAGGTTCGCTTGGGTTCGATTGTTCCTCATCCGGAACCTGTGCATTTATTTCTTCCGGCTCTACGTAGGTGGATACCACCTGATGAAGAACCGTTTTTGCTTCTTCGTCATTTCTGGATTCTACCGCTTTCTTCAGCAATTCCAGTTTTTCCGTCAGTTCCGCTTCCGTCAACGAATCATCTTTTTCTACGAAAATCTTATTGTTATCCGTCTTAACCAGAGAGTCACTCTTCATTAAGATCTCTTCGTAAAGCTTCTCTCCCGGACGGAGACCGGTCTCGATAATATCGATATCTTTATATGGCTCGAAGCCGCTTAAGGTAATCATGTTCTCAGCTAAATCCCAGATTTTTACGGCGTGGCCCATATCCAGAACGGAAAGCTCGCCACTCTTGGCATTGGCTCCTGCCTGCAAAACTAACTGGCTGGCTTCCGGAATCGTCATAAAGTAACGGACGATTCTCTTATCCGTTACGGTAACTGGTCCGCCATTGGCAATCTGTTTTTTGAACAGAGGAATTACGCTGCCGGCGCTTCCTAAAACGTTTCCGAAGCGAGTGCAGTTAAAGTTGGTTTCGCTGCTGATTTTCGCATGGCCTAATACGATCATTTCGCACATGCGCTTGGTAGCTCCCATAACGTTGGTTGGGTTAACTGCTTTATCCGTAGAAACCATGATGAATTTCTTTGCACGATATTTTTCCGCCATTTTTACGGAACATAATGTTCCGAAGACATTATTCTTGATGGCTTCACATACGTTGTTTTCCATCAGTGGAACATGCTTATGGGCAGCGGCATGAATGACAACATCCGGTCGATATTTGCGAAAGATCTGATCCATACCTTCTTCATCGTCTACGGAAGTGATTTCCACGTTGATGCTTAACTGGCCGTCATAAGCAATGCGCAGCTCTTGCTGAATATCATAAGCGCCATTTTCATAAATATCTAAAATAACCAGCTGCTTCGGCTCCATGCGGGCAATCTGTCGGCACAGTTCGCTGCCGATACTTCCACCACCACCGGTAATCAGCACGGTTTTTCCTTTATAGTAAGCCTTCGTCTTTTCGTCGTTGACTTCAACTTCCGTACGGAATAACAGCTCTTCCGTATCGAATTCTCGTAACTGACGACGGCCCGTACCAGCGGTTTGAACCGTTGGATAATCATAAACTTTAATCTTATACCCTGCGTTTTTGTAGAAGGAATACAGTTTTTGGCGCTCTTCAAAAGATTTTTCCGGAAGAGCAAAAATTACTTCCTGCACATTAATATCGTTTAATACGTCCTGGCTTAAATCTTCTTCGCTGACAACCGGAATGTTCAAAATTTTTCGTCCGATTTTATCTGTATCTACATCCACAAAGCAAACCGGATTGTACGGAGCTCTGGCGTTGTTTACCAACTCTTCTGCCAGATTTACGCCAACACGTCCGGCACCGATAATCGCTACGTTGATTTTTCTTGCTTCTAAAGTTGCAGCTTCTGGATTATCTGCATTGATGTTCATACCACCGAAGATGCGGAGAAAGAACCGGATTACTTTTCCTTTTTGACTGCGGCGAGTCGCTGCCTGATACGCGAAGTAATAAATCATGCGGATGGACATGGCTCCTAAGAGGCTCAGACAAACGATGGACAGAAGGCTGATGAACATAATATGCTCAATCGGCAATAATGCTTCTGCGATAAGGTAAATAACGCCGCCAATTAAATCCGACATGAATAAGCGGATATAAGATTTCATGCCTCCGTAGCGCCAAATCTGGCGGTATACGTCGAAAAGGAATCGCAGGCCGAAAACACATATAAAACCAATCAGGGACTGAATAAGAATGCCCTTGGTAGTAACAGCTTCATCGGAACTTAAATGCAGTCCTACAACTAAAAGTTCTGCAATCGCAAAGATAATGAAATCGTAAACCACCAAAAGCCAACGGACGTTGGTTCTTCTGGTGATCCCGTTCGCTTCTTTGGGAGCTTTCCGAGCCGTATTATTTTTGTTTTTTGGTTGCTTTTCCTCGTAATTCATAACAAATTATTCTAACATATTCATGCTCTTAAAACAACGTCAGGGTCGGTTTCCCGGCCCTTTTGTTTTTGGTGTTATTGGTCGCCCAACTGGCTACTGAGCTGATATAAAATGTACTCGTTATCGTAAGCATGTAAGTCTCCGATGACTACATAAACATCTGAAATATTATAGTGTTCAATCATTTCCTTTACGGTATAGCCTACGGTCCAGTAGTCATAATATCTGCAATCCAGGTAGTGAACTTGTCCATAGTTAGCAAGTACCTGTGGCACGAAGCCTAAGCCGAAGGAATCGCAGATAACTAACGCTCTGCGGTCGATGCCATTGTCACATGCGGCGTAAGTCCATGGACCCGCCGGTCCGCCTAAATAAACGGTATAACGGTCGTTGTACATGGCATCAAAATCCAGCAGTGGAATCTCATGATAGGAATCCACGCCATCGATTCTACGCCAGGAAACGTTAAATTTCGGAGTTACTAAATCCAGGCGGTCTGGATTTTGTTCCATGTAAAGGGTCGGGCCATCGCGGTAATAAGTTCCCAAAAATGGCTCTTCCACCTGAATGTTAAAGTCTTCCCACGCTGCCGGCTTCTGTCCTGCCATTTTCAGCATTTCGGAATATACCAGCCAGGTTCCGTACGGGGTCCAATGCATGTCGCTGCGGAAGTATACGTATTCGCCGTGCTCGATTCCTTTGCCTAAAATCTCCGCGCTGTTTACCGCCCGCACTTTGGTATTGGTCGCCGCATCTACCAGTTCCTCACTCGTGGAAACGAAGCCGCCTTTTCCCGGCTCGGCTACATAGCGGTTGCCGGCGACACTTTGTGGAACCATAGTGAATACTACATGACCATCCTTCGGTAAGCAGTTTGCCACCCGATTCAGCACGGACGCAGTCGCTAGAATACCGTCTTTCGAGAAGTAATAATAATCTTCTCCGTTTATGGAAATGCCCAGCCAGTCATCAAAAGAATCGATGTCTTTGGTGGACTTTGGTTTTACGTTTGGAATCGCTGTCGTTTCTGCTGCTTTGATTTCTGCTTCTCTCTGACGACGTAATTCTTCTGCCATCTTCGCCAATTCTTCGTCGGAAACTTTTTCTCCTGCCAAAGCATCCTTGGCTCCAGACTGAATGGCCAGCGAGTCTTCGTAAGTGGCGAAGCTTGCCCGGTCTTTCAGGCGGTTATAAAAGCCAATGGCCATAGAACGGCCAAAAATATGATCTGCAAGGAAGGACTCGGTGTCGTCGCTAATGTTTCCGTTGAAAACATTCTGCGGCCGGAAATCCGGTGCCAAAGCCAGCGTCCGGTTTTCGGATTCGATGATCTCTCCGCCTTTTCCGGCGAACAGGAAATTAACCCCTAAGAAAACCATCAGGGCAATCCATATAGCAGATAAAATTATGTATAGCGGTTTCTTTTTCATAATTTATTGGAATGAAAATTTTGCTTAACGGGAGCTGTCCCCTCCCTGAAACATTCTCTTTAAAATCTAAAGTACAAGAATGGGTTAAAGCTGCTTCCTGCCAGGAAAATCAATCCCAGCACGAATATCGCGGTGCATAAAACAAACTTGATAATTATCTGTGCCATCGGCTGAGATAATTCTGCGCCAACTTTGGTGCGCACTAATTTCTCTCCCACCTGCTGAACGTCTACTCTTCTGCCCGGCATGCGAACTGCCGGAGCCGGTAATTTCCGGTTCTTGGCTGCATATTTCTCCATGATCGGTTTCCAACGGATGCATGCGATGGCTGCGATTACGAAAAGAAGAGCGTAAGCCTTTATGCAGTAAACGGAAACGGAATCGGTTCCAGCGCTGCTTCCAATGCCAAACATAGCTCCAATATGATGGAGGCCTTCCGTCAGGCTGTCGTGGTAGAAGAATACCCATGCAATAATAACGATAAGCATGGTATAAATCCAACGGATGATTTTCGGCAGCTTATCCAACAATTTGCCCCACACATATTTTTCCAGAATCAGGAAAATTCCGTAGTATACACCCCAGATGATGAAGTTCCAGGAAGCGCCATGCCAGAAACCGGTCAAGGCCCAGACAATCATCAGGTTCAGGATATGGCGGGCTGGCTTTACCCGGTTTCCGCCTAACGGAATATATACATAGTCCCGGAAAAATGAGCTTAAAGAAATATGCCATCTTCTCCAGAAATCTGTAATGCTGATGGAGGTGTACGGATAGTTGAAGTTCTCCAGAAACGGGAAGCCAAACATCTTTCCCATGCCGATAGCCATGTCGGAATAGCCGGAGAAGTCGAAGTAAATCTGGAAGGTGTAAGCGATAGCGCCTAACCAGGCAGCCAATACACTGATGTTATTGGACAAATCCAGATATGATAAGATTTCGCCGCACATGTTGGCAATTAAAATCTTCTTACCGAAACCGGCGAAAAACCGGCATATGCCGTTAAAGAAGTCCGACGGGTCGATAACTCTCTCGTCCAGATATGGCTCGATATAGGTATAATTAACAATCGGGCCTGCAATCAGCTGTGGGAAGAAGCTGATATAAAGAGCCAGTTTGATAATGTTCTTTTGGGTTGGTACCTTCCTGCGCCATACGTCTACGGTATAGGTGATGATCTGGAAGGTGTAGAAGGAAATACCGATTGGCAGAATTTTTGCCGGCACATCGGCACCAAAAATATTCGCTAGGAATGAGAAATATTTGAAGTAAAAAAGAAAGGCAACGCTTAGTCCAACGCCAACAATCATAAAGACGGTTCGGGCAACGGTGCTTTTCGCTTTGTCCATCAACATGCCTGCGGCGTAGTTGACGCAGATGGATAGAAGCATGATGAGAACGAACTTTGGTTCTCCCCAGGCATAGAAAATAAGGGACAAAACCATCAGCACGCAATTGCGCCAGATTTTGTTCTTACATACGTAATACAGTATGACCGTTATCGGAAAGAAAAACGCTATAAATGTCAGGGAAGAAAAAACCATATCACCTGTTTCCTTTGCTGACCTATTTTACCATTTTTCTTTCCACAAGTGTGTAATTTTTCTATGAACAATACAAACCCAGCGTAGATTATTGGCCTAGGAAAATGATATGGTATAAGAAGCGAAATTAAGTAAGGAGAACGCTTATGCGAAAAACCATGAAGAAATTAATCCGTATCTTCCTTCTCATTACCTTAGCTCTATCCGCAATGGCTTTTATCGGATGTGGTAAGGACGAATCCAATTCCGCATCCAAAATGGAAGAACGGACGGTCCCTGTTTATTTTGCAGACATTGAGCATAGCGGGGAATTGACTCTGAATTATTTTGATGGAATCAACGACATTCCATATATCCGTCTGGAGGAAATCGCAAAACTCTTAAACGGCTTGTATTCCGCCTTCCACGAGACGGCTTATAACGTTACCACAAAAGTTGATGGTGGAGCTTATACTCTGATTCGGGAAAACGGTTCTACTGTAACTCTTACTCCGGAAACCCAGCGTATTACTTTCAGTCAGGTTGGCAGCTTCAATATGGACCCGGACCATGCCAGCAATATTCTGGACATTGTACTCACCGGTGGACCTGACCCTGATTCCGATTTATTTATTCACCGTAAAAATGCCGTACGTTTGGCTGCTCCATATATGATTGAACTTGAAAAGTATCATATTGAAATGAAAGAAGGAAACGGTACGGTGTATATTCCATTACAGACCGTAAGCGATTTGTTCCTTTCTCCGATTGAAACATGTGCTGCCTATAACGGAAAAATCGTGGCATGCACTTCCGGTGGCCTTACCGACGAATTGGGACCGAAAGGCGAATTAGGCGAAATGTTTTATGACTGTGAACGTGGTCAGCGAAGCGATGATCTGGCATTTTTCTGTTACAACGAACTGTGCCTGGGCCTGGACTTTAACTACGGGCTGAAAGAGAAACACCATATTACCGATTTTGCTTCTTTCTTCGCGGAAACAGGTCTTACGGAGCAGCTCATGAGCAATGATCCTTTTGTTTCCGACAGTGCCATCACCTGTCTTTGCAATCTGTACTTCGGTGATTTGCACAGTTCCTTTGGTTCGGTTTCGCCTTTGCTGGAACCTACTACCTCTACCATTAGCCAGGAACTTTTCTCCTATGATCTGATGAGCTATATGACCAACAGTCTTATGATTAATGAAGGCCGCCGCGAATCCTATGGCAAACCGACCGAGGTTCCTGCCTATGAAGAAGTCGGAAATACTGCTTATATTACGTTTGATGTCTTTACCATGGATACGGAAAGAGATTATTATTCTGCAGACCTTTCCGAAGCTGCAGAATACACCTGCAGCAATGCAGACACGGCTCTTTTGCTTTGCTACGCAAACCAGCAGATTCACCGGAAAAACAGTCCGATTGAAAACGTGGTTCTTGATCTGCGTTGTAATGGTGGCGGTTTTCTTGATGCCGCTATGGCAACTTGCTCTTGGTTCCTTGGTACATCCTGCCTTCATCTGGAAGATGCTATCGACGGCGCTCAGGCGTCCACCTGCTATCAGTTTGATGCGAACCTTGACCATGTTTACAGTTCCGATACGGATTGCGTAAACGGTCTCGGCATGAACCGGTTCTGCCTGATTTCCCCTGCTAGTTTTTCCTGCGGAAATCTGGTGCCAGCCTTGTTTAAATCCAACGGTCTGGTTACTTTAATCGGACAGCGCTCCGGCGGCGGTGCTTGCGCCGTTGGCACCATGTCCCTTGCGGACGGAACCATTTTTACCTGCTCCAACCGTTATCGCATTTCTACTTCCATCAACGGTAGCTACATTGACGTGGACGAAGGCGTAGAGCCGCACTTCACTCTTCCGGATATGGCACAGTATTATGACCGTACGAAATTGACGGAGTACATTAACGGCCTGCTCTGGAAATAATACCGGATGGGAAACCACATAAGTAAAAAGAAACGGATGGGAAGTCCCCTGAAAATAGCGATTTTGCTAATTTCGAAGGACTTCCCTTCCGATATTTTTTACTTTATGGACTTTCCATCCGTTTTATCCGAAGTAAATATCCGTATATTTCTTCTCCAGATATTCAATATAAGCTTCTGGGTTGAACGGCTTTCCTAATACTCGGTCCAAAACTTCCTGAGGAGTATAAAGATGGCCAAACTTCCAGATGTGTTCTTTGTTCCATTCGTTTAATGGAGCAAAGTTCCCCTCTGCTAAAGCGCCATCCACGTCTACATCCTCTTTCATTTTCTTTATGAACTCTGCGCCGTATGCGCTGCCTAAAGCATAGGAAGGGAAATATCCGATGGTACCGCCGGACCAATGGCTATCCTGAAGAACGCCATGACGATCGTCTGGAACATCCACACCTAAATACTCTTTATATAAAGCATTCCAAGCTGTCGGAAGTTCTGCAACCGTCATTTCACCGGACATGACTTTCTTCTCCAGTTCGTAGCGGACCATGACATGTAAGCAATAAGTTACTTCGTCTGCTTCGGTACGAATCAGGCTTGGCTCTACCTTGTTAACTGCCTTGTAGAGACCTTCTGCGTCCACACCTTCCATAGCCTCTGGGAATAATTCTTTTACTTTTGGATAGATGAATTTTATAAAGCTTCTGCTACGGCCAATGATATTCTCGTAGAAGCGGCTCTGGCTTTCATGGATACCCATAGATACTCCGCCGTCTAAGACGGTATAAGCCAAGTCATCTTCTGAAGCCATATCATATAATGCGTGTCCGCTTTCATGAACAACGCTGAACATGGACGATGAAAAATCTTCCTGCATGTAATGGGTGGTAATTCTAACATCTTTATGGGAACCAATAGCTGTAGTGAACGGGTGCTCTGTTGTCATCAGATTACAGTGTCCTAAATCCACCTGCATCAGTCTCATTAAATAATCTGAAAGTTCTGCCTGTTTCTCTTCCGGAAAGTTTCCTTTCAGACAGGAATCATCAACCTGAGGAGCTTCACCGATTTTCTTGATTAATGGAATAAGGCGGGCCTTTAAGGAGCCGAAAAATTCGTCACACTTCTCCATTGTCAATCCTTCTTCAAACTCATTCAGCCAATAATCGTAAGGATGCATTTCCGGAGCGCAGTATTTTGCAAATTTAATATTTGTCTCAAATATTTTTTCCAATGTCGGACGAAAGCCTTCAAAATCATTGTTTACCTTGCAGCCTCTCCAAAGCCCGTATGCAGTTCCTAAAAGTTCCTGAAAAGCAACATATTCATCCATTGGAATAGCCTGCATACGCCGGATTTCCTTTAACATCAGAAATACCATACGACGTTCTTTTTGGTCCAATTCCTCTTTATGCGCATCTAAAAACTCTAAAAGTTCCACTGTTTCCGGACCGGTGGAAATAATATAGCTTTCTTCGGAAAGAACAGACAGGGCATGTGCTCTATTCTCATCGGTCTTTTCCGGAGCGATGGTAGCTTCGTCGTAAAACATGAGTTCCTGAGCATGGTTATAAGCACTTAATCTGCTCTGAAGTTTCATTAATTTTTCTTTTGCTTCTAATACTGTCATATTTTCCCTCAATTGCGGCGGGGTCCACGTCGAGAACTGACACACGCAGGGTGTAGCCACGTCGCATAAATTTCTTCTCAACTGAAAACTCCTGCAGCAAATTACTGCAGGAGTTTATCTCTATAGCAAAACTATAAAATTAATCTAAAGTGCCTTCTTTACGGTCTTCAACTGTTTTGCCTTCTGCCATCTGAGCTGCGCCTTTAGAAAGAGTCCAATGACGATATGCGCCTGCAGCGTCTTTAGATTCAAGAGCCTTCTTAGCAGCTTCTGTGTACAGACCGTACTCATGAGCTTCCAGATTCTCTGTATAGCTGATATCGGTATGGCTATTTCTTGGCAGTGGAACGTTCTGTTCACCAGCAAGAATATCCTGTACCTTCTTGATATTTAAGGTATGTGTGCTTGTTCCGTCTGCAACTGCAACTGCTGCTGCAACGCCTGCTGCCTGGCCGGTACCTACGCACTGTGGTACTAAGTTTACGCAGTCGATAGCGATTCTGTCTGCAGAAATATGACGTCCAGGAGCTAACAGGTTCTCAACCTTCTGTGGAAGGATTGCGCCGTAAGGAATCTCGATAGGAGCGTTGTCGTTAAGGCTCTCAACGGTTGAATGCCATGCGATAACATCGTCATACTGTTTCGGGAATGCCCAGTCGTTGGAAGAAATGACCGTTTCGCCAACGATTCTATGTGATCCACGAACACCAGTCTGTGGAGCAACGTCTAACAGATAAGCGTCTTTCATTACTGGACATGTGTCTTTCATGAACTGAACAACTTCTCTTAAGTGAATTCTTGTACCGATTTCTGTAGCTGTCAGGTCTTTTACTGTAGAGCAGTCTCTCTTTGCCTGCCAGTTGTTAGCCCAAGATACATCGTCTGTAGGTCCGTCGATAAGAGCTGCCATGAATCCGTGACGAGCCATGATGCCCTGCATGAATTTCTTAGCGCCTTCTTTATCGGTAGCCATCCATTCGTTTAAAGCTTTCTTGCTGAATCCGCCAACTCTGTAAACTAAAGCTGTGGAACCGCAACGGCACTCATCATCGATGGAAGAAGATGTAGGAGCACCAGAAAGTCTGCAAAGGTCAGCATCGCCAGTTGCATCGATAACAACTTTCGCCATGATAGCCTTACGTCCTTCTTTGGATTCAAAGATAACGCCCTTGCATACATTTCCTTCCATGATAGGTTTGCAGCCCCAGCTGTGATACATAACACGGATAGATTCTTTTTCTTCTTCTAACATAAGATCCATTTCGATCTTCATCTGAGTAGGTTCTACTGTGAAGCCGTGCTGTACTCTAGCATCTGGACCCATTGTTGCGCCGCCAATACCACGGAATTTCTTGATCATTTCCTGATCTTTGCTTCCTGCATATTCCATTTCTGGTCCGATAACTGCGCCAGGAATGTTTTTTAATCTTTGGAACCATTCTTCCTGAATACCCTGTACATAGGTTTTCTCATGGAAAGAAAGTGCAGGTACCAATAATACGTAACCACCAGTTACGTCACCACCGCAGAAGCCGTAGCGTTCCATCAAGATAACGTTTTTACAGCCAGCTCTTGCTGCAGCTAATGCTGCGGAATGTCCAGCTGATCCACCACCAACAACTAATACGTCACAAGTATCATAAATTGGAAGCACGTTTTGTGGCTCTAAATATGTTTTTGCATCCATAATAATGTTCTCCCTTCAAAAAAATTGTCATTATTTTAAGTTTTCTTTATTGTAATACTTTTTTTAAGGCTTCTCCATATCTTTTAACTGAAATATTGTATTTTTTTGTGTAATATATGGATTTTCTACCTTTGTTACATTTTGGAATTTGTTTTTAACTCCTGTCTGCGTTATTCTCCAAACTTTATGTCGTAAATACACGGAATTGTTTTCAGCTTTGTTTCATCATACGGAACTTCCTCGAATTCCACTTCATCCGGCTCAAATACTTCCCTTCCGTAGCCAGTGCAGAATGCATAGCTGCCTTTTCCAAAGCCTAGGCCATTCTGTACCAGACGGTCTAAATCCTGAAGAAGAACGATTCCTCCGCCACCGATAGCCTTCAGCGGATCGCACAAGGTCTCATTTTCCTCAACGAAGCAGAACAAGTTCATATGCTCGTTAATGGTAATATGGAAGCAAGGCTCTTCTGCAAATGGATAAGCTTCTTCGGTTCGGTCAAAACGGTCAACATAACCTTTCAGACGAGCCTTCTCCTCTGGGTCAGTTTCTGCCTCGTATCTGCGACGGAAACTATCCGAATCTACTCTCGGCAGGCGGTATAACGTCGGTTTGTAGTAGATGTGCATTTTGTTGAAGCCGGAACTGTACTGCCATACGATTCTTCTGCCAACCATACGGTCGGTAAAATGATGACGGTTTTTCGGAAGGGCACGGCCCTGGATTTTGATTGCGCCGAATACAGGGGTTACAAGAATCAGACGGTCGGACTCTTCAATCTTTCCTTCTTCCAGTTTGATGAAGGTTACCAAGTCCTGAAGCAGGTCTAAAATCAGGCAATAGTTTAATTTGCCTTCTCCTGCTGCTGTATTTATATGTACAAAATATGTGTTATCGTCTGCCTTCAGACATTCATATTTCTCCCAGATATAAGGTCCTTTAGTTTCGGACCACTGAAGATTTTCTCCATCAATAAAGCGTACGAAAATTTCGTTTCCGTCATCTAAGATAATGTGGAAATCCTTTCCAGCTAATTCATAATTTAAAGGTGCACGGAACTGTGACAATGGGTCATATTTTGCTTTTGGCATTCGTAGTTCTCCTTTCCTGTTCGCAGAATCTCAAGATTCGTTTTGTATCTCTATGTTTTAATAAATGCTATCTTATATTGGGACTGTTTTCAAGAAATTTCCAACCGCTTTTTATGCAAACTCTTCCAGATATTTTTCCACAGAGCGAGTCATTTCCCGGGAAAAATCGGAGTTGAATTTCCGGTTGCAGAAAGCAAGCATTCCGCTTTCATAACCGGCCGGGTTCGCTTTTCCTGCAAAAAGCTTCCGGAGATATTCGGAATTCATTTCCGGATATGTGTTTTCGCTGACGATGCATTCCATCGGCGCGCGCTCCGGTTTTACCCGATTCACCTGCTGCTCGGTCGGATAACCAAAGACTAGCATCGCTGCCGGGAAAACATACTTTGGAAGTTTCAGCAGAGCTTTCTGCTGTTCATAGTTTTCCATAATGTCGCCAATATAGCAGCTTCCAATGCCTAAACTTTGAGCTGCAACGACTGCGTTCTGGGCTGCAATGGCTGCATCCGTAACTGCCAACATTAAGTCGCCCTGTCCAGGCTTGCGTGGCTCAGCACCTGCGTCCTTAAAGCCTTCATACCACTTTTTGCAGTCGGCGCAGAAAATCAGGACCATGTCCGCCTCTGCAATAAACGGCTGATGGTCACAAGTATCCACCAGCTTCTCTTTCAATTCCTGGCTGGTCACATCAATGATGGTATAAAGCTGCTGGTTTCCCGCAGTCGGTGCATTCACCGTTGCTTCTAAAATTAACGCCTTATCTTCTGCCGAAATCTTCTGTCCCGTAAAAACCCGCATGGATTTCCGTTCCATTAATTCTTTGATGGTGTTGTTCATAATTACTCCTTAAACCCCTTCGAGATTATTTTGTGTTGTAATCTATTTTACATAATAAAAGCGCCGTGGCAAATACCACAGCGCTTTGTGTATAACAATATTAAATCAATACTTTGGAAAGGAAATCCTGCAGACGAGGGTCCTTTGGATTGTTAAAGAATTCCTTCGGGGTATTTTCTTCCTTAATCTGGCCATGATCGATGAAAATGACACGGGTACCCACTTCTTTCGCAAAGCCCATCTCATGAGTTACTACAACCATGGTCATTCCGGACTTCGCCAGGTCTTTCATAATATCAAGAACCTCTCCTACCATTTCCGGGTCAAGAGCAGATGTCGGCTCGTCGAACAGCATCACCGTCGGCTCCATAGCCAGCGCTCTTGCAATCGCGATTCTCTGCTTCTGTCCACCGGACAACTGCGATGGATAGTTGGTTGCCTTATCCTCTAAGTGAACCATGTTCAGAAGTTTCATAGCCTGAGCTTCTGCTTCCGGCTTTGGAATCTTCTTCAGCTGGATTGGCGCCAGAGTGATATTTCCAAGAACCGTCTTGTGTGGGAACAGATTAAAGTGCTGGAACACCATACCCATTTTCTGGCGATGCTTGTTGATGTCCGCATCTTTCGCGTTGATGTCTTCCCCGTCAAAAATAATCTCGCCTTCTGTCGGCTGCTCCAATAAATTCAGACTTCTTAAGAAGGTAGATTTTCCGGAACCGGACGGTCCAACAACTACTACCACCTCACCTTGATGGATATCAATATCGATGCCATCCAGGGCTTTCACTTTTCCGCCATTATAATGTTTTTTCAGGTTTCTAACCTTGATTAAAGCTTCTTCCATTTATCTACCTCTCACTCTTTCTGAGCCGTTTCTCAAGCTGTTTCAACAACTGAGTCAACAGCACTACGATGCCAAGGTATATCAATGCAACCGCAATCAAAGGCATGAAAGCGGAGAAAGTACGTCCACGGATTTTATCGCCGGCTTTGGTCAAGTCCATAACGCCAACGTAACCAGCAACCGCAGTCTCCTTAATTAACGTAATAAACTCGTTAAACAAGGACGGAAGAATCACCTTAATCGCCTGCGGGAGAATAATATGGAACATGGTCTGCAAATAGTTGAAGCCTAAAGAACGTCCGGCTTCAAACTGGCCTTCGTCGATGCTCATGATACCGCCACGGAAAATTTCTGCAACATAAGCTGCCGAGTTGAGACCGAATGCGATAATCGCTACAAAAACGCCATTGGTTACGTTAACCAAAATAATGAAGTACATAATGAGCAACTGAACTACGGAAGGAGTACCACGGACAACTGTCAGGTACAGGTTGCAGAGCGTGTTGCCGATCTTTAAAAATACGTAGGCAGGGCCGCCACGTTTTTTCATGTCAGCCCCGTTTTTGTCGTACGTTGAACGAACCGCTGCGATAATGATGCCTAAAAGAACACCAATAATCAGAGCGAAGATGGTAATAATAATGGTATTACCAAGACCTTCCAGAATCCATTTCCAGCGGTCGCCTTCTATAAAGTTTAAAGTAAAGTCATTACAAAACTTATCGAACCAATTCATTTACTATCCAATGTACTTAGCAATAATTCCAGGAATTGTGCCGTCTGCTGTAAGCTCTTCAAGAGCTGCGTTAATCTGATCTAAGAGAACTGTGTTATCTTTGTTGATAGCGATAGCATACTGCTCTTCTGCATAAGCTGTATCAAGAATCTTAAGTCCAGCATCTTTGTTTGCTGCAACGAAAGATTTTGCTGGTTCATTATCAATAACTACACAGTCAACTTTTCCGGAGATTAAAGCCTGAACTGCATCTGCGCCAGTCTTAAAAGCAGTAACGTTTTCATCGCCGAAATCATCGCAACAATAGATGTCGCCTGTTGTATCAGCCTGAACGCCAATCTTATGTCCTGCTAAATCATCAGGAGAAGCGATATCAGAACCTTCTTTTACGATAATAGACTGAATACCTGTTGCATAAGATGTTGAGAAACTTACACTCTGAAGACGTTCCTCTGTAACTGTCATGCCGGCCATACCCATGTCAAATTTTCCGGACTGTACGCCGCCGATGATGGAACCGAATTCTACGTCTTTGATTTCAAGTTCTAAACCTAATTTATTAGCAATAGCGCCTGCGATTTCAACATCGATACCTGCGAAATCGTCGCCTTCTTTGAATTCATAAGGTGGGAATTCTGCGTTTGTTGCCATAACAAGTTTGCCGCCTGCTGCAGGTGCCGGTGCAGAACCAGAGCCGCTGCCTGCTGGTGTTGGTGCTGGTGCTGGCTTAGAGCCGCCACAAGCTGTCAGAGCGATAGCCATAGCTGCTACCACTAAAAGGGTAATGATTGCTGTTAATTTTTTCTTCATTTCTTTTTGCTCCTTTGTATTTTATGCATGTTTTATGCATATTTCTTGCATATTTTGTATAGTGATTATATCACCAACTTTGAAAAAATCAAGTATCTTTTTACAATATTCTTGCATAATATGCAAGTGTTTTATTCAAATTTCAAAAAAATATGCAGAAAATTCACAAAAACAGTAAATTTTCCGCATAAATTCTTGGATTTATATTCCTTATGCCAGCTCTAAAGCGGTTTCAATCATATCCGTAAGGCTCTTTTCCCGCTTCTCTGGGTCCATTTCGGAACCGAATAAAATATTATTTGATATAGAAAGAACTGCCAGAGCCTTCTTATCTGCTGCCTTAGCGAATGCATAAAGGCAAGCCGCCTCCATCTCAAAAGCAAGGACTCCTCGGGCGGCCCATTTCTCAATGATTTCCGGCTCATAACTATAGTACAGGTTCTGGGTCAGGACTGGTCCTACGCGGTATTTCACATTCTTTGCTTTCGCAATCTCCTCTGCCTTTGTCAGTAAGTCTTCGCTTGCTGTAGGAATATAGTCCTTGTCAAAAGGAAGCTGCTCTAAGAAGTTATCGTTGGTATAAGCAATGTCTGCCAAAACCAATTCTCCAATATCTAAGTCTTCCTTAATACTTCCTGCGGTACCAATTCGGATAATGGCATCTACATCGTAAAAGTTGAACAGCTCATACGCATAGATTCCTATGGAAGAAATCCCCATGCCGCTGGCCATAACCGTTACCGGTTTTCCTTTATAAGTCCCGGTGTATCCCTGGATGCCCCGGATGTCGTTTATCAGCTTCGGATTCTCTAAAAACGTCTCCGCAATAAATTTCGAACGCTTTGGATCTCCTGGCATTAAAACAGTTTTTGCAATTTCACCTTCTATGGCTGCGTTGTGTGGAGTAGGAACATTGCTCATAGTAGTCTCCTTAATTCTTCGTAAATGGTGTCTCTATTACTTTCTTCTATTACAAAACATCTATTGTCTGGATGATTTTTTACTTGATCTAAAAAGTCCGTATGTTTCTCCCGAACTGCTGCCACCACTGTGGCCGGTCCATCCAGTAATTGAAAAATCGCTTCTCGGAAGATTTCCGACTTACTTTCCATCACGCCGATTTCATCTAATATGATAATCTGACCTTTTTTTGCCTGCTGTGCGAGAGGCATCAGAAAATTTCGGGCGAAAAGATCTAATGTACATACATTCGCCGTCGCATGGCCATCGCAGCTAAAGCCGATGCACATCGGACCAGGATGATTGTCCGCCCAAGCCGTAAGTGCCGGCTGCGCACAGGCGCATTTGTTTGAAAGCGTCCTTTGCTCCAGCACAATACTTTTTTCCAATTTTTCCTTCAGGTTCTCCGAAGGTTTATAATTCTTTGGAATGGACATAATATAAACCGGAACACCCTCTTCCTCTCTCAGATTTTCCAGTTTCTCCGAAACATAGCCACGGACTTTCCATTTCTTTTCCCGTATCAGTTTTTGAATCAGCGTGCTTTTTCCGGCGCCGCTGAAACCGATGAGTATCAGGTTCATGGGATTCCTTTCCAATAGTATCCTATTTAATAAAAGCCCTCTCTGTTAATTTATCATACTGCTCTGCCGTCAGATTGCAATGATAAAACAGCTGGTAAAATTCTAAAATTTCTTCTTTTACATCATAGTCGCAATCATCTGGATACAGAACGGCCGGCAACCAGGTAAGGGCCAGATACCGCTGTACAGAAGGCGGTGTTCCCATCCAGCTGTATGGATTATACGGAGCTTCTACATAATTATTGTTAGAGATAGCGGTTACTTCTCTCCAACCTGGAATATCTTTTACGGTGTCATAGATGCTTCCTGTTCCAAAAATGACAAAGTCCGGATTCCAGAGAGCAATCTGTTCTAAGCCTACTTCATTTCCCAATCCTTTTTCGGAAACAGATTCTACTACAGCGATGTTATCGGTCAGCAAATCAAGCAGCTGAGCCTGATAGGAACCCTTCGCCAACGCGTTCAGCCCTTCGCTTCCCTGAATATATAAGGTTCGTACTTTGTTTTCGCCGACCTGTTCCATAATACCTTCCGTCCGGGAATATACTTCGCTACAGTAAGCAGAAAGAACTTCTGCCTCATTCTCTTTTCCTAAAATGGTTCCCAACTTTTCATAGGTCTGCTCCATGTCCGCTAATCCTGCATTTACAAAAATGATAGGGATTCCAGTCTGTAAGGTAAAATCGTCCAGATCTGCTTCCATGCCTTTTTTATATTCACCGATGTCAATAACCAGCTGAGGCTCCGCTTCTACCAATGCTTCGATGTTCATTTCCTTGGAGCCAAAAAACTGTCCAAAGTATGGCAGATTCTGGTACTCTTCCGGAATGATTTCTTTTGCATAGTCTTTCCATGGATCGGAAAGACCTACGAGCATTTCCGGCGCCAGAGAATACAGGATGATCTGGGCAGACGGACCAGACGGAAGAATCCGGGAAATCTCGGTTGGTATTTCTATATCTCGTCCGGCATCGTCCGTCCAACGGAAGGTCTCTCGAACCATTCCGTCGCCATCCATAACGTCTCCGCAAGCAACAAGTGTCAGACAAATCGCAATTATCAGTATTACCGATATAATTTTTTTACTCATAGTTTTTCTCCTATTCTGAAAGGTTCTGTATCGTTTCTTCCGTTTCCGGAAATTTCGGTGTCAGCCAAGACAATTCTTTATTCATTCTATGTAAATCCTTCGGAACGCAAGAAATTACCTGACGATCCAAATTGATTACATCGATATCCATGCCATAAAGCTTGGAAATCAGCCGGCTGTCTATAATATCCGGTGGTCGGCCGAAAGCTAAGTTCTGTCCGTCGTACATGGCCAGGATTTTTGAGGAGTAAAAGCACGCCTGTTCCGGGTCATGAGTGGACTGAATCACAGTATAGCCATTGTTGGTTAAAGTTCTTACCGTTTTCATAAGACGGATTTTGTTGCCAAAGTCCAGACTGGCAGATGGTTCATCCATAATCAGAATTTTCGCCTGTTGGGCGATGGCCCGGGCAATCAAGGTCATTTGTCGCTCGCCACCGGAAATGTTGGCATAGTTCCGGTCTTTCAGATGATAGATGTCCAATATTTTCAAAGCTTCTTCTGCATACTTCATTTGCTCTTCTTTTGGCACTGACAGCTTGCTCATCTGAGCCGTGGTTCCCATGAGTACCATATCGAAAACGGTATAGCTGAATACCGGATTATGAAACTGCGGAATGTAGGCGATTTCTCTGGCAAGCATGGCCGGAGTCATCTCCTTTAAAGACGTTCCGTTGATAATTACGTCCCCTTGTTCTGGTTTCAATAGACCCAAGATGCACTTAAATAATGTACTCTTTCCGACGCCGTTTGGACCCAACACAGAAATTAACTCGCCCTTTCCTGCCTCGAAGGAAACACCCTTCAGGACAGGATGATTTTTATAGGAAAAATAAATATTATCGATTTTCAGGCTCATGAGCGGTTACCATCCTTTACGATTAAATAAATGAAGAACGGAGCTCCCACTAAAGACGTCAGAATCCCAATTGGGATTTCGTTGGTAAACAGACAGCGGGAAAGGTCGTCTACTACCAATAGGAAGAAGGAACCCATGAGCATAGATGCCGGCAACAGTTTTTTGTAATCGTCTCCTACCACTTTCCGGGCTATATGCGGAATAACCAGTCCCACCCATCCGATGATACCGCTGACAGCCACACATGCAGATGTAACTAAGGTTGCCGCGGCAATAACAATTATCCGCAGCGCTTTCGTGTTTACACCAATGGTTCGAGCCTCTTCGTCGCCTAAAGTCAAAATATTAATTCTCCAACGAAGAAGCAATAAAGCGATAAGACCAATAGCCATAGGAATGACTGCGAACAGAAGGTCTCGCGGCATGATTCCATTCAGGCTTCCCATGAGCCAGTAAGTAATGGCCGGCAGCTGGTCGGTCGGATCTGCTACTAATTTAATAAAGGAAACGCCGGAGGAGGCTAAGGAGCTGACCATAATCCCCGCAAGAATAAAACTCAGAGCTCGTTTGCCACGAATGCTGTTTCCAATGAGTACAACAATAAGCACCGTGATAATACCGAAAATAAAAGCAAAAATCATGGTGAAAGTATTGCCCAAATTCAAAAGAATAGCTAAGGCTGCGCCAAAAGCCGCGCCACTGGATGCGCCCAAAAGATCCGGAGCTGCCATAGGGTTCTGGAAAACGCCCTGATAAGAAGCGCCGGCGGTGGATAACGAGCAGCCCACCAAAACCGCCATTAAAATACGTGGCAGTCTACTATATAAAAGTAAGGATTCCTGGGAAGGGGTCCAGAATGGTCTGATACGGAAAAATTTGGACCCTAGAATGCCAAATAATTCTTTGACAGAAATTGGGAATCTGCCCAGAGCTACGGATCCAAGAATCAGCCCCACCAGCAGAATCGCCATAATCAGAATTGTCAGTTTGTAATATTTTTTCATAATCTGCGCCGAATCGCTTTTCCCATCTCCGAAGGCTCGCCTGCTTTTGCTTTCGCTTGCCTCGATGATAATCATTAAAGGACTGTCCAAAAAGACAGTCCTCCAAAAAATCTTGGGTAAGATTCGGTCTGTCTCCTTCTCAAATATCGGAAAGCTATGCCGTTTCCCGCATAACTCTATGTTTCCCCGAAGCGCCAACATTGGCACTTTCGGAAAACTCGGCTGTCCTCCATAGCTTCGCCGTAGGAGAAAACAGCTTGGAAACGATTTGTTTAATTTGGGGCAAATTATAGCAAGTCGCTAGTTTTTCGTCAAGAGCCCTCCCTTGTTGGTTCCAAATCCTAAATATTACTTTTTCGAACCAACATTCATCAAGCACATTCCAATATATCCAAATTAAACCAAATATTCCTGAATATATTGACGAATTACCTTTACATTTATCGGTCTTGCCTGGCTTTCGTGAAAAATCAAAATATCCCTTCCGATCAAATAATTGTTCTGTTCAAAAATATCTATTTTCTGGATAGTTTTCAAAATCATTCGAACGGAGGGCAAATTATTTTGAAAATACTCCTTTTGCGCCAAAGCTTTCGCGATGGAT
Source organism: Lachnospiraceae bacterium (assembly GCA_024403635.1). Classification (GTDB taxonomy): domain Bacteria; phylum Bacillota; class Clostridia; order Lachnospirales; family Lachnospiraceae; genus RGIG5612. The sequence continues at coordinate 3,585 of JAKSRL010000007.1, read as the reverse complement.
TCCTTGCTTTTCGGCAAATATACCCATACAGAGTTTTCATCTGTTTTATAATAATATTTATACCCATTTCTCGTTCGTCCACACCGTAGTTTCCCCTGTGGGGCATTTTTTAATTCCGTCAATATAATTTGCTCGGCGCGAGATAATAAGTCTTCTTGCTCTTTTAATCATTTTCTAAAATTAAGCACAATATTTCCTTTCGTAATCGGGAAAAATTTTCATAGATTTTTATGGGAAAGATATGAACCTATACAGAATCGTTTGAAAGTTCTGATATTTGAAGAATGTTCTCCAGTATAGCGAACCTAGTCCATGGTAACAATTAACATGATTAACGATTTTCGCTTTGAGTAAACGTCATTTTTATCAATCAGCGAAGGTCAACCAAAGAGCCCCAACTACGTGTGTTTTTTATTCGTCAAGCAAAATGGCCGGCATTCACGCCGGCCAAAAAAGCTTTTTCAATTACAATCTGTTATTATTTCAAGCTTTCACCGAAGGCTTTTAACTCAGCCAGAGCTGCTTCCGAGCTGTTGTTTGCGCCATTGTAGAAGAAGGTTCCGACATCTTCTGCGCCAAAATAGTTCATCATGCTCTTGTACTGCTCTTTGATTGCGTTGTAAACGTTTGGTGAGCCTGAGCTGATAATCATGGCATATTTCTTTGCCGCCGGTTTTCCTGGTGCATAGAATCGGGTGATGACGCTCTGCATCTGTCCGGTGAAGGACCAATAATAAACCGGGCTTGCTAACACAACCAGATCAGCGGTTGCAATTTCCGGATAAATGAAATCCATGTCATCCATCTGGATACATTTGCCTTCACCTTTTCCATGGCAATATTCACAGCCGAGACAACCGTTGACATTCATCTTTCCAACGGTCAGAACAACGACTTCGTTGCCGGCAGCTTCTGCGCCTGCTTTGAAAGCTTCTACATGTTTTGCTGTATTTCCATTCAGTCTAGGGCTTCCGTTTAAAACTACTATTTTCATAAAATACCTCCTTAACTTCTATCAACCGTGGTCATCCACTTTAACTCTATTCCTTTTCCATTTTCCCGTCATCAGGAAAATAAATGCTGCCAAGCCTGCGGCCGTTGGTGCCATAACATACGCCCATCCGATTCCCAACAGTCCCATGGACGTAAAGGTCGTGAAAATCCATGAGAACGTGAAGCGGACAATGAAGGCAGACAAAATCGCGCAACCGAAAGTATAGTAAGTATGTCCTGCGCCGGAAATAACGCCGTACATGCAGAACATAACGCTCTCCACCATGTAGCTGATTGTCAAGACCTTCAGATAATCCGAACCAATGCTGATAACCGTCGCGTCGCTAGTGAAGATACCCAGCATCGTTGCCGGTGAAATATGGGAAATGGTGAAAATCGCGCCAGTGAATACCAGCGAAACGCCCATGGAAACCAACATGGACTGTAGAATTCTCTTGTAATTCTTCACCGGAATGTTCTGAGCCGTAAGGGTGATTAATGCAGTCATTAAAGCTTGAGCTGGGAGAACGGCGAATGTGCCGATTTTGGTAACAGCGCCAGTTGCAGCGGATGCATCAACACCATATTTATTAATGAAGCCCATGATCAGCAGGAAGGAAATGTTGGTCAATCCAAACTGCAATCCCTGCGGAACGCCGATTTTCAACATGGTCTTAAAGAACCCTTTATCAATTTTAAAGGAAGAAAATTTGAAATCAAAAAGTCCGATTTTCTTTACATACCAGATGGCGATAAGCATGCTGATGAACTGGGTCAGAATAGTTGCGATTGCTGCGCCGGAAACTCCCATGTGGAACGGACCAACGAAAAGAATATCCAACCCAATATTTAGAACAACGGTAATGGCTACGAAAATCATCGGTTTTACCGATTCGCCGATGCCTCTTAAAGCTGCTGCCAATACATTATAAAAATAAATGAAAATGGTACCGGCCATACAGATAAACAGATAACTGCGTGCACCTTCATAAGCTTCCGGCGGCGTATCCAGACCGTTTAAGATCGGTGTGCCTAAGGCCAAAACTACAACGATAAAAATCAAAGCCATAAAAAAGAAAGTGCCCAACATGGTGCCTATTACTTTCGGAATGATTTCCTTTTTCTTGCCACCAAACAGCTGGCTGATGATAATGTTTCCGCCGTTCGTAACGCCCTGTGCGAAAACTAAAATAATCATAGTGACCTGGCCGCCAATGTTGATGGCGGACATACCGGATGGGCCGATGTATCTACCGACAATCGCCATGTCCGCGATATTATACAGCGCCTGCAAGAGATTTGTGATAATGATTGGGATAGCGAAACCGATCGTTTTTAAAGCTACATTCCCTGTTGTTAAGTCTTTTGCCTTTCCCATTGTTCTTCCTGATTTCTTTTTTGTTTCATTATAGACCTAATCCATAAAAAAACATATGACTTTATTCGCGGCCTGGCTCTTTCTTTGGGATTATTTCCACAAAACCATAGTTGTATTTTGCCATATATCATATATAGTATAGGTAAAGAAGCTTAAACAATTTCTTCGGAATTCAACCCGACTGCAGTATCCAAGGGAGAAAATTATTATGAGCGAAATTAAAAAAATTCACATCTTAGGCGACTCCGTTATTCGCGGAGTCATTAACGAAACAGGACGCTTCAGCTATCGAAAGGACAGTAAATATGGCTGGCTTTCCGACATGGGCTATGAAGTAAAAAACAATTCCCACATTGGTGCAACCGTTTATAAAGGCGTATCCATTATGGAGAAGGTTATCGATTCTTTAGATGAGAACACCCTGGTGATTTTTGGCTACGGCGGAAACGATGCGGACTTCAACTGGGATAAAGTTGCAGAAACTCCGGAGGATCCGAACCTGGATGCCAATGTTCCTATGGAGATGTTTTTGACTTTATACAAAAAGCTCATCACAGACGCCCGCAGCAAGGGCTGTAAAGTGGCAATCTTCAACATGGCGCCAATTGACGCTGAAAAATATCATCGTACCATCTGCCACAACCGAAACGCAGAAGTCATTACGAAATGGTTGGGCGATGTGAACATGCTGTTCCGTTGGCACGAATATTACGATTTCACCCTGGAGAAAATGGCCCGGGAAATGGAAGTTCCAATAATTGACATCCGCACCCCGTTCCTGACCCAGCACAATTTTAAAGACTTATATGGTCTCGACGGAATTCATCCGACGGAAGCTGGTTATGCAATTATAGATGCTGCTTTCAAAGCGCAAATTAGCAATATTTTAGAATAGCACTGGTTACTTTTTTCAAAACTTCTTGACGCAATAGATGTCTATTGTTATAATACTCAAGCACGAAAGAAATCGTACAATAGAAATGGCGATGTAGCCAAGTGGTAAGGCATCGGTCTGCAACACCGTGATCACCAGTTCAAATCTGGTCGTCGCCTCGCAAAAAGGTCCCGCAAACTCAAGGTTTTGCGGGATTTTTTATGTTCATAATACATGAACTGGTTCTCATCACATAAGAAAGCCTATCAACTCAGAGGTACCAGTGCAAGCGCCGCCACCCGTAAAACGGGTGGTTCGAGGCGCGGGCTATAAGCCCTTG
>JAKSRL010000069.1 GCA_024403635.1 Lachnospiraceae bacterium | reverse complement strand
CTTCGCAAGCGAAGCTTCTCCTCGCTCAACAGGCTAAAGCCGTATATTAAAAAAGCTGTGGATAAAATCCACAGCCTTTTATTATTTCTTAAATTAAAACAAACGCAAGTTATGCTTCTTCTGCAATAATTGTACGTTTGTTGTAAGAGCCACAGCTCTTGCATACTCTATGTGGCATTACTAATTCACCGCATGTTGGGCATTTTGCAAGACATGGAACACTCATTTTCCAATTAGCTCTTCTTTTATCTCTTCTAGCCTTAGAAGTTTTATTTTTTGGGCAAATAGACATATCGTACACCTCCCTTAATAATCATTCATGAACGACGGCTTGCAAAGTCGTACCTTGAAATTATACTCATGCAAGGGCCGTTTGTCAACGAAATAATAATCTTTTTCGCTAAGAATTTTTACAGCAATTTACAGGTTGTTAATAATTGCTTCGGTTTCCTGAGCAATCTTTAATTCTTCGTTTGTAGGAACGAGAAGGACCTTAACTTTAGACTCATCTGCAGAAAGGATAGCTTCTTTTCTGCGGGCTTTATTTCTTTCCGGATCCATAACAACGCCCATATATCCAAAGTTATCCATAATCTGCTGTCTTCCCTCTGGATCGTTTTCGCCAACGCCTGCTGTAAACGCAATAGCGTCTACTCCATTCATTGCTGCAATATAAGCACCAATGTAAAGAACGATTCTATGAATGTAAGCAGCTTTTGCTACAGTTGCCTGAGGATTTCCGTCCGCAACAGCGTCATCAATATCACGGAAGTCGGAAGAAACACCAGACATTCCCCAAATACCGGATCTCTTATTCAGAACATCCATAACGCCGTCCAAATCTAAGCCTTCCTTCTTAGCAATGTATTCGATAGCACCTGGATCGATTTCGCCAGAACGGGTTCCCATGATCAGTCCCATTAAAGGAGTGAGGCCCATGGAAGTTTCTACAGATTTTCCGCCATCTACTGCACAAATAGAAGCGCCGCTTCCAAGATGGCAAACGATGATTTTTGCTTTGCTATAATCCAGGCCAAGAATTTCAGCGGTTCTCTTAGAAACATAAGAATGAGAAGTTCCGTGGAAGCCATATTTTCTTACGCCATATTTTGTATAGTATTCATACGGAATTCCGTACAGAAAAGCTTCTGGAGCCATGGTCTGATGGAACGCGGTATCAAATACGCCAACCATAGGAGTATTAGGCATCAGAGCTTTACAAGCGTTAACACCAATGATGTTTGCAGGATTATGAAGAGGAGCAAGTTCATTGCAGGACTCAACTACTTTAATCATTTCATCGGTAATCAGAGCAGAGCCAGCAAACTTCTCTCCACCATGTACCATTCTGTGACCGATTGCACCGATTTCAGAAAGGTCAGCGATTACGCCGTTTTCTTTATCTGTTAAAGCATCAATAACCAGCTGTACGCTAACTTTATGATCCGGCTGCTCAACATGTTTTACGATTTTATCACAACCAGCTTTCTGGTAAGTAATAGTTCCGCCTTCAATACCGATTCTTTCGCAAATACCTTTTGCAATAACATCCTCCGTTTCAGAATCAATCAACTGATATTTTAAGGAAGAACTTCCACAGTTAATAACTAAAATCTTCATAATTCTCTCTCCTATCCTACTGTTCTATTTTGCTGCAATCTGCGCCTGAACGGCGGTGATTGCTACTGTTCCAACAATGTCATCTGCAAAGCAACCTCTGCTTAGGTCATTTACCGGAAGAGAAAGTCCCTGAAGGATAGGACCATAAGCATTTGCCTTTGCTAATCTCTGAACTAATCTATATCCAATATTTCCGGATTCCAGATCTGGGAATACTAAAGTGTTTGCATTACCTGCTACCTTGGATTCTGGAGCTTTCAGCTGTCCGACTTCCGGAACTAAAGCTGCATCTAACTGCAGTTCACCATCAATCATATACTGAGGGAAGCGTTCCTGAGCCTTTGCAGCTGCATTAGCAACCATAGTAACACGGTCATTAGAAGCACTTCCTTTCGTTGAGAAACTGAGAAGAGCAACTTTTGCCTGTCCACCAACGAAAGCTTCAAAGCTTTCTGCACTTAAGCCAGCAATTTCAGCCATCTTATCTTCATCCATTTCCGGATTAACTGCACAATCAGCAAACAGGAATAATCCATTATCACCTAAAGTACAATCCGGAACTTCCATTACGAAGAACCCAGATACGCCGCTGATACCAGGTTTGGTCTTTAATAACTGGAGAGCCGGACGAATGGTATTACCGGTAGAATGGCAAGCACCACTAACAGCACCATCCGCATCGCCGCATTTGCACATCAGGCATGCATAGTACATATAGTCTTTCTCCATCTGCTCCTTAGCGCTTTCTGGAGTAACTCCTTTTTTACCTCTTAATTCAACGAATTTGTCAATGTACTTCTGCTTATTTGGATCATGGAAAGGATCTACAAAAGCAACGCCGGAAAGATCATATCCTGCTCCGTTCTTTTCAATTTCTTCAGGAGTACCAATGATAACAACATTCGCAATATCTAATTTAACGATTTTTTCTGCTGCTTCATAAGTTCTTTTGTCCATAGGTTCAGGCAACACGATGGTCTTCTTATCTTTTCTTGCCTGATCAAACATTTTCTCAATAAAACTCATTTCTATACCTCCAATTTAGGCATAATGCCACACATTAAGTTAATTATAGCCCTATATAATCTATTTACAATACATAAATGCTTTAATTATTGAACTTTTTTCTGTCCAAGATATATAATGAAAAAAAACTGTGGAGAAGAAAAAATGAACGAAAAAGATGAATTATTTGAAAAACAGATTTCTTCAAAAGAAGTATATAAAGGTAAACTTTTATGGATATTTGAAGATCAGGTTACTCTTCCAAATGGTCAAACTGCATCACGAGAAATCATGAAGCATAACGGTGCGTCTGCCATTGTTCCAATAACGAAAGAAGGTAACGTTATTATGGAGCGTCAGTTCCGTTATCCATTCGGCAGAATCATTACCGAAATTCCTGCCGGGAAACTGGATGGTCCAGAAGAAGACCGCTTAGAAGCTGCAAAACGGGAATTAAAAGAAGAAACCGGCATTACTGCCGATACCTGGATTAATCTAGGGGACTTCTATCCTTCCGTAGCCTATACTACCGAATGTATTACTTTATTTCTCGCTTCCGGGCTCCATAAAGGAGAGCGTAAATTAGACGAAGATGAATTTCTCAATCTAGAGGAAATTCCATTAGAAGACGTGGTTCAGGATATTATGAGCGGAAAAATAGCGGATGGAAAAACCATTGCCGCTATCCTAAAAGCTGATAAATATTTATCGACTCACACTCTTTAAATTTCAAAGAAAGAACTATTTCGAAAACAGATTCGTTGCTCATTCTTATCATAATCATAGCTATGATGAGCTCCACCAGCGCAAAAAGCTTTTACCGGGCAGTCAGAACACTGACTGCTCTTTTGGTCTAATCCTTGGCGGAAACATTGAAATTTATTTTCCCACACATGTTTAAAATTATCCGTCAAAATATTGCCCTGAATCAGCTCCGGCCGTCTTTCAATATCCAGACAAGCCGTAATATCACCGTTACTCATAATGCTAGCCGCATATATTCCGGCATTACAGGTGAAATAAGCCTCCCTCACTTCTTTTTCATATTTTAATCCGAGGAAATGACTACATCCGTAGGTAACCGGCATATCTTCCATTCTCTTTTCCCGGATAAAATTAAACAGGTAGTTTTGGTCTTCTTCCGTCAATAAAAGTTCTGGATGTTCCAAAGCTCGGCCCATAGGTTCAATACCAATCACCCTCCAGGAATCAATATCCATCTCGCAAAAGATTTCATAAAGTCGCTCTAGTTCCTGCATGTTCGTATGGTTAATCACTGTCGTTATCTGAATGTGTTTGAAACCGCCCTCTTCCATCAGATTGTTGATTCCTTTTATGGCCTTCCGATATCCGCCAGGGGTTCTACGGAACCAATCATGAGATTCCTCCAAACCGTCGATGCTGATGGAGATGGTTTTCATCTTGCAGGCTTTTAATTTCGCCGCAACTTCTTTTGTAATCAGAGTTCCATTTGTAGTCATTCCCCAACGATAACCTAACGAAGCCGCGTAACCCAAGATATCAAAGAAGTCTTTTCTTAACAGTGGTTCTCCGCCAGTAATGCAAAGAAGGAAGGACGTTAAATCAAAATCCTTCGCAACTTGGTCCAGAATACTTTTATATTGTCCCAAGCTCATTTCTACGGAAGGAACGTCGCCACAATTGCTTCCACAATGCAAACAATGTTCGTTACACCGTAACGTCAGTTCCAGGAACAGATACTTTAAAACCGGATTTTTATAAAGCTGCTCCCTGTACTCAGAAAGCAGCTTTAATTGTTCTCTCTTTAAATTGTATAACGTCTCTTTTGTCATTACTCAAAATATTCTGGTGGACCGTATACATCTACATTGATTTCTATGGTCGGATCAAATTCTCCTATCGTTTCCGGCGCTATAATACCTGACGGATCATATTCACCACTCGCAGGAATCGATATCGGCTCCGGTTCATCCGGAGGAGGGCCATAAACACAAACATTAGATTCCAGTATTCCACCGCACGCAGAAAGAGCAACTGCTGTAGCTGCCATTGCTGTTCCCACGATCAATTTTCGTCCCATTTTTTTCATACTGTTATTATATCAAAATAATTTCTTCTGTAAAAGGATTTTTTAAATCCGAATCAAACTTGTTCATAGCGACCATACGATACATTTCATCTGCAGCAACATTCTGCATCAGCATTTTATCTTTTTTACCGTCACCCCGAACTACATCCGCCAGCTTGGTTACCATAAAGATATCGGAATTTTTCTTAATCTCTCCCAATAAGTTTTCAGAGCCTTTTCGAAAACCTAAGACTTTCACGTATTTTATCGCATCAGCACTGTATAGTTTCCGCATATCTGCATCTGTTATTCCTAAGGCAATATGCATCAAAGCCCGGCTAACGGTAGCTTTTGTAATACTCTTGGTCGCTACATCTTCGCGGAACTGAATAAACGATTTAAAATCATTTTTCAAATTCAGAATTCGGTTGGCCAAATCTTCTGAGACTCCAAAATATTTTGTCAGGTCGCTCGGTTCATTTGCCTTCAGAAGTTCCGCTCCCAGAATCATGGAAAAATCATCACGGAAAATTGGGAAATTGACCAGATATTTATCCGTCAGGATGTCTACCGCATATTGAGGAAGCGTTGCAGAAAGAGAGTTCACGTCATATTTATTATAAATAGCGTTTCGGATTGCTGTTGCAGAAGAGAACCCTTCGCTAATAGCCATATCATTATGGGCGGTAAGACGTCTGGCAATCGGGTCTGGTTTTATATTACTTCCAAGTTTCTTCAAAGCTTTCATATATTCAATACCCAGAATATTGTTTGAAGTTTCCATAACCATTACATAGTCTTCACCCAAAATCTCGCCTACCGCTTTTGAACGGGCTGCTGCATGAGAAAGGCCTTCCTTCAAACCTTTTCGAAGAATTTCTTTAAACTCTTCTGGTTCGTCTACTAAAAGGTCTGCAATTTTACCAAACTGGTCCGTAATATCCTGTACTGCAACTTTCACGCCTTCTTTGGATGCTGCCGGGTCCAGCGTATCAAGGCTTTCTGTTCCGAAGCATAAGTTATCAACAATATTTAATTTATCCAAAATTGCAACTCCACCATAAGCGAAATATTCCGCGCTGGCCGTAGCAAAACAAGTCGGCAGTTCCAAAACCAAATCTGCCCCCGCTTTCAAAGCCATTTCTGCCCTTGAATATTTATCAATAATTGTCGGAGCGCCTCTTTGAACATAATTGCCGCTCATAACAACGATAATATAATCGCTTTTCAGTCGTTTTCTGGTCTCAGATAAATGGTATTCATGACCATTATGAAACGGATTGTATTCAGCAATAATACCTGTAACTTTCATTTTTATACCTCAAATAAATCCAAAATACGATCGTGTCTTGCCATAAGAATTTCAAAATCTCCTGCTTTATACGGAGTATCCGATACATTAATTTCTTCTTCTACCGACCATTTGGCCAGATCGACGGTATTGTTTTCCCTGCTTATATGTCCTAAGATTACTTTTACCATATTATCATGAAGTAATTGTGATAAAAACCGTCCACTGTCTTCATTGGATAAATGTCCAAATTCTCCTAAAATCCTTCTTTTCAGAGGATAAGGATAAGGTCCAACCTCTAACATTCGTTTGTCATGATTCGACTCCAGCATCAATAGATCCAACTCTTTCAGATTCGTGGCTAAATAATCGTTGTAAACGCCCAAATCCGTGACGACAGCTCCTGAACGTGAATTATTCCAAAAGCGGTAACAAACAGGCTCTTTTCCGTCGTGAGAGGTCCGTAACGCACGGAATTGAAGGTCTTTAATCCAAAAATCTTTATCTGCTTCAATCGGAACAAACACATCGTCCGGAAAGCTTCCTAAACTTTTGCATTTCCTAATTTCCGCTATGGTTCCTGCAGTTGCATAAACCGGAATTTCCCGCTTTCTCTCCAGAACACCCAGACTGGAAATATGGTCTGTATGTTCATGAGTTATCAATATTCCATCAATATCATCCAGAGACAGCTGAGCCGTTGCAAGTCCTTCTTCAATTTTCTTTTTACTCAGTCCGCAGTCAATCAGCACATGCGTATCATCTGCGCCAATATACGTTGAATTTCCTGTGCTGCCACTAGCAATGTTCAAAAATCGCATGAAATGTCCTATTATTCGAAACGCCAGGCAAAAACCTGGCGTTCTATTAATTTATTTAAAATCGCTTATATCTAAATTAAAATCCGTAATGTCTTCGTCGTCTTGACTGTATTTGTTTTTCAAGACATCATCTAAAGACATTCGCGTTGGATTATGCTGCCCATACACCGGCTCTTCATAGTACTCTTGGTCTTCGTCGTACTCCTCGTAGTCGTCGTATTTTTCATATTCCTCATATTCTTCCGTTTTTTCCGGTTCTTCTACAAGTTCTTCCTGTTCTTTCGCTTCCACTTTCTGCGCATAAGTAGAAGCTGGCATCGGAGTAGCTCTCAATTCCATTCGATTCTGGGTCGTAATATCCAGACTGGATTCCAGAGAACGAATGATAGCATCATGCTTAACCGTCAGGTCTTCGATAGAAGAAGAAAGAATTTCCTGGATGGAAGCCAAAGAACTATCCGTATACTGCATAGCAGCTCTTTTCATTTCATTAGCTTCTGTTGTAGCACGGTCTATAATTTTTCCGGCTTTTTCTGAGGCTTCTTCAATAATCTGATTTGCTTCTTTATATGCCTGCTGCATAATTTCGTGTTCGGAAACCAGATTGGAAGTCATTTCATTTGCCCGCTGGATAATCACATCCGACTTATCCTGAGCGTCCCTCATCTTATCTTCTGCTCTGTCCTGTGCATCTTTCAGGATAGCATCTCTATTCGCAATAATTCTCTGATACTGTTTGATTTCTTCCGGAATCGCTTCCTTCAGTTCATCAAGGTATTCTCCAAGTTCATTTCTATTTACAATTATTTTTGTATTGGAAAGAGCCTGGTATTTACAACCATCAATATAAACTTCAATATCTTCAATAATCTGCTCTATTTTACTCATATTCCCTAACCTCTGTGTCACTGCAAATTCTTGCTTTGATATTTTTCAATTACTTTTTTCTGTACTTGTGGGGTGACGAACTGACGGATGTCTCCACCAAAAGCAGCTATTTCTCTAACAGCACTTGAGCTGACATTTTCATATTTTGTAGTTGGAGCAAGGAAAATCGTATCAATTTCCGGCTCCATGGTTCTATTTATCTGAGCCCATGTGAATTCGTATTCAAAATCAGCTATGGTTCTGACGCCTCTTACCACAATGGTTGCCTTCTTCTGTTTTACAAAGTCAAGGAGCAATCCGCCAAAAGCTTCTACCTGAACATTCGGTATATTCTTTACAGCATCCTGAATCATTTTTACTCTTTCATCCGGAGTGAATAAAGGAGTCTTTGCATTATTATTAAGCACGCCTACTACCAAAAAATCTACCATCTTTGCAGCACGCTCTATTACATCAATATGTCCTAACGTTATCGGGTCAAAAGTTCCCGGATATACGGCGATTCTTTTTGTCATAATGTATCACCAAGTCTTATGAAATAATGTTTGTTGGTTTTATAGATTTTCTCCCTCTCAATATGAAAGTTTGTATTCTCTAAAAAATCCAGATTGTTATGCTTATCTGCCTCAATAATAATCAATGTATCCTCATCGATTATGGAAGACATTTCTAAAGCCTTTAAGGTTTCTTCTTCCAGTCCGGCCTGATATGGAGGATCCATATATACAATGTCGAACTTATACTTTTTTAAAGACAGTTCATGGATTGCGCTTACCGCATTCTTCTGAAGTACCAGTGCATTATCCGCAAGTCTGGTAAAAGCCAGATTTTCATTAATGCATTTCACTGCTTTTGGATTATTCTCCACAAAAACAGAAAGCCGAGCCCCCCTGCTTAATGCTTCTATGCCTATGCTGCCAGAACCACTAAACAAATCCAGAAAGAAGGAACCCGGTACATAAGGACTGAGAATGTTAAATAACGTTTCTTTGATCCTGTCTATTGTTGGTCTTGTATCTAAGCCAGGGATTGACTTTAAAGTCAATCTCCTGGCTTTTCCTGCGATTACTCTCATTAATTAATACGTTGGATTAGTCGAGTTTTTCTTTGATTTCCTCAACTTTTTCTTCAACTTTTTCCTTAATATCTTCGAATACTTCTTCTGCTTTCTCGCTTACTTCTTCTGCTACTGTTTCAAGTTTTCCAAGAGCTTCTGCAGCTGCGTCTTCGATTTTTTCTTTTACAGACTGTTCTTCTGCTGGTTCATCTGGAACAAGATCATCTTCAAAGTCTCTTCTGCTGAGGCTGATCTTCTTCTCATCTTCTTTGAAATCAACAACTTTTGCATCAATTTCCTGACCAACCTTCAGTACGTCAGAAGGTTTCTTAACATGTTTCTTAGAAATCTGGGAAACATGAAGTAATGCATCAATACCTGGTTCAAGTTCAATGAATGCACCGAAATCAGCCATTCTAGCAACTTTACCGGTTACGATATTACCAGGAGCGTATTTTTCTTTCGCGATCACCCATGGATTCTGATCTGGGAATTTGCAGCTAAGTGCAATTTTGCCGTCTTCGATAGATTTAATAAATACTCTAACTTTATCGCCAACGCTTACAATAGCCTTAGGAGAATCTACGCGACCCCAGCTCATTTCTGAAATGTGAAGAAGTCCATCAACTCCGCCTAAATCAACGAATGCACCAAAGCTTGTAACGGATTTAACTTCGCCTTCAACGATATCATTAACCTGAAGAGATGCCAAAAGTTCTTTTGCTCTTTCATTCTTAGCAGCCTGAACTAATTTTCTTCTGTTACCAATAACTCTTCTCTTACGAGGGTTAAATTCTGTTACGATAATATCGATATCCTGATCAAGATATTTGTTCAGGTCTTTTTCAAATACGTCGGATACAAGGCTAGCAGGAACGAAAATCTTAGCTCCTTCAAAAGCTGTGATAAGTCCGCCAGTTGTAACCTTTTCAACTTTAACAGTGAG
>JAKSRL010000068.1 GCA_024403635.1 Lachnospiraceae bacterium | reverse complement strand
ACGGTGTAGCCACCGATTTGGTAGAAGCTCCAAGCGATGTGCCAATCGTAGCTTCTATCCGAAACACCATTATGCAGATTGGCTCCGTAGTAATGGGACTGATTTTAGGCGTAGTAATCCAGTACGCCGGATATACAGCAGCAGTTTTCATTGTCGTTGGAGAACTTTTAGCAGCAGCTATCTTGTGGCTCTTCGTTAAGAGAGTAAGGTAAAAATGTAGAGGATTGACAAATATAAACCATTATTTTACAATTAAGTTAATCATACAACAGAGTTTTAGCTTGAAAAGTTTTTTGTTTTTTGAAAGCGCAGGTATGATAACATGAAAAAGAGAAGATTGGTTTTAAAATTAGAACATGTGGTTGTATTCCTCATGTTCTTTTTGCTTATTGTGAGCAGTTTTAGCACGATTGTTACATATGCAGATTCGCCAGCCCAGATTGAAGGAGAGTGGATACAGGCATCCGATGGAAGATGGTGGTATCGTCATACAGACGGTACCTACACTACCGATGGCTGGGAGTATATTAATGGTAAATGGTATCACTTTGACTCCTCTGGGTGGATGCAGACGGGCTGGCTGAAAGTTAATTCCACCTGGTATTATTTAAGTTCTAGCGGTGCAATGTGCACAGGTTGGCAGTCTCTCAATAATTACTGGTACTATTTCACTTCCAGCGGCGCAATGTGCACAGGTTGGCAGTACATCAATGATCACTGGTATTATTTTACCTCTGGAGGTGCGATGTGCACGGGCTGGCAGTACATTAATGGCAGTTGGTATTACCTTGAAACCTCTGGCGCGATGAGGACGATCCCATATTATACCTCAACAAGACATTATGAATTCTTTTCCTCCGGACAACTAAGGCTGACTCAGCTGAATGTCACCAGAAGACAGCAGGAACGGTCCCAATGGTGCTGGGTTGCAAGCGCGGTCATGGTGGGAACCCGTCACAGCGGTATTTCTATATCACAGGGGCTGGTTGTGTATTATGTAAAAGGTATAGAAGGAAATTATCCAGGAACCCTTCCGGAGACTGTAAGTGCTTTGTATTATGCTTCCAACAATGAAATATATGGAACATCAACATCGATAGATAATTTCCCGTACAGTTCAGCGGTGGCAGAGATTGACGATAATCAGCCATTTCTCATACGGATGGGATGGAATTCAGGTGGAGCTCATATGGTAGTGGGTGCAGGATACGATCATGAAGATAATTCTATTTACATTATTGACCCTTATGGAAATTGTTTGAGTGAGTATTTTGGGTATTACAGATTGATAACAGGGTGCACGATTAATTCTGGACAAGGACGATGGACCCATACGATTTACTATTAAATATAGAGAAAGGAGAAAGATATGAAAAAGGTAATAACCATTATATCCGTTTTGGCAATTAGTCTGCTAATCAGCCTTCCTGTTTATGCTTCCGATAATGTTTTTGCTGGAACTGAGATGGGTGAAGAAATTTATGAAGATTTAAATATCATTATTGAAGAGAGTAATGGTATTGCCTCATATAAGGATGGCGAATTAACTATCAATGAATTAAATTTTGATTGGATTCAAAGAATATATATTGATACTTTACCGTATTTCTTTACTGAAGAAAAAATCACAGCGGAATCTTTAAAAGAGCTTATTGATGAGTCTGATTATATGTATTACATGCCAGTTCACCGAGAACAAGAAACAGTTTTTTTGAACATTGCCAAAGGACAGGAACTTACGGAATCGGATTATGAACTTTTGGAACAAGTTTCAGCTCCAGATGATGAAATAGAAAAACTGGAAAGAGATGTTGACCACTGGTGTGTAATGGCAGTTAGCATTTCAGATGGGCCTACTACACCAGGTGAAGACTATATGGGCTTGATGGAAAGTTATCTGGAGTATAAAGGAATACATAATGCGGAGGTTTATTTCGTAAGCCGGATCAATCCAAAATCCATGATGACGGGTGTTGTCTTTACGGGAAATAAAACCGATTCTGGAGAAGATGAAATTATTTTCGTTGCAATAGATACACTTCAATATGATGAAGAGGGATACTTGATTTCTGTTGAGATGTACGAAGAAGATGATGGGGACTTTGAAGTCGAAGATGCAGAGTACACCTATGCGGAACTTCGGGAATTAAGCAAAGAGTTTGATGAAATGGAATCCGACATGGCAGGAGGTGCAGGAGGCGGTATAGGTTCAAGCACAAACTATGGAGTATATATTGCTATTATCGCAGGAGTAATTCTGCTCGTTGTTATAATTGCACTGGTTGCAAAGAAAAAAGTGAAAAGATAAGTTCTGCGCTTTTTGAGTGCTACTCATCATAAAAATAAAAGGGATGTACACCGAAGCTTGGAAGAGATGTTAAAACCATCGGTAAGCATATTAATAATGCATTACGGGAGGAACTGGAAGATTCAACTGTCGCAAATTTTGCGACAGTTCAAAAAGAGGGTGAACGCGAGGTCGAGAGAAATATAGAATACTACAACCTGGACATGATTATTTCCATCGATTACCGTGTAAAGTCAAAGCGTGGTGTTGAGTTCCGCAAGTGGGCCAATTCCGTATTAAAACAATATATCCTCGAAGGTTATGTAATCAACGAGAAACGTCTGCAGGCACTGGAAAAGACGGTGGACATTCAGACAAAGATGTTGGCAGATGTGTTGGACGTGGAGGCGGGAGATATCCTTCGCGCAGTTAACCAGTATACAGATGCTTTAACTTTACTGGATTAGTATGACCACCAGTGCATTGCTAAGCCGGAGGGGGCCACGCCAATATACCGTATCACATATGAGGCCTGCTTGGAGATGGTTGCGCATATGAAGGACTCCTTCAATACGGATGTATTTGGTGTTGAAAAAGAGACAGGAAAAGTAGATGGCATTATTTCTGCAGTTTATCAAAGTATCTTTGGCCGGGACGCATACCCATCCTTGGAGGAAAAAGCAGCAAACTTGTTGTATTTCATGATAAAAGACCATCCGTTTGCTGATGGATGTAAACGAATTGCAGCGTCTCTATTTTTGGAATTCCTTGAAAGAAACAATGCTTTATATCGCAATGGACATAAACGAATAGGAGACGGAGAAATTGTAGCTATTACTCTTATGATTGCAGAATCTGATCCAAAAGAAAAAGACGTTATGGTAAAACTGGTCATGAATCTGCTTCAGATGTAAAGAAAACTTGTTGAATGCTATTATCGTTGCAAGTGGCAACAAAATGGCAACGAAAAGTCAGTAAGCCAGTAGAAAATAAATAATAGAAATAATATATAGAAAATATCACACAAAACTTAAACAAAAAGCGATGCAGGACGGTACATTTCTATAATGGTTTTACAACGGATTTTTCTGGTGTAAGGCCGAAGCCTTTCAGGTAGTTTTCAATTTCTGCGATAGTGTTTGTATCGGCATAAACTTCTGGCTGATGCGCATCTAAGCCAATCAGGCAGCGAGCCTTTTCTTCTCCTGCGATTCTCCAGAAGCTTTCCTTCGGGTAATTTCTCTTTTCATAGAATCCAAGACGGTTAAATTCTAACGGGTAATCTAAGGCAATGATTTTCTGAATCATTTTGCGCATGATTTCTTCGTAGGTTTTTTCATCTCCCGTGAAATGGAACAAGTCCGGATGAGCTAGATATGTGAAGACGCCGGTTTCCAATCCAGCAACTGCCATGTCACAGTATTTCTCTAATTTTTCAACATCGTTTGTAGCAACTCCAGAGTAGTAACCATGGTCCACATCCGAGCTTAAGAAGTGCTGGCCTAAAACCAGATATTCTGCTCCCTGGTCCTTAACTAATTTCAACATGGATTCAAAGTATTCCGGATAATATTCCATTTCAAATCCAATGTGAATTTGAATCTGGTCTTTATACTTTTCTCTCAGGTTATTCAAAGAGCGGAAGTAGTCTACGCTATCCTCTAAATAAACCCGGTAACTGGATTGTTTACAGCCTTCATAAGGACTGAACGGGCAGTGATCGGAAAAGCCGATTTCCTTGTAGCCAGCCTGGATTGCCTGAATAATATACTCCTCGTCCGTGCCGGTAGCATGATGGCAACGGAATGTATGATTGTGAAGATTCGTCTGAATCATAAGTGCCTCCTATGACCAAATAATTAATATAAACATCATTATACTACTTTTAGAATACAAAAAAGGGAAAACATTGATTTTTTCAAGCTGTTTGTGAGAAAATAAGCCTTGAAAAATACTTACATAAGATAAAACAAAAAGGAGAAGGCTATGATTAATTTTGAGTGCAAGAGAGACGAGCTGACAATCCGTGGCAGAATATTTGGGGACTTAAGTGGAAAGAAGGAAGTTGTAATCTGCAGTCATCCTTTCGTGGCAAATCAGGAAATGCCGAAAAAGTATGCGGAGTTCCTGGCAGAAGAAGGATTCATTGCCGTAACTTATGATTTCTGCGGCGGCGGATTAGGATGTAGCAGCGATGGCAGAACCGTGGACATGACGGTCTTCACAGAGAAAGCAGACCTTTTGGCCGTTGTGGATTACTTCAAAGCTCAGCCATACACGGAAAGCATTACTCTTTTAGGCTGCAGTCAGGGAGGTTTTGTATCTGCTCTGGTGGCAGCAGAATTAAAAGACGAAATCAAGCGCCTGATTATGATGTATCCGGCGATTTGCATTCCGGACGATGCGAGAAAAGGCGATATGTTAGCTTACAAATTTGACCCAACGAATATTCCGGATGTTTTAGGTGAAGTGCCGATGGAAGTAGGCGGTAATTACGCAAGAGTAGTCATGGATATGGATGCTTACGAAGCAATTTCTGGCTACGAGGGACCAGTGCTTTTAATGCACGGAACTGCAGACCGTGTAGTAAACATCAGCTATTCCAGAAAGGCAAAAGACTATTATCCGAATTGTGAATATTACGAGATTGTAGATTCCGATCATGGCTTTACTGGTCAGGCTGCTCAGGAAGATTTTGATCATTTGAAAGATTTTATGGAAAAATAAAGAGGGAAAACGACAGCAGGACTCTATCAAATACGAATAAGAATAAAATGCCAAAACCCCGCGTAGTTGCGGGGTTTTTCTTATGCCGTCGTGATTGCTCACAAAAAGTTATAGTGTCAGGAGGGAATGAAAAGAAGATCCTTCATAACCGGTGTTGTCGGAAAATACTCAGACATCATCGATTCCGTTAAATGCACGAATCCGGCAAAGAGTCAGAAATATGTCAGTAAAGGAAAATTAGTATATAAAAAACTTCACCGAAAAAGGACTTGCAGAAGTGAATGTGAAGCTGGCCTATATGCCTATGAAGACAATACACGTCTTAATACGAAATGTTTATATCAACGACTACCGGAAGAAGAAATATGAAAGAAAAATTCAATAATCTATATAAAGTTCAGAAGACCTTGAGGTTCGAGCTGAAACCGATGTTTGAAACCGAGCAGACTATTGCAAAAAAGGAACTCCTGAAAAATGATTATAGAAGGGAAGCTGCTTATCCGGAGGTCAAACGGCTCTGCGATGAAGCCCATCGGAAGTTCATACGGAATGTCCTCGAAGGATATGTCTTTGATAAAAAGAACATTGAGAAATACGCAGCCTTATACAGAAAAGGATACAAGAACCTTTCCAAGGCGGAAAAGGATGGAAGTTTCGCCCTGAAGAAAAAAATGTTTTCTGAAATAGGAGAAGCCTTCCGTGCAGCCGGTGACGTGGACAAGAAATACCTCAAGGCTCCGCTTATTGATGAAATCATCTTCAGGGAGCTTTCTTTGACGGAAGAACAGAAAGAAAAGGCTGGGATGTTCCATGGGTTTACGGGATACTTTGCGGAATACTTCACGGCACGGGAGTTACTTTATCAGGGGAAATATGTAAAGGGGTCAATCGCATACCGAATCATTGAAGAAAATCTGCCGAAATTCATAGATAACATTTCCTCGTTTGAGACTATCATGGAAAAGGCCCCGGAATTTGGTGACTGCCTGACATCTATCAAAGAAGAACTGGGGACACTTGGAGATTTCGAAGTACAAGACCTGTTCACATTGGATTATTTCAATTTTGTCCTGACACAGGAAGGCATCAATACCTATAACGAAGTCATTGGCGGACGTCTTCTGGAAAAGGCACCGTTCAAGATTCGTGGGCTGAATGAATATATCAATCTCTACAATCAAGGGCATTCCAGAAAGGACCGTCTTCCGATGTTCACAGAACTGTATAAACAGATGCTGTCAGACGAGGAGACACTTTCCTTTCGGGAAAATAGAATCGAAACGGATAACGCATTGATTGATATGGTAACAGAACTGGTTGACAACCTTCCTCTGGATGAGGCAAGGAGCTTCCTGAAGGACCTCACGGAATTCAATACCGAGCACATCTACCTAAAAGATAACGAGTCGCTTACACGGATGTCGTTGGATATTACGGGTAAGTGGAGAAAGTTCACTTCCGATGTCCGTGCAAGATGCGTAGCGGAACAAGGAACGTTCCGGACAGAAAAGAAGGAAGTGGATGCATGGAAGAAATTCTCTAAGGAAAGAATTTCTCTTGGAGAACTGGCTCGATGCATTGAAGGGGGAGAGGATACCGTAAGGGATTATTTCTACGGCAAGATAAAAGATGTGGCCAACGAGATTCGCCGAAAGTATGATTCCTTCCTCGCTGAAATCGAAAGACTGGATTATTCCGATGGAAAGAAAGCCATTGCAAATGATAATAAGTCAGCGAATGCCACAAGGGAACTTTTAGAGGCAACATTGAAATTAGACCGCCTCTTAAAGATGCTGGAAAGCAGGGAAGCGGATAAGGACATGACATTCTACCCGATGCTGGAAGAACTTCTGAAAAAAACATTCCCTGCAAGAGGTGTTTATAATAAAGCAAGGAACTACATGACGAAGAAGCCGTACAGCACGCAGAAGACGAAACTCAACTTCGACTCCTCTACACTCGGAAACGGATTCGGAATCGCTAATGAGCCGACTAACCGCACAACATTCCTCTTAAAGGATGGAATGACCTACCTTGCGGTTTTGCTGGATGGAAAAGCCTTTGAACGATTGGAGGACTGTGCGGAAGAAACCCTGCATTGGAAGAAAATGGTCTATAACCAGATTCCGGATGCATCCAAGTACCTGTCCTGGCGTCTAATGGGAACCATCAATCCCTCGGAGGAAATGGAACGCCTGTATAAAAAGAAAAAATCAGGGGAGGCACTTTCCTCGACGGAGAGAGCTTATTACATCGACTGGATCCAGAATGTTTTTTTTGAGGAGTACCTCCCTTTACGTGTCGGAAAAAAGCCGGACGGGGAGAAATATTATGATTTTTCCGCACTCCGAAAAGGAGAGGAATATGCAACCTTGCAGGAATTCTATGCAGACGTAGAAACGCATGCGTATTCCCTGACCTTCCGGAATATCTCCGATGAGGATGTACGGCAACTTGTCAAGGAAGAAAAGATGCTTCTCTTCCAACTCTATAATATGGATTATTCCAAATACCGGAAC
Source organism: Lachnospiraceae bacterium (assembly GCA_024403635.1). GTDB lineage: Bacteria > Bacillota > Clostridia > Lachnospirales > Lachnospiraceae > RGIG5612. Next base: position 2,156 of record JAKSRL010000068.1, on the reverse strand, counting down.
GGAGGAAAGAAGAACCTCTTTACAATCTATTTTGAGGAGGCTTTCAACCCAGAGAACCTGAATGATAAAGATGGCGTGAAAGTCCGCCTCAAGGGAGGTGCAGAATTATACCGCCGGGAAGCATCTGTAAAGACACCGGAATACAGGGAGGCAAAAGGCTATCATGAGTTGCAGATGAAGCTGCAGGGAAACAAGTACGCACATATCAAGGATTTCCGATATACGGAACCGAAATATTTCCTCCATCTTGTCATCGGATTTAATGAAACGTCCTCCGACCTGAAGAATATCTCAGAACGCACATTTAACGAGGCAACCAATTCCGTGCTGCGGGAGAAGGAAGATGCGAAGGTGATTGCAGTTACCAGAGGGAAGAACCATCTAATCAACTACTGCGTTATGGATTGTTTCGGGAAGATATATGAAGAAGGTGATTTTGATACCATCAACGGAATCAACCACCGGAATATCCTGCTTGAAAAGATCGGCCGGATGCAGGAGAAAAAGAAGTCCTGGTCGTCGGTTTCTAATATCAAGGATGCCAAGAAAGGATATATGTCCTTTGTCACACATGAGATAACAAGTCTGCTGATGAAATACGACGGTATTCTTGCCATCGAATCTCCTGACGGAGGTTTTGGAAACAAGAATCAACTGGAAAACCAGATATATCAGACTCTCATAGGTAATCTGCAGACAAAATTGTCCTTCCTTGTAGATAAGGATGTCCATATGGAAAAAGGGGCATTCGCACCAGGCGGTACACGAAATGCTTATCAGTTCTGTCTACCGGAGAGTAGGAACAAATTCCAGAACGGATTGATGTTTAATGTCACGAGCTGGAGAACGAGAGGAATTGATCCGACAACAGGATTTTCCAACTTGTTCCGTTTCGGCAACCTTGACACCAAGACGGAACGAAAAATTTTCCTTTCCAGGATGAAGGATATTTCCTACGATAAAGAACACGACACTTTCTTTTTCGAATTTGATTATGCTGATTATGGGATTACTGGACTCAAACAGAGTAGATGGACTGTCAGCTCCGAAGGAGGGAGAGTCCGCAGAATTAAGCGCATTGACACTCAGAAATGGTATGATGTGGGATACGATGCAACGGAAGCCCTCAAGCAGCTCTTCCTTGAAAATACTGTGGCTCTCTCCGAACATATGCTGAAAGACATCTTGGACAAAGATAACGATAGTTTTTGGGGAAAGTTCATCAGTGCATTCAAGGTGATTGTAAGTACGGAATATGAAGATATGAGAGAGGATGCATCCTTCATTCTTTCACCGGTAAAAAATGAAAAAGGCCGTTATTACGATTCTCGAAAGGAAGGCGTAGATGCGGATGTACTCGCTGCACGTCTCATGGCTCGCAAGGGAAGAATGATACTGGATAGGATTCACGGATGTCCTGACGAAACTGTAACCATCGGAATCACAGCCGAAGACTGGTGGAACGAAATCCAGTAAAGACTGGTAGCACATTGACAAATACAAGACAGCCAGAGCAGAATTACAATCCTCAGTCTTAATATAAGAAACCGATGAATGGTATTCATAAAAATAGAAAACTCTGAAACTTTTGGATGCTTTTCCGTGTTTAAGCAAGTAACAATTGTTTGTTTTGATGGTATGTTATGTTGAATAACCATTATATTTTCTATTACTTATAGATCAATTCCATCCAGGCCAGTCATCAAAACTTGAATAACCATTAAATTTTCTATTACTTATAGATCAGACAATCAGTCGACCTACATGGTTTGTTGAATAACCATTAAATTTTCTATTACATATAGATAAAAAAAGGAACGCAATGAAGGCTAGGTTAAATAACCATTAATTTTTCTATTACTTATAGATAATGATATTTTCAGCACGGACCCGAAAGTTGAATAACCATTAATTTTTCTGTTTGGATATACCAGCAACGGTAGAATACAAATAAACGGAAAATATCATCGCTTCAAGACAAGAAAAAACCCCCGGCTCTCGCAAAAGACACGGAAGGATCAGGAAGTATTATTTGCTTTTGAACACAATAATCCGATATGCATTGACCAATCAGAATTTGTCGCGCCTGTATGCATATAATATCTATTTTTGCATGCTTGAAGAAAGGCTTCGAGCTGTAGTTTGAATTAAAAACG
>JAKSRL010000067.1 GCA_024403635.1 Lachnospiraceae bacterium | reverse complement strand
GCATGTATCAGGGCTGTCTGGCTATGGGGGAACAGGACCCGGCCATCCACCGGTTTATAGAAAAACTAGAAGTATACCGTTCCCGATCCGACTATTTTGACATTCCGTATTTCATGGATTATGTGTTGGAAGATTCGGGCCTTAATAATATCGTTTCTGCAATGCCACAGGGAGAAAGCCGGAAGGCAAATCTAGAATTTTTAAAGAGTCTGGCTTCCAATTTCTCTAAAGGAACGTACACAGGACTGTTCAATTTTATCCGCTATATTGAAGAAATCCAAAAAGTTGACATGGATTTCGGACAGGCGCAGGTTGTAAATGCAGATCTGGATGCAGTTCAGTTAATGACGATCCATAAATCCAAAGGACTGGAATTTCCGGTGGTCTTTCTGGCAACCGCTGGAAAGCAATATAACGATCGGGACAATAGCAAACCGATTGTTTTTGATGCAGACTTAGGCATAGGCGTTGAAATCCGGGACGTAGAGAAAAAAACAAAACGAAGAACCCTCCTTATGGAGACCATTATAGAAAAGAAAAAGAGAGATCTTTATGCAGAAGAGATGCGGCTGCTGTATGTAGCTTTGACGCGTGCGAAAGAAAAACTATTTATTTCCGGAACCGACGGAAGGATGCAGAAACAAATCGCCCGTTGGGAGCTAGAAAAGGGCTGCGATAATCTGCCGGCTCCAATGTCCGAGGCAACCATTTTATCCGATAAAAGTTATATGAATCTGATTGGCGACTGTCTGACGAAAAAGACCGATGTTCCGTTTCGATGGGAAATCAAATCCATCGAAGATATTGAAGTAGAGCGGGTAACGGAGTTGTTCCATGTGGAAGAAAAGAAAGCCGCATTAAAAGCAATCATTGATTCTGCACAGGAATCTCCAGAAGACTTGTTTAGCTATGTATATCCTTTTGAAGAGGCTACGAAGACGCAGGTAAAAATGACCGCCTCCCAGTTGGAGCAAAAAGAAGAATCCGGCATAGGCGGAGACTTGGCCTTTGATAGTGAGCGGGAAAAAGAAACGGAAGAGCCAAAAGCCTTCCAAGCCGAGAAAAGCAACCTCTCCAAAGCAGCAGAACGAGGAACCGTATATCATAAAGTTTTTGAACTTTGGGATTATGAAAACGATGATGTTTCCGGTCAGCTGAATCGGTTGGCAGAGAAGGGCTTACTTACAGAGGGACAGAAAAAACTCATCCAGCCGGAGCATTTTGAACGATTCATAAAATCGGATTTAGGACTTCGTATGAAGAAGGCTTACGAGAACCATAGCCTCTATGGGGAGCAGCAGTTCGTTATGGGCATAGAGGACAAAGGCGAGTTACGTCTGATACAGGGAATTATTGATGCTTTCTTCGAGGAAGACGGAAATATTATTTTGGTAGATTACAAAACCGACCGGAATACCGAAGAAGACCATTATACTCATATTTATGCGCCGCAACAGGAGGCGTATGCCAAAGCTTTAGAGGCAGCAAAGGGCAAAAAGGTTACGGAAATGATTCTGTATTCTACGGAATTGGGAAAAGAAATTCGCCTGAAATAATAATTTGACAAAGAAGGTATAACTGATAAAATTATTATATTATGGGGGTGCGAAAGACGATGGTTTTTCCAAGATATCTGAAAAAGAATGATGGAATCGGCGTAACGGCCATGAGTCATCCGGCAGAAGATGAATTGGATCGGGTTCGTTTTGAGCATGGTGCCAAAACGTTGAAAATTATGGGCTACGATGTGACCTTTACGGAGAATGTTTTTCATGCTGCCGATGCTTTCGGACGAAGCGGAAGCGGTGCAGAAAAAGCAGACCAGTTTAACGGACTGGTAAAGAACGAAAAGGTGAAAGCTATCATCAGCGCCGGAGGAGGAGACTTCTTAGCTGAAATGCTCCCTTACGTGGATTTGGAAGCTTTCTGCACGAATCCAAAGTGGGTTCAGGGCTATTCGGACAACACCTCCCTCCTTTACTATCTGACCACCAAGGCGGATGTGGCTACGGTTTATGGCTGCAATTTTTCTGACTTTGGCATGGAACCTTGGGACATCAGTGTGAAAAGAGGTTTCGGGGTTTTAGAAGGAAGGGTAAAGAAACAAGAAAGTTTTGATTTTTATCAAGATGGTTTTGGAACCTATGAAACTGGACTGGAAGGCTATGATGCTACGGTTCCTGTGGAATGGAAAACCTTAGACGGAAACAAGGTATCTATGGAAGGCCGGTTAATTGGCGGATGTCTGGATGTGCTGTTAAACATCTGTGGAACGCCTTTTGATGGCACCAGGGACTTTGTGAAAAAATATAAAGATGACGGAATCATCTGGTATCTGGAAAGCTTCGACTTAGGGTTTGAATCGCTGATGGAAGGTCTGTGGAAATTAAAAATCTCCGGTTGGTTTGAAGGAATAAAAGGCTTTGTATTTGGACGGCCGCTGTTCTATAAAGCAGAAAACTATGATGGAACGCCACTCCCTTCCTACAAGGATGTTTTGATGGAACGTTTGGGAGACTTAAATGTTCCGATCATCATGGATGCGGATATTGGACATAAGGGCCCACAGTTTGTTATGATAAATGGTGCTATGGCGAAAATAGAAGCGGAAAACGGAAACGGTTCCGTAACGTATTGGGAGGATGAATGTTAGAATTAAAGAATGTTTCGTTTCAGGTTGTAGACGAAAATAATGCAAATAAAGAAATTATCAAAAACGTCAGTTTAAAGATTGATGATAAAAAATTCATTGCCATTACCGGACCAAACGGTGGCGGCAAATCTACTTTGGCGAAATTAATCGTAGGTATTTATGAGCCAACGGAAGGGCAACTGCTGTTTGACGGTGTGGATATTACCCATATGTCACTTACGGAACGTGCGATAGTGGGAGTCAGTTTTGCGTTCCAGTCCCCTGTAAGATTTAAGGGTATTAAAGTAAAAGATTTAATGACTCTGGCAGCAGGGAAAGAAACTACGGTTGCACAGGCTTGCGAATTCTTAAGCGAAGTAGGTCTTTGTGCAAGAGACTACATTGACAGAGATGTAGACGGCAGCTTATCTGGTGGCGAGCTTAAGAGGATTGAAATTGCACAGTTAATTGCCAGAGATACGAAATTAAGCGTTTTGGATGAACCGGAAGCAGGCATCGACCTGTGGAGCTTCTCCAACCTTATCAAAGTGTTTGAAAAGATGAGAGCGGAAAGAGACCGCAACATTTTAATTATCAGCCATCAGGAAAGAATTCTTGATATTGCAGATGAAATCGTAGTTATTAAGGATGGAGAAATCGTAGCTTACGATAAGAAGGACGAGATTTTACCGGAATTACTTAAAGGAACTGCAGGCTGCAAATTTTATCAGGATTAATAGAAGAGGTACAAGATGGATCAAATTCAGAAAGATATACTTCAGCAAGTTGCTGACATTCATGAGGTTCCGGAGGGCGCATACAATATCCGTGCCAACGGAAAAACCGAAAGCCGCAATACGACTGCTAATATAGATATTGTTTCCAAAGAAGACAAACCAGGCATTGATATTATCATTAAGCCAGGCACAAAAAATGAAAGTCTTCATATTCCTGTTATCATTAGTGAGAGCGGTTTGAAAGATTTAGTTTATAACGATTTTTACATTGGCGAGGGCAGCGATGTTACGATCGTTGCCGGCTGCGGAATCCACAACTGTGGCGACCAGACCAGTCAGCACGACGGAATTCATTCCTTCCACGTAGGAAAGAATGCCAGAGTAAAATATATTGAAAAGCATTACGGCGAAAACGACCCGAATGCTCCGGGAAAAAATATCATGAATCCGACCACAATCGTAGAGATTGAAGAAGGCGGATACATGGAAATGGAAACCACTCAGATTAAAGGAATCGACGATACCTTACGTGATACCAAAGCCGTTCTGAAGGGCGAAGGAGCGAAGCTTGTTGTAAGAGATAAGCTGATGACACATGGAAACCAGCACGCAGATGCGGTATTCAGCGTTCTTATGGACGGTCTGGGTTCCTCATGCGACTTGATTAGCAGAGCCGTTGCAAAGGATGATTCCACCCAGACCTTTAAGGCAGACATTGTTGGTAATGCAAAATGCGCTTCCCATACCGAATGTGACGCCATCATCATGGACAATGCGAAAATCAGCGCATCACCTCAGATTGTTGCGAATGATTTAGATGCAGCATTAATTCATGAGGCCGCCATCGGAAAGATTGCAGGCGAGCAGTTGATTAAGCTCATGACCTTAGGACTCACTGAGGAAGAGGGCGAAGAGGAAATCATCGGTGGATTCTTGGAATAATAGAACGATTACAAGGGCGCCTTCTTTATGAGGGCGCCCTTTTTTGCGTCAGCGACGAGGAAAGTGCATCGTGCTTGCACGAATGCACTTGATGACCGAAAGACAATCCCGAAACGCCGCCTTGTGCGGCTTTCGGTGATTTGAATTAAGTAAAAAGACTTGCAACTTATTATTGGCAACTTCCACACAATGCATGCAAAAACGTAACCAATGGGGGTGGAATCACCGCATTTTTAGATAAAAAACTAGGAAAAAACGAAAAATTCCACACTACGAGCGATGTTTATAAATTGGTGGGGGAGAATTTCCGTAAAATGCCCCCACTGGCTTAGACTATTGGGGATTTTATGTGGAAAATAAGCGAAAAATCGCTAAAAAATCAGGGTAAAAGGCTATTTATGCCCCCACCAGAAATAAGAATACGCTTTCTATGTGGTAAAAAGCTCATTAAACCCGAAAAATGCGGATAAAGGTATGTGATGTTGTGATAATTGACATACCTTATTTGTTATTGATCATCGTCTTTCCGCGGTCAGCGTATTTATTTTTGTATGGGTATTCGGTGAGTTAAATATAAAGAAATATGCACCAGAAATCAGATTGAAAAAAAGTAATCTGACTCTTAACTGAAGATGATTAAGATGTTATAATAACTTTGTATATTTATGGGGGACATGCGAATGAAAAAATATATTATGGCTCTGGATCAGGGAACCACCAGTTCCAGGTGCATTCTCTTTAATAAAAAAGGTGAAATCGTCAGTGTTAGTCAGAAAGAGTTTACACAGATTTATCCACAGCCGGGCTGGGTAGAACATGACCCGAAAGAAATATGGTCCACGCAGATCGGCGTTGCAGCAGAGGCTTTGATGAAACTTGGAACGACGATAGATAATATCGCTGCCATCGGAATCACCAACCAGAGAGAGACTACCGTTGTTTGGAATAAAAAGACGGGCGAACCAGTTTATAACGCCATCGTTTGGCAGTGTAGAAGAACGGCTCCGATTATCGACGCCATTCCGGAAGAAATGCAGCAGAAAATAAAGGATCGTACCGGATTAGTTCCGGATGCTTATTTCAGTGCATCAAAAATCAAATGGATTTTAGAAAACGTAAAGGGTGCGAAGAGGGCTGCACAAGCTGGAGAACTGATTTTTGGAACCATAGATACCTGGCTGATGTGGAACTTAAGCGGCGGAAAGATTCATGCCACGGATTATACCAACGCTTCCCGCACCATGCTATTCGACATAAAGAAATTATGCTGGGATGAGGAAATTTTAGACTACTTCGGCATTCCAAAATCTATGTTACCGGAAGTTCATCCGTCCGGATATATGTTTGGTAAAACAGCTTCAGGGCTGATTAATGGAGAGATTCCAATTTGTGGTGTGGCTGGAGATCAGCAGTCTTCCTTGTTCGGCCTTTGCGGTTTCAATAAAGGCGATGTAAAGAATACCTATGGTACCGGTTGTTTCTTATTGATGAACACAGGAGAGAAAGCCATTGAATCAAAGAATGGCCTTTTAACCACCATCGCTGCCGGATGTAGTGAAAAGGTAGACTATGTTCTGGAAGGCAGTATTTTTATTGGTGGAGCAGTTGTGCAATGGCTTCGAGACGAAATGGAAGTAGTGAAAAAGTCCAGCGCCAGTGAAAAAGCAGCGAAGCTGGTAGATGATACAGAAGGCGCTTATTTCGTTCCCGCCTTTACCGGGTTAGGAGCTCCTCATTGGAACCAGGAGGCAAGAGGCACCATGGTAGGAATTACCAGAGGATTTAACAAGAATCACCTTACCAGAGCTTGCTTGGAATCCATCTGTTATCAGACTTATGATGGCATCAAGGCTATGGAAGCTGATGCCGGATGCAAGTTACAATCTTTGAAGGTTGATGGGGGAGCCAGCAATAACAATATGCTGATGCAGTTCCAGTCCGATATTGTAAATACAACCATTGAGCGACCGAAGATGGTAGAAAATACCGCGTTAGGAGCTGCCTATTTAGCAGGTCTTACGATTGGTTATTGGGAAAGCGAAGAAGAGTTAAAAAAGAATCAGAAAATCGCAAAAGTTTTTACTCCGGAAATGAGTAAAAAAGAGCGGGATATAAAAATAAAAGGATGGAACCGTGCGGTTGCAACTGCGAAGTTCTGGGCAGATATGGAATAATGGACGAACGCTTTTCAAGGACTGCGCTGGTTTTAGGCGAAGCCGCAGTTGGAAAATTAAAGAATGCAAAGGTTGCCCTTTTCGGCATTGGCGGTGTCGGTGGTTATTGCCTGGAGGCTTTAGCACGGACTGGTATTGGCTCATTTCTGTTAGTGGATGGAGATGATGTTTCCTTATCCAATTTAAACCGACAGATTATTGCCACTATGGATAATATTGGACAACCGAAAGTAGTGTTAGGAAAAGAACGAGTATTAAGCATTAATCCAGAAGCTGAGGTGGAAACGTGCAAGGTGTTTTTCCTGCCGGAAGAGGCGGACCGCTTTGATTTCACACAGTTCGATTACATTATCGATGCGGTGGATACGGTTGCTGCCAAGATTGCCATCATTGAGAAGGCGAAAGAAGCAAAGGTTCCTATCATTAGCTGCATGGGAGCAGGAAACAAGATGGATCCGATGTCCTTTCGTGTAGCAGATATTTCCAAAACCAATGTGTGTCCTTTGGCGAAGGTTATGCGCCATGAGCTGAAGTCACGTGGAATACATAATGTTAAAGTAGTATTTTCTACGGAACCGGCGATAAAGCCGGAAGGGGAAGGAACGGAAAAAAGAAAAACCATTGGCTCTTTAGCACCGGTGGTAGCGGCGGCTGGCATGCTGATGGCAAATGAAGTAATAAAGGAGCTTGGATTAAAATGAGCGATGTAAAAACAAGAATCAGTGAATTAAGAAAGTTAATGAAAGAAGCAGGCATCGATGTTTACTATATTCCAATGAGCGATTGCCATAACAGCGAATATGTAGCATCCCATTTTAAATGTATCAGCTTTATTTCTGGATTTACAGGCAGTGCAGGACATGTAATTGTGACTCAGGACGAAGCATGGCTTTTTGCTGACGGTCGTTATTACATTCAAGCTGCAAATCAGATTGAAGGCAGTGGAATCACATTAATGAAATGGGGAAGACCGGAAATTCCAGAACCTGCAGACTTTTTAGTAGAGCAGGCAGCAGGAAAAGTTTTAGGCTTTGATGGAAGTGTTGTAAATGCAAACTTTGCAAAACGAATCGGACGGAAAGCGAAAAAAGTTGTTTATGACAGAGACCTGATTGGTGAAATCTGGACCGACCGTCCGGCACAGAACTTCTCCGAAACCTGGCAGATGCCACTAGAGGCTTGTGGTGAAACCAGCGAATCCAAGTTGGCAAGAATCCGCAAAGAACTGGAGAAAGCAATTGACGATAGTTCTTATGGTGTAAAGAACGGAACGTATGGTTATTTTCTGAATTCCTTAGATGATATTGCATGGATTTTCAACATCCGTGCGAACGATATTCCTTGCAATCCAGTTGCTTATGGATTTGCAGTTATCAGCGGAGGTATTGCTCATCTTTTCACTAACGGAAAAGGCTATGGAAAAGATTGGTACAAAGATGAAAGCGTAGAATTTGATAATATTCTCATGGACCTGAGTAGAATCAGCTATGATACCTATCGTTACTTCGTTGATAAGGGCCAGAAGATCATCGATATCAAAAACCCATCTACTTTGATGAAGGGCGTGAAAAATGAAACAGAAATTGCATGTCTGAAGGAAGCTTTACGAAGAGATTCTGCAGTAGAAATCAAGTTTATGAAATGGCTGAAAGAAAACGTGGGAAAAATCGAAATGGATGAAGACAGCGTCGATAAATATCTGACAGGTCTTCGTGCAGAAAGCGATATGTTCTTAGACCGTTCTTTTGGAACCATTGCAGCTTATAAAGAAAATGCAGCGATGATGCATTATGCAGCCACTCCGGAAACTGCTAAGAAAATTGAAGCAGAAGGCATGCTCTTGGTAGATAGCGGTGCACAGTATAAAGACGGAACCACCGACATTACCAGAACTTTCGTTCTTGGCGCGTTAACAGAAGAAGAAAAGAAAGCCTTTACCTTAACCGCGGTTTCTATGTTGCGTCTTCTGAATGCAAAATTCATTGAAGGCTGCAGAGGTGAGAACGTAGATATCTGTGCGCGAGAAGCAATGTGGAAAGAAGGTATGGATTATAAATGTGGTACTGGCCATGGTGTAGGTCATATCTTAAATGTACATGAAGGACCTCACAACATCCGTTGGAGCATTAATGATGCTGGTCCTAGCGCCGTATTCAAAGAGGGCATGGTAGTAACCAATGAGCCTGGTGTTTATAGAGAAGGCAAGTTTGGAATTCGTACTGAAAATGAAATGATCGTTGTTCCGTACATGGAGACAGAAGATGGTAAATTTATGCAGTTTGAAAATCTGACCTTTATTCCAATCGACTTGGATGGGATTGATACGAAGTATATGACAGAAGAAGACAAGAAGCTTCTGAATGATTACCATAAATCCGTTTATGAAACAGAAAAAGGATACTTAGATAACGAAACCCAGAAATGGTTGGAAGAATATACAAAATCCGTATTTTAACATGAACAGATTATTATTTGTTTACAATCCAAAAGCCGGAAAAGGCAAGGTCGTAAAACATATCAATCAAATAAAGGCTGCTTTTAAAAAGTGGGGATGGGCTATTACGATGTACCAGACCAAGGCTCCAAAGGATGGCAAGCGGGAAATCATGGAACGTGCCAGCGAGTTTGATATGGTTGTATGTGCCGGAGGTGATGGAACTTTAAGTGAAACCGTATCTGCCATGATGGAACTGGAGGAAAGCGAGCGAAAACCGGTGGGATTTGTTCCTACGGGGTCCACGAATGATACCGGCAAGACCTTTGGCCTACCAAAGGACATCTTGGAGGCGGTTAATATTGCTGCTTTGGGAATGGATTTTCCTACGGACATCGGTCGTATGAACGATCAGTATTTTACCTATGTTACTTCCTTTGGAAAGCTGTCTGCAGTTTCTTGTTTCACGCCCCAGGATTTGAAAAAGGAATTTGGCCGTGCCGCCTATATTTCTGAAGGCGTAAAGGCTCTGATTCATTTGGAGTCCTACAACCTGAAAGTACAGTATGAAGATGAAGAGGGAAATATCCAAAGGGAAGAAGGAGATTACTATCTGGGTATGGTAACCAACACATTCAGCGTCGGCGGATTCAGCGGAATCACAGGAAAAAACGTAGACCTTCAGGATGGATTATTCGAAGTCATCCTGTTACGCCGGCCGAATAATCTTCGGGGATTTGCGAAGCAAGTCAACAATATGCTGATCTCTCCGGATAGAGACAAATCCACGGTGGAAGTAA
>JAKSRL010000066.1 GCA_024403635.1 Lachnospiraceae bacterium | reverse complement strand
AGACAGACTTCGTAGCTAAGAATGAAAAATTCCAGAACTATGTAGAAGCAGTTGCGAAACAGATTGCAGCAAGCGATGCAAAAGATGTAGAAGCTCTTCTTACAGAAAAATGGCTTGAAGATCCAGAAAAGACTGTGAATGATGCATTAGTAAATATGATTGCTACTATCGGAGAGAAAATCTCCATCCGTAGATTCGAGAAAATCGTTTCTGATGATGTAGTAGTTCCTTATATTCACGGTGGTGGACGTATTGGCGTTCTCGTTGAAGCAAAAGCAGTAAACGATGATGCTAACAAAGAAGCTCTGAAGAACATTGCTATGCAGGTTGCAGCTATGAACCCAGAGTACATCAGCCGTGCTGATATGTCGGATGAAGCTTTAGCAAATCTGAAAGGAATCACAATTGACGGTGCTCTTAATACGCCTGACACTCTTCCAAAACCTATCCTGAATAGATTAATTGCAAGAGCATGTGATGAAAAAGTATGGTCTGACGAAGACATCAAGATCTACGGAGAGCAGAAGAACAACATGAACTATCTGTTCAACTTCCTTTCTGACGCAGCTAAGGCTCAGTTAGCAGGTCTTGCAAACGAAGAAAAAGAAGCAATTGTTGGCGATAAGATTTTCAACGGTTTAGTAGAAGGTCGTTTTGCAAAACAGTTAAAAGACATCTGTCTGTTAGATCAGGTTTATGTAAAAGCAGAAGACGGAAAGCAGTCGGTAGCAGCATATCTGAAATCAGTAAATCCTGAACTTTCTATCAAGAAGATTGTTCGTTTCGAAACCGGTGAAGGTATTGAAAAGAAACAGGAAAATTTTGCAGAAGAAGTTGCAAAACAGATGCAGTAATTCTTAACTAGTAATTAAAGTATTTAAGGCTCAGGCTGAATGGCCTGAGCCTGATTTTTAGGACAGAAATGGAAAAGACAGCAAAGGTTAACAATTTCACAGAAGGTCCAATCTTAGGACCTCTTTTAAAATTTACTTTACCAGTTTTTGGAGCTTTAATTCTTCAAGCATTATATGGAGCTGTTGATTTACTTATTGTAGGTCAGTTTGCTACAACAGAATGTGTTTCTGGTGTAGCTATGGGAACACAATTAACCCATAGTGTCACCATCGTAACTGGTGGGTTTGCCATGGGAACAACGATTCTTTTGGGCCACCTGATTGGACAGAAGAAAACAAAAGAAGCAGGAAAAGTAGTTGGTAGCAGTATTTGGTTATTTGCAGCAATCGCAGTTGTCATTTCGGTAGTTTTATTTATTCTTGCAGGACCCGTATTAGAACTCCTTCAGTTACCAACAGAGGCAATGCCGGAAGGAATCAGTTATACAAAAATTTGTGGTATCGGTTTCGTTTTTATTGCAGCCTATAATTTACTTGGTTCTGTTTTCCGGGGAATCGGAGATTCTACCACTCCGTTAATTACTGTAGCGATTGCATGTGTGGTAAATATTGCCGGCGATCTGCTTTTGGTAGCAGTATTCCATATGGGTGCTGCAGGAGCTGCGATTGCAACAGTTTTTGCACAAGGTATCAGTGTAATTATATCTTTATGGTGGATCAAAAAGAAAGGTCTGCCATTTGCCTTTAACAAGGAAAGTTTAAAACTGAAATTAGGGATCATTGGTCAGATTGTAAAATTGGGAATTCCGCTGGCTTTACAGGAAATTGTTGTATCATCTTCTTTTTTGGTAACCAGTGCAGTAACGAATTCTTTGGGACTTATTGCATCTGCAGGAGTAGGTGTATCTTCGAAACTTACAGGATTCATTATGCTGTTCCCAAGCGCTTATATGCAGTCCATGTCCGCTTTTTCCGCACAAAATATCGGAGCAAAGAAAATGAATCGAGCTACCAAGGCAATGATTCATGGTATTTGGACTTCGTTAGTTTTTGCAACAATTATGGGTTATTTTTCAATTCTTCACGGGGAATGGCTGACACAGATTTTCTCGAAAGACCCGGAGGTTATTGTTGCAGCGGCCCAATACCTGAAAGCCTTTGGTATCGATACCTTCCTGACGTCCATCTATTTCTGTTTTATCGGGTTCTTAAACGGTTGCGGAAAGACTACGGTTACAATGATTGAAGGCTTCATCGGAGTTGCAGTTAGAGTGCCAACTTGCTTTTTATTTAAAGCAATTGGAAACGGCTCCCTGTTCCTGATTGGTTTGTCGACACCAACATCCACCTTTGTTCAGAACATTATTGTTATTATCTATTTCATTCTTGTAAAGAAGAAACTGAACGCTTTATATGGTGAAGAGTTAGTTCCGGAGGAGTCACTTGATCAAGAGAACTTTATTGAACAAGCATAAGTCCATATGGGATTACACATTGTAGAAATTATGCGATAGTGGTATAATTTCTACGTAGTTGGTCAAATATTATATTAGGTGCAATTGCTATCTTAGTAATTATTTTCCTTCCGGACGGAATCATTGGAACTCTGCAAAAGAAACTGAACTTCGAAATCTTCTCACAGAAGAGATTATCCGAACCTAAGAAGGCAAAAGGCTTAAAAGAGAAAGCTAATATGGCTTAATTGGAACGAATTATATTTATTTATTCAGATTAAAGGGAACCGTTTATCGGTTCCCTTTCTTTTATATAAGTTATATAAGTGGCAAAGATTGTTCATAGAAAAATCACAAATTAATTAGCACTCGATACTTGACAGTGCTAACAATAGTGTTATAATGCAGATATAACAAATATATAAAATATATCAAATAAAACAAGAGGCACAACACAAGTGCCGGAAAGTAGAAAAGATAACTTAGGAGGTAATAGATATGTATTTAGCAAGAAGAGATAATTTTTGGGATGACTTTTTTAAAAATCCTTTTGCAGGAGCTGTAGATCAGGTAAATAGTTCCAGATTAATGAAAACGGACGTAAGAGAAAAAGAAAATGATTTTGAGGTTTTAATGGATCTCCCTGGCGTACCGAAGGAAAATATCCAGATTGAGTTGAAAGACGGTTATTTGACTGTTTCCGCTAAGAAATCAAATGTAACCGAAGAACAGAGTAGCGATGGAAAATTCATCCGAAAAGAGCGTTTTGAGGGCTCTGCAAAGAGAAGCTTTTATGTAGGCGAATATGCGAACGAGCAGAACATATCCGCAGCATATAAAGATGGAGTATTAACAATTAATATTCCGAAAGCACCGGAAATTATTCCAGAGCAGCCGAAACTTATTACGATTGATTAATTAAACTTTTGTCAAAATCAGCAGATTCTGTTGATAAAGTAAACCTTATTCTTCTTCCTTTTTTTAGGGGCCATGCTAAGCATGGCCCTGTTTGCATCTTTTTTATGCTTGATTATTATGTGATAAGGTAGTAAAATAACTTTCGTGCTGAAAGTACAACGGGGTGTGGCTCAGCTTGGTAGAGCGCTTGCTTCGGGAGCAAGAGGTCGCGCGTTCAAATCGCGTCACCCCGATTTTTTTATGCCGTTTTATCGGGTGAGTTTCTTCATCCATTTATATTTTCTAAAGTGAATAAATGTTGGCAGACATTTGAAAATCTGATCGGACTGTACCACAACAACTACCCATTCTACTGGCCATTTCCACCAGAAGGCAGCCATAAAGCTTAATGGCATAACAATCAGCCAAGTTGAAATTAAATTCATTGCCATGGTGAATTTTGCATCTCCACCGCCTTGTATAATACCGAAGCTTACCGGCATCTGATAACTCATTCCGGCCATAATTACCGCCATAATAAGAATCAGTCTTCCTGCGAGTTCCGTGGCATTATCATTTAGATTATATAAAGTCAGAAGAGGATCCTTTAAGAGAACAAGAGCGATTCCTAATACCAACCCAATTCCTACGTCGATAATGGAAAGAGTACGTCCATCACTCTTAATCTGTCCCATTTCACCGCGTCCAATGGATTGTCCTATCATGACAGCGCTGGTTGAACTCATTGCTACAACAATAACTTTTAGGTACTGGTAGAATGTAGTGGCAACAGAATTGGCTGCAATGGCATCCGGACTCATATGCCCTAAGATGGCAGTTTGCATTGGAACAGAAACTCCCCAGAGAACGGAGGCACACATAATCGGAATATATACTTTAATATAGTCTTTCCACAATAATTTATCATTTCCAAAAAGCCATGCGAACGAAAGCTTGGCTTTTATCTGATCCGCACCTTCCAGTTCCTCTTGAGACTGCTTGAACAGGCATAATTTCTTATCTTTGAAAATGAGATAAAAGATAACAATTAACAGTTCTAAAACACGGGCAACTAAAGTACCGATGGCAGCACCCACAATACCCATTTCCGGTAGACCGAGTTTACCAAAAATTAAAACATAGTTGATTCCAACGTTCACAATTAACGAAACGATGGAAATATAGAAAGAAATATTAACGGTGCCGACAGCTCGTAACGCTGCCATTAAAATGTTCGTAATGATGTAAAGAAGGAAGGTCCACATAATCAGCAGCAGGTATTTGGTTCCCTCAGAAATAATATCTGCTTCATTGGTAAAAATCCGTACCAATCCGGAAGGAATGCATGCGGAAATGACTACAAGAACGATACCTACCGCAACGCCGATTTTCAAAGTGATTCCTGTCAGTTTCTTTATCGGTTCTACTTTTTTGGCTCCCCAATATTGAGCCGCCAAGGCTACCAGGGCATTGCCAAAAGAAAGTGCAAACTGCTGGACAATAAAAAAGACCTGGTTAACCGTAGCCGCACCACTTAAAGATGCCTGAGAATAGCTTCCTAACATGATGTTATCCGCCATGTTTACAGAATATGCAATGATGTTCTGTAGTGCCACAAAAGCAAGCATGCTGAATAGCGTTTTATAGAAAGTTTTATCCTTTGTAAAAAAAGAAGTTTTTTCCATAATCTGTCTCCCAAGACCAAGAAGTGTTTTAGTAAATATACGTCATTTTAATAGAAAAATGTCGCCATTAATACTATCATATTTCACAAAATAATGATATTATATGATTGAGTTTTTATGTGGTTTATGCAACATGAAGTTGAATAAAGCGGAAGGAGAAATGTTTTCATGGGTAAAGAAGACCTGCGTGTGATTAAAACGCTGGACAGTATTGACAAGTCTCTTTTAGAGAACCTGAAAAAGATGCCATTTAATAAGATTACGGTAGAGGCTTTATGTAGTAAGGCTCGTATTAACAGAACCACATTTTACAAACATTACAGGGATAAATATGAACTTTTGGACAAATATCTTTCTCGGATTTTAGAAGAATTCCGTGTCGCGAATAATGTTATTTTTATTGATGCAGAACCGGATACAATAAACGAAGATTTATATAAGATGCCATTTCGTAAAACGGTAGATTTTATTATTTCAAAAAAAGATATTTACGAGATTCTCTGGACGGCTCAGATTGACCGGAACATCTTTGATGAGATGATTGAGGTAATTGCGGAAAATATCATGAAAAGAAAAGTTGAGCAACATCCGGAAATAAGTACAGATAGTGAGAAATTTTTCAAGGCCTCTCTCTTTGCAAATTTATTTGCTTATAACAATCTGGTTTCAATACGTTGGTGGCTGGCAAACGATTATGTCATCAGCAAAAATGATTTTTACCAGCTGTTTGATGATATGATGAAAGAAGGAATGTTTAAGGTGTTTAAAGAGCAGTTATAAAAATAGGTTTATTCAAGGACGAAAAGATAATAAGAAATAAATGAATCGAAGAACCCCTAAAAAAACAACATATAACAGACGTTATGCAAAACGAAGAAAAAAACTGTTACAACGGCAACTATTGATGGCGGGAGCGTGCATGGTAGTTATTGCGGCAATCGTCTTTGTGCTAGTGGCGTTAGCCAATAAACAGCCGGAGAATAAGAAGACCGTAAGTGAGAAACCGACGTCGACGGAACAACAAACAGAGGTTCCTACGGAAACAATAACCGAAAAAGAAAGTTCGCCAGAACAAAAACCAGAGACGAAAGATGGAGTCATTAAAAGCAAAAACGGAAAGACCTTGTATCTGACCTTTGATGATGGGCCGAGTGAAAATACCGATGCAATTCTGGACATTCTGAATCAATATGGTGTGAAAGCGACCTTCTTTGTATTAGCCATAGAGGGAGAAGAGGACCATTATAAAGAAATCCTAAATCGGGGACATGAAATCGGAGTCCATTCCACTAGCCATGATTATGGAATCGTCTATGCGAATCTGGATTCCTTCAAAGAAGATGTAAGTTACTGCAGAAATCTGGTAGAAGGGGCGACGGGACATAAATTATTCCTTTACCGGTTTCCGGGAGGCACCAACAACGAAGTCCATAATGTTTCCATCAGCAGTTGTATTGAATATCTGGACAGTGTGGGATTAAAACATTTTGACTGGAATGTATCCTCCGGGGATGCCGCCGGCGTGACGGTAGATAAAGAAGAAATCAAGAATAATATATTGGAACAAGTGCGGGGGAAAAGTGATGAAGTAATGGTTGTACTGATGCATGATTCCTACGCAAAGACCACAACCGTAGAGGCACTTAGAGAACTTCTTCCGGTACTGATCGAGGAAGGCTTTGGCTTTTCTAAAATCACACCGGATACTCCGGAAATAACGTTCAGTGCCTATGACTAGGAATGAACCGAAGGTTCGGTAAGAAATAGAATAATAAACATAAGAGGTTAATGTTATGAAAAAGTATAACAGAATCATGCTTAAATTAAGCGGAGAAGCTTTAGCAGCAGAAGAGGGCGGTTACAACGAAGCAGAAATCGCACGTATTGCTGCCCAGGTAAAAGAAATCATTGATGGTGGATGTAACGTAGGAATCGTTATCGGCGGTGGAAACATCTGGAGAGGAAAGAGCAACCTTCAGATTGACCGTCCAAAGTCAGATTCTATTGGTATGCTGGCAACTGTAATGAACTGTATTTATGTTTCGGAACATTTCCGCGCTGCAGGAATTAAAACTGCGATTTTTACTCCATGGCTGTGCTCAACCTTTACAGAATTGTTCAGCAAAGACAAAGCAAATGAATATTTCGCAGAAGGAAGAGTATGTTTCTTCGCTGGTGGAACTGGACACCCATATTTCTCTACAGATACCGGTGTTGTGTTAAGAGCAATGGAAATGGATGCAGAAGTTATTCTGGCAGCAAAAAATATTGATGGAGTTTATGACAGCGACCCTGCAAAGAATCCAAATGCAAAGAAATTTGATAAGATTTCTATCCATGAAGTCGTAGAACGTAAATTAGGCGTTATTGATTTAACTGCTTCTGCGCTTTTAGATGAGCATCAGATTCCGATGAGAATATTTGCCCTTCAGGAAGAAAATTCTATCGTAAATGCTTTGACCGATGATAAATTCAACGGTACCGATGTAACTTTAAATGAGTAAGAAACCGGTTTCCCGGAGCGATAAATAATCAGTGAATTTAATGAATATAAGGAGAAGTAAAAATGAACGAAAGACTGGAAAAATATGAAGAGAAAATGTTAAAAACCCTTGATAATCTGGAAGAAGAATACCAGGGAATCCGTGCAGGAAGAGCCAATCCTCACATTTTAGACAGAATTACAGTAGATTACTACGGAACACCAACTCCTCTTCAGCAGGTAGGTAATATTTCTGTACCAGACCCGAAGTGCATCGTTATTTCACCATGGGAAGCAAAAATGGTAAAAGAAATTGAGAGAGCGATTAATGCATCTGATATCGGAATTAACCCAACGAACGATGGCAAGAGCATCCGTCTTGTATTCCCGGACCTTACAGAAGAACGTCGTAAAGATTTAGTAAAAGACGTTAAGAAAAAAGGCGAAGATTCTAAAGTAGCTATCCGCAACATCCGTCGTGATGGTATCGATAACTTTAAGAAGATTGCAAAAGCTGGCGAAGTATCAGAAGACGAAGGCAAAGACCTGGAAGACGAAATGCAGAAACTTACGGATAAGTATATTGCAGAAATCGAGAAAAAGGTTGAAGCAAAATCAAAGGAATTAATGACAGTTTAATAATACGGTGGTTTTTAAAGAACGCTGTATAAGTTATCAGAAATTTCAGGATAGTATTTCATGAATGTGGAAAATTTAAAAATACCGGAACATGTAGCGATTATTATGGATGGTAACGGCAGGTGGGCTAAGAAGCGCCACATGCCGAGAACGTATGGTCATGCTCAGGGAGCCAAAGTCCTTGAACAGACTTTGGAAGACGCAGATAGTCTGGGCATTAAATATCTTACGGTATATGCCTTTTCTACGGAAAACTGGGCAAGACCATTGGAAGAAGTTCAGGTAATCATGAATTTGTTCCGTGACTACCTCATCAGTGCGGCAGAGAAATGTAACCGTAACAACGTAAGGTGTCACGTGATTGGCGAACGCAGTAAGCTGGATCCAGATATTATTGCTGCAATAAACAACCTGGAAGAAAAAACAAAAAATAATACCGGTATTACGTTTATTGTAGCTATTAATTATGGATCCAGGGACGAAATCGTCAGAGGCGTTAAAAAAATAGCGAAAAGAGTAAAAGAAGGCAGTCTTTCTCCAGAAGACATCAATGGAGAACTGATTTCCGGAAGTTTAGATACCGCAGATTTCCCGGATCCGGACCTTTTAATCCGAACTAGCGGTGAAGAACGCCTTTCCAACTTCCTTATGTGGCAGTTGGCTTATACAGAATTTTATTTTACCGAAGTGCCATGGCCGGATTTTGATAAAAACGAGTTATTAAAAGCCATTGAAAAATATTCCGGACGAGATCGCAGATACGGTAATATAAAATAATTCAGGTAGGTTTTGAAAAATGACGGATGATCATAATAATAAAAAATTATTAACAAATAAGTCCTTTTGGGTAAGAGTTGCAAGTGCAGTAGTAGGAGCAGCAATTTTTCTTTCCTGTCTTGTTTTAGGAAGTTATTACTTATGGGGCTTTTTACTTGCAATTTCTCTGATTGGTTTGTTTGAATTAAACCGGGCCTTGGAACTCCATTGGGGAGTTTTCGCTTGGGCTGGATATATTGTAACCATACTATATTACGTTTTACTGATTACGTTAAAGAATGCAAATTTTGCCTTGATTTTGTTTGGAATATTACTGGTAGTGGATTTGGCGGTCTTTGTGTTTACCTTCCCAAGATACCGGTTGGACCAGGTATTTGCCGGCTTTTTTGAAGTAGCTTACATAGGAATTTCCCTGTCCTTTATTTATCTTTTAAGAATCCATCCGCCATCAGGAGCATATCTGGTATGGTTGATTCTGATTTCTGCATGGGGCAGTGATATCTTTGCATATCTGGTTGGCATGAAATTTGGAAAGACTCCGTTAGTTCCAAATTTAAGTCCAAAGAAATCTGTGGAAGGTGCCATTGCAGGTATTGTAGGAGCGGCATTATTGGCGTTAGTTTATGCCTTTATTATCCTTCCGTATATTCCGGATGTCCATCATTCTGTATTTATTTTCCCGCTTATTTCTTTGTTTGGCGCCGCAGCTGGTCAGATTGGCGACCTTGCAGCCTCTGCTATTAAGAGAAAGGTTGGCATAAAGGATTATGGAAAATTAATTCCGGGTCATGGTGGAGTGTTAGATCGTTTTGATAGTGTCATTATGGTAGCTCCGATCATATATTTAGTAACGATTTATCTTTACATAATAGGTTAACCAATGAAAACAATATCAATTTTAGGTTCTACCGGTTCCATTGGAACCCAGACCCTGGAAGTAGTCCGTCAGCACAGCGACCTGAAGGTCGCTGCCATCAACGGAA
>JAKSRL010000065.1 GCA_024403635.1 Lachnospiraceae bacterium | reverse complement strand
TATTTCTTTTTTTTTTAATATTTTTATTGCTACTTATTTCCTTGTTTCTTTTTTCCCGACCGTCATTGCTTTTCTGGTCTGTGGTAATTTTCTTTTTAAACTGGAAATCACAAAAAAACATTTTATTATATCGATCGTGACTTTCCTCATATCCTACGCACTGATGTTTTTATCCCTGTATCTTCCATACATTCACGATAATGCCATTTCATACACCTTAGATTCCTGGGATGCTTTCCCTGTCATCCTCATGTCTATTTCGATATTTATCATCATAAAATATCTGCTTAGAAACAATATATCCAGTAAAGTTGCCAGAATCTTGAGTATCATTTCCTCTACCACATTCGGCATTTATCTCATCCATTTTCTTTTAAATCATAAGCTGTATCATCTTGGTTTTATGAAATCAATTTTTGCTTTTAATTCCATTTTGGGCATCCTTCTTCTGGATGTTTTGGTTTTTGTGGTATGTATGATCATTACTTATATTTTAAAGAAAATCCCAGTCATAAAGAAATTTTTATAATTGATTCATTCCGGAATATCACTTCAGATCATTCCGGACAAAGTTCGTAATTGCAAATGGCTCTTTCTCCGGGAGACCATATTTTTCTTTACCTAATTCAATACTTCTGCAAAGGAAAACGATGTTTTTGGCTAAGGTTCGAATGGTAGCCAGACCTTCTGCATCACTTGCAGCTTCTCCTGGGAGCTGTCCATGAACGCTGTTCCAATATCTACTGGAAGCTACCGGCATGTTGCTGATAGTAAAATACTTATTTAACTCATCGAAAGTAGCAGAAAGACCGCCTCTTCTTGCTACACATACGCTAGCGCCAACCTTACCAGTTTTATCAAAACCAGAAGCAAAGAATAAACGATCCAAAAAGGAAATTAATGTACCATTTGCGGATGCATAATATACAGGACTTGCAATAACTACTGCATCTGCTGCTTCAAATTTTGGCAGACATTCGTTTACAATATCATCCGTAACGCATTTATGATCCATATGACAACTTCCACATCCGATACATCCACGGATGGTCTTATCACCAATCATAACGGTTTCATATTCAAAGCCCTCTGCCTCGAATATTTTTTCCATTTCCGCTAAAGCAATAGCTGTATTGCCATTTTTATTCGGGGAACCATTAAACATTAAAACCTTCATAACATCCTCCATTATTTTGCCTGGTGTTTTTTATATTTCAACCGTATCATAGCTCTCGCTAGCTGATTCTGTGCCAATTTGTACTCACGAATACTCTGTTTTTGCAACAATTCTTCTTTTGCCCGTTCAGCTGCTCTTCGGGTTCTGTTCTCATCAATCTCCTCTGGAAGCTCGACCGAATCCACCAAAATTAATACAGACCCACTTTCAATTTTCATCATACCAGAAGTAACGACCGCTTCTATTTCCGTCTCCCCAAAAAAAGCATCTGAAAATGGGATTTTCATGATTATTTCTCCCGGAACAACTGCACAGATCATATCTTCATGGTTCGGTAAAATACCAATAAGTCCATCTTCCAAAGGAACCTGAATACTTTCGCATGGTCCCTCGTAAAAATCACGGTCTGAAGCTAATAGTCTTAAGTCAAAAGTTTTCATAAACTATATCTGTTCCTTCAGCATTTTATCTGCTTTTTCCTTAACATCCTCAATGGTTCCTACATTGTAGAAAGCGCCTTCCGGATATTCATCCAACTCACCCTCAGCAATGGCCTTAAATCCTCGAATTGTCTCTTCAATTGGAACATAAACGCCCTTCATACCGGTGAATTTCTCTGCAACATGGAACGGCTGTGCCAAAAAACGTTGGATACGACGCGCGCGGTGAACAATAATCTTATCTTCTTCGCTTAACTCATCCATACCTAAAATTGCAATAATGTCCTGTAATTCACTATATTTTTGCAGGATTTCCTGAACACTTCTTGCGGTATCGTAATGTTCCTTCCCGACAACTTCTGCTTCCAAAATACGGGAAGATGAATTTAAAGGATCAACTGCCGGATAGATACCTTGCTCTGCAATCTTTC
Organism: Lachnospiraceae bacterium; assembly: GCA_024403635.1. Taxonomy (GTDB): domain Bacteria; phylum Bacillota; class Clostridia; order Lachnospirales; family Lachnospiraceae; genus RGIG5612. Next base: position 7,844 of record JAKSRL010000065.1, on the reverse strand, counting down.
GACTTAATACCGTAGTTGCATCCAAATGGGAGAAGGTAGTAGCTGGAGCCGGGTCTGTTAAGTCATCCGCAGGAACATAAACAGCCTGAACTGAGGTAACGGAGCCGTTTCTAGTAGAGGTAATCCTCTCCTGTAAAGCTCCCATTTCTGCGGCTAATGTCGGCTGATAGCCAACAGCGGAAGGCATACGGCCAAGTAAAGTAGAAACCTCGGAACCTGCCTGTACAAAACGGAAAATATTATCAATAAATAATAGAATATCTTTATGCTCATGATCACGGAAATATTCCGCCATCGTAAGCCCAGTAAGTCCTACTCTCATTCGCACTCCCGGAGCTTCATTCATTTGACCGAAAACTAATGCTGTCTTATCAAAAACACCGCTTTCACGCATTTCATTCCATAAATCATTTCCTTCACGGCTTCGCTCTCCAACTCCCGTAAAAATGGAATATCCGCCATGCTCCATAGCAACATTATGAATCAGTTCCTGAATAAGAACTGTTTTACCAACGCCTGCACCACCGAAAAGGCCGATTTTTCCGCCCTTTGGATATGGCTCAAGAAGATCGATTACTTTGATTCCGGTTTCCAAAAGTTCAATCGATGGCATCTGTTCCTCAAAACTCGGTGCTTTTCTATGGATTGTCCATCTTTCGTGTTCTTTCGGTATCGGCTCGCCTCCGTCAATGGTTACCCCCAAAACATTAAATATCCGTCCTAATGTACATTGACCTACAGGAACTTTTATACCGCTTCCCGTAGCAGTAACTTCCAGATTACGGCGTAAGCCTTCGGATTCTGCCAGCATAATGCAACGTACCCTATTGCTGCCTATATGCTGGGCAACTTCCATAACTTTTGTTTCACCGTTTATTGTAACTGTTAATGCTTCTTTAATTCTTGGCAACTGTCCCTCAAAAGCGACATCAACAACAGAACCGGATAGTTCTACAATCTTGCCTGTCATTAACATTTCCTCCTAATTTCTGTTTTTATCCTTTGACATTCTCAAGCTCTTTGCGCCAGCAGATACTTCAATAATCTCTTGTGTAATTGCACTTTGGCGAACATGGTTATATTCCAGATTTAGACGGTCCAAAATGTCCTGAGCATTCTGGGTAGCCCTATCCATGGCCATCATTCTGGCGTTTTGTTCACTGCAATAGCTGTCAACTAAAGCAGAATAAATATATCCAGTAATATAATTCGGAATAATATGCTCTAATACATCTTTTTTCGATGGAAAATACTCAAAATCATTACCACTATGCACTGTTTTTTTCTCCTCATCATTCTCAAAATGAGAACGATGAAGCGGCAGCATACGATTCGCCTGAGCCGTCGGATCCAACCCGTTTCCGAAATCTGTATAAACTAAAAAAACTTTTTTATATTTTCCTTCCACATACTGTTCAATCAGCAAGCTGGAGATTTCCCTTGCCCGGTCCATATTAGGATTCTGGGCAGTATATAAAAAGCTCTTTTCTATTTCGAATCCACGGCTTTCAAAGTATTCCCGTCCATACTCCCCAACTACATAAAGATCACAATCGTTATGTAATTCTAGTATTTTCTGTACTTCTTTAATTACATTCTGATTATAGGCGCCCGCAAGCCCCTTATCCGCCGTAATTATTAGGAGGGCATACTTTCCAGGTCTGCTGAAATCTTCCCCGGTATCATCCATACCTTCTCGCAAAAAAAACTTACTGTCTATATGGTCTATCGTGCTAAATAAGCGCTGTATTTCGCCTTTTAAAGTCTCAAAATACGGATCTGTACGCAACATATCAGACCTTGCCTTCCTCAGTTTTGTGGAAGCAATCAGGTACATAGCATTCGTAATCTTCTGCGTATCTTTTACCGAATCTATTCTGTTTTTTATTTCTTTTGCATTAGACATGGAACTTTTCCGCGAAATTCTTTGCGTATGTTATGATAGTTTCTTTTTCTTCTTCGGTAAATATTCCCTTATCATCAATCGACTGGCAAAGATCTCTGTAATCTTTTTCAAAGTGAGCTAAAAGCTCTTGATTAAATTGGTAAATATCTTCTATTTTAATGTGCTGTAAGGCATGAGCAAGAGATGAAATAAGAATGATTACCTGCTGATGAAGGCTATAAGGCTTGTACTGCGGTTGTACCAGCATTTTCATCAATCCCTGCCCGTAGGTCAGCTGATTCTTCGTTACATCGTCTAAATCGCTGGAGAACTGTGTAAATACCTCCATCTCACGGAATTGTGCTAAATCAAGACGCAAGGTTCCTACTGCCTTCTTCATAGCTTTTGTCTGCGCATCACCACCAACACGAGAAACAGAGAGTCCAACATTTACAGCCGGTCTCTGTCCGGAGAAGAATAAGTTGCTCTCCAGATAAATCTGTCCGTCTGTGATAGAAATAATGTTAGTAGGAATATAGGCAGAAACGTCATTGTCCTGGGTTTCTACGATTGGTAAAGCAGTGATGCTTCCACCACCTTCTTCATCACTCAGCCGAGCGGAACGTTCCAATAATCTGGAATGCAGATAGAAAACATCACCCGGGTAAGCCTCACGTCCCGGAGATCTGTCCAAAAGAAGACTTATGGAACGATATGCAACTGCATGTTTAGAAAGATCATCATAAACGATAAGAACGTCCTTTCCTTTTTCCATAAAGAATTCTGCCATAGCGCATCCGGAATAAGGTGCGATATACTGCATTGGTTCAGCGTCTGACGCATTTGCTGCAACTATTATCGTATATTCTAAAGCGCCATGTTTTCTTAAGTTTTCGGCCAACTGAGCAACGCTGCTTGTTTTTTGACCGATTGCAACATATATGCAGATACAATCCTTCCCTTTTTGGTTAATGATTGCATCTAACGCAATCGCTGTTTTTCCCGTCTGACGGTCTCCAATAATAAGTTCTCTTTGTCCTCGTCCAATCGGAAACATGGAATCAATAGATAAAATTCCTGTTTCTAATGGCCGGTTAACAGATTTACGTTCAATGATTCCAGGGGCTTTATTCTCTATCGGTCGGTACGCCTCTACTGGAATTACACCTTTTCCATCTATCGGTGAGCCCAAAGCATCCACAATTCTACCAAGATAACCTTTTCCGATAGGAACACTGGCAGTTCTTGAGGTTCTTCTTACTTTGCTTCCGGCAAGGATCTCCTGATCGTCTCCAAAAACAACACAACCAACCGTTTCTTCCGTTAAGTCAAGGACCATTCCCCGTACTCCACAGTCAAAGATCAATATTTCACCATATTCAGCATTTTCAAGACCGGAAACTCGTGCGATTCCATCTCCTACAGTAACAACTGTTCCTCTTTCTGCAGGAAGAGCCTTCACATCCCATTCCTGCAATTCTTCTTTAATAAGCGGGATTAATTCTTTTCCGGCTTTTTTTTCTTTATTGAAAGAATGGATAAACTGTTCATAAAGTCCTTGTCGGCTCCAATCATATTCCTCAGACCCAACAACCAATTTAAAGCCCTTGTCAAGAGCTGCCTCACAGACCCATTCCAGTTCAATGTCCTGACCATATTTCTTTTTAAGAAAGCTTGTAAATCTTTGCTTCTGCTCATCCGACGGAGCTTCGGCAGAATACAAAAAAGCCTTTTCTTCTGTCATTTATTTTTCCTCTACTGCATCTAAAAAACTATCCATGGCTTCTGATGTATTCTCAAAAATAGCTTTTTTTGCTGCTTCTTTCGCAAGATCTTCGATCTGTTGCCCTGCTTCTGCGATGATTTTATCTCTTTCTGCTTCTGCCATATTTTGTGCATTAGCAATAATCCGCTCTGCTTCAGCATGGGCAGCATTAACACGCTCTTTCGCATATTCATTGGCTTCGTCCATTGCCTTTACCTTAGCAGCTGCAGCTTCTTTTTCTGCATTCTCCATTTTATATAAATATTCAACTTTCGCTTTTTCGGACGCTTCCAGATTTGCTTTTGCCTGATCATCTAATTCTTTATATTTTGCGTTTCTCTGATCAATAAATTTTCTAACCGGCTTATAAAGAATCAGATAAAGAACAAAGAACAAAATAGCAAAGTTTAATAAATGAAGTAAAATCTGCTGAAAATCTATGTTCAGTGGTACTCCTGTCATTTTTTCTAACCGCCTTTACAATTAAAATTACAATACGAAAATAATCAGAATAGCAACGATTAATGCGTAAATAATTGCAGTCTCGATAAATACCAGACCCAACATTAAAGCAGTACGGATTTTTCCTTCTGCTTCTGGCTGTCTTGCAATACCATCAATGGATTTTGTAATAGCCCATGCCATACCGATTGCACCAGCTGCGGCAACAACACCGATAACTGCTGCGGCAGAAATAGCTTTTACATTCTTAAGATTATCAACGAGTGGAGCAATAACTTCGCCTGCTGCTAATGCTGCAACTTCGTCAGCCTTTGTTGTAATAGCAAGAACTACCATGCAAAGAGCCAGAGCTGCCGCGATAATACCTAAAATTGTTATTGTTCTTTTACCAACCTTTGTCATTTTTATTTCCTCCTAAGTGAAAACACTTTTATCTACTAAATTTATATTTTTAAGCTCTTTCCGCTTTTATTTTCTTTTTCTTCTCTTTTGGAACTTTAACTTTTTTCTCTGAAAATTCTGTTACCTCACCGAAATAGGTCGATGCCAAAGTAGTTAAGACGTAAGCCTGAATCAAAGCATGAAGCAGTGTAAAAATAACACCTACAAAAACAGGAATTACATAGCTTGTTAAAGTATAGTGATAAACCAAATCCGTAACTAAAGCGCCGGAAAGCAATGCACCAAAAAGACGAAAGCTCATAGAGATTGGAAGTGAGAATTCCTTTAAAGCTTTTCCAAGTCCCTTCAAACCATTCCGTGCAATACCGCCACCCATAATAACCAGGAACGTAAGGCAACCCATCGTAATGGCCCCATTAATATCTGCTAAAGGAGCAGGCAAAGCAATACTTGTTCCCACAGTAGTGGAAGCCTGTAAGCCTAATAATTCAAATAAGGTTCCTATACAGATATACGCACCAGCAACAAAAATATAGCCTCCAATAAAGCTGTGACAATGCGGAGAATTTTCCTTCGCCATATTAGAAAATAATTCCACGCCCTGCTCTAACAACATCTGGAACTTACCTGGAATAATCGTAAATTTTGGAATAACAAAAATTCGGATAACAATAGCAGCAATAATCAGAATTCCCGATACGACGAATGCTGAAATTACCGCTGGGTTAACCTGTAATCCAAAAAGATTGATCTTAAACGTTTCATGCAGAACTGCATCCTTCATCGCAACACTGATTTCTTCGTGCGGAGCTTCTGGCAGTAAATTACCGGTAAGAATAATCCCCACAATTAAAATTGCAAAGATGAAGGCGAAGATAATAAAAAATCTAGTTTTCTTCTTCTTTTCCATTTTTTATTTCCTTAGTTCAAATAAAATTCTTGAGAAACTAAAAATATCTTGCAAGAGGTCTTGCAAGATATTTTTTCTCGTATAGTCCCCTACAACCTATGAATTATACTCTTTTTAGCAAAAAAGTACACTTGAATAATTCACGAAATAATAATAGGTAGATAGGGCCTTTTTGGTTGTTTTTTATTATTTCGCAGGCTGTAATTTCTGGTATACTGCGCCAAAAATTTCATCTGCTTTATTACCGGATTCATGAAGCATATTTAAAGCTTTTTCATTTAAAGCTGCTGCATAATCTCTGTCAGCCATGCCCTTTGTGTTAATGAAAATATTTAAGCTAGCTGCAAACATTGCGCTCTTGCAGATTGTAGCCCCACAACCAGCATCACTAACTGCCAATGCAGATCCTTTTGCTGCAAATTCTGCAATGATGTCGATAGCCTGAGCACAGCATTCCATAATTTCCATAGGAACCTGGCAAGCGTCTTTTGAGCATTGCTCAAGAACTTCTGCTTTATGAGCTTTCTCTTCATCCGTTGTAGCTGGAAGGCCATAAGCTTTTGATAATGGCTCAAATCCCTTAGCGTCTTCATCAATAAGCTCAAGAAATCTTTTCTGAAGAGCATCTGATTTTGCTTTTAAAGCGATGATTTCTTCTTCAACGTCAGCATATTTCTTTTTTCCAACTGTTAAAGAACCAACCATATTGCCAAGAGCTGTGCCGATTGCACCGCAAAGAGCTGCAGCACCGCCACCACCAGGAACAGCTTCTTTGGAAGCTAATACTTCTATAAAATCCGGGAGAGTTTTCTCGCTAATGTTCATTGTAATCCTCCAATATTACTTTTTTAATATTTCCCATCCTCCTGTAGAGGACGGGAAACTTTTACAAAAATACAATCAGCGAGGACTTGCTGATTGTGTAACAAATCCTCGCTGACAAAATCAAAAGATAGATTAGAATAATCCGGAAATCTTTCCTGTGTTATCAACGTCAATCTTTTCAGCTGATGGAACTTTTGGAAGTCCAGGCATCTTCATAATTTCGCCTGTAAGAGCTACTACGAAGCCTGCACCTGCGGAAACGTTAACCTGACGGATTGTGATTCTGAATCCTGTAGGACGTCCAAGTTTTGTCTGATCATCAGTAAGTGAGTACTGAGTCTTAGCCATACATACCGGCATTTCGCCATAACCGAATTTCTCGAGTTCTTCGATTTCTTTAGCTGCCTTAGGAGCAAAGTCAACACCATCAGCACCGTAAACTTTAGTTGCGATAGCTGTGATCTTATCTTTGATGGAAGCTTTCTCATCATATGCAAACTGGAAGTTGTTAGGTTCTTCGCAAAGACGAATAACTTCTTCAGCTACTTCGATACCGCCTTCGCCACCTTTTGCCCATACTTCGCTCATCTTAACGTTAACACCGAGTTCAGCACATTTCTTTGTAACTAATTCGATTTCAGCGTCAGTATCGTTAACGAATCTGTTAAGAGCAACAACTGCTGGAAGACCAAATACCTTAGTAACGTTTTCAACGTGTTTAAGAAGGTTTGGAAGACCTTTTTCAAGAGCTTCAAGGTTTTCTTTACCAACGTCTGCCTTTGGAACGCCACCGTTGTATTTAAGAGCTTTGATTGTAGCAACGATGATAACTGCATCTGGCTGAAGTCCAGCAAGACGGCATTTGATATCGATGAATTTCTCTGCGCCGAGGTCAGCACCGAAACCAGCTTCTGTTACTACATAATCACCAAAGTGCATAGCCATCTTTGTAGCCATAACTGAGTTACATCCATGAGCGATGTTAGCGAATGGTCCACCATGAACAAATGCTGGTGTTCCTTCAAGAGTCTGAACCAGGTTTGGTTTCAGAGCATCTTTTAATAATGCTGTCATAGCACCCTGAGCATTAATCTGGCCTGCTGTTACAGGTTCGCCTGCTCTGTTATATCCGATAACGATTCTTGCGAAACGTTCTTTAAGATCATCAAGACCTGAAGCTAAGCAGAATGCTGCCATAACTTCTGATGCAACAGTGATATCAAAACCATCTTCTCTTGTGTAGCCGTTAGCTTTTCCACCCATACCGTCTACAACATTACGAAGCTGTCTGTCGTTCATATCTACACAACGTCTCCAAGTGATTCTTCTTGGGTCGATGTCAAGAGCGTTGCCCTGGTAAATATGGTTATCGATCATAGCTGCTAATAAGTTGTTAGCTGCGCCGATTGCGTGGAAGTCACCTGTGAAATGAAGATTAATATCTTCCATAGGAACAACCTGTGCATAGCCGCCGCCTGCTGCTCCACCTTTAACACCAAATACAGGTCCTAAGGATGGCTCACGAAGAGCGATAACTGTCTTTTTGCCAAGTTTAGAAAGAGCATCACCAACACCTACTGTTGTAGTTGTTTTTC
>JAKSRL010000064.1 GCA_024403635.1 Lachnospiraceae bacterium | reverse complement strand
GCAATAGCGCGAGGGTCTTTGATTCGTCTCTTTTCAAAACAAGCGGGGCAAGGGAAAAGAAATCATAAAGCCTGATTTCTTCTATACGGATTTTTATCTCTCCGCAATGCGGGCTTGCTATGAAAAAAGTATGTCTGTCCACGGTTTTTGCAGGTAAACTTATCTTTTTCGTTATTTGGTGGTTCTCCCCTGTCAGCCAATTTTCTGCAACGAGTTTTATACGGATGTTCATAAAAGGAACGAAGGATTTACTATCCAAAACAAAACTGAATTGGGCATCCTTTCCTTTTGTAACAGACTCTCCTGCAAGGATTTCAACACTTACCTTTCTCCCTGCGATATGGCTCAATACAATCGAAGCGAGTGCAAACACGACCACGGATAAAAATAAGGAAAAGCTCCACATCTCCGGTGAAAAAACAAATGTCAAAAAACTTCCTATGAGCAATATAATAAAAAGCAATACCATTAGAAGCATCTTATTTTACCTGAGGCACCTTTACTCTTTGAATAATAGAACTAATTACTTCCTGATCGCTTAATTTAGAAATCTTTGCTTTTGAGCTTAATACGATTCTATGACAGCAAACATCTGCAAAAATTGCCAACACGTCTTCCGGAAGCACATAATCTCTTCCTTCCGTAAATGCATAGGCCTTTGCCATTTTACATATAGCTAATGAGCCTCGAGGTGAAACGCCAAGATCCAGATATTCGTCATATCGGGTTTCCTCTACAAGATTTACTATGAACTCATATACCGGGTCGGAAACAAAAGTCTTATTTGCTTCTTCAATCAAAGCCAGAACGCCTTGCTGGTCTGTAACCGGTGCAAGCGTATCTATAGGATTGGATAAATGTCTTTCCTTGAGCAGCTCAATCTGGCTTTTTGTATCCGGATATCCAATATTGATCCGGATAAGAAATCTGTCCAACTGAGCCGATGGAAGAAGGGTCGTTCCTGCGGAACCAACCGGGTTCTGTGTAGCAATTACCGTAAATGGATTCGGCACTTCATGCGTTACACCATCAACTGTGACCTGACGCTCCTCCATTACCTCCAGTAACGCAGACTGGGTTTTACTGGAAGTTCTGTTAATTTCATCGGCAAGAAGAAGGTTTGTAATAACTACACCCTGCTTATAGCTTAAATTACCGCTATCTTTGTCATAAACAGAAAATCCCACGATATCTGACGGAAGGGTATCTGATGTAAACTGAACTCTGGCATTTTTGAGTCCAAGAGTTTTTGCAAAAGCTACTGCCAAAGTAGTTTTTCCTACTCCGGGAACGTCTTCCAAAAGGATATGGCCTTCTGCCAGTATGGCTACCAGAACCTTTTTTACTACTTCTTCTTTTCCGATGATGACGGAATTAACATTGTCCTGTATTTTTTTCGTTATTTCATTCATTTTGCTATCCTGTTCTAAATCTATTCTTATTTTTTATTCTTCACTGATTCATTACGGTATCCTAATCACCGGAAGGCTCTTCCGAAGGACCTTCGTTTGCCTCAGAAGATGGCTCTTCTACCGGTTCTGTAGGTGGCTCTGTAGGAGGCTCCGTAGGTGGTTCTGTAGGTGGCTCCGTTATTGGCTCTGTCGGCGGTTCATGTGTCGGTTCCTCATAATCCGGATCCGATTGTCCGCAGACTGCACATTTGCCTTTTTCATAGTAATGATGACCTTCGTAATTCTCCGCCTGGTATCCGTAAACCCACATATAACAATAATTTCCGTATGAGCCAGACCCAATATCTTTGCCCATATTTAACGTATATCGGATGATAAGGATGTCTCCGTCAACAGGGTTTACTTCTGAGAATCCCCTTCCCGGATATGTAATCAGTCCGCCTCCTCCCCGGCTTACCTCGTACATCCATCCGGATTTATTTGTGAAATCAAATTCTCCTAAAGAATCTCCACTATTAGCACCTGTCCAGCTTACCTGGCCTCCGCTTTGAATATCTTTATCAATGCAAGTTACCAGAGCGGATGGAATAGTATACATAGATACCTGATCAAATCCCATGTTTCCAAGTCTTTCCAGATATCCGTCACTGCTTGCCCAATAAGAAACTCCGTATTTGTTGAGTACTCCATTATTATCAAAGAGGATATCTCCCCAGGTCTGACCGATCTTAAACTCGTAACCGTCAACCAGACCGAAGTATCCGTATCCGACCGTGGTTGCATCAATATAGATTCCTACTTTTCCGCCTTTTGACCCGACAGCTTTGTAGTTATACTCAATTACTTTTTCAATCTTCCTCGAGTTTCCTTTTTCATCCCAAGTAATGATTGTTATGGTTTGTATTACAGCGTCATCTCCCTCAGTTCCTTTGTCAAAGAACAGTTGGTATTCATACTCTCCCCTGCTGTTAAAAGTAGGCGTATTCGTATATTTCTGCCCATTAACATATACTTCTATGTTTTCTTCATACAGCTTGTTCGAATATGAACTGCTGCTGATATTCAAAGTGAAATCCTGAGTGGTCGTTACCAGATGTCCCTGTTCATTAATATCGTATTTATCAAAACTGGTAAGAATCTGGATTGCATCTTTATCTCCTAAATATTCCTCCGGGCTGTTAACATCCAGTCTTTTGGTCTTACCTATAACATTCTTTGTATAATGGGCACTTTGATATTTATTACCGGATACAAGTATTTCAAATGTGTTATTTCCAAAACCTACTGTCATGGAATACTTGTTCGGACCGATTTTTTTAATCGTATCATTACCCTTAAGACTTATGCTGACATTATCATTAGCATCCGCATTGAGTACATCTACCGTAAAAGTCACTTCAATCGGCGCATTAATATAATAAACAGAATCTAATCCATTAATTGCGACCTGGTATTTCTCATCACTCGAAGATTCTTTTTCCGTTGGATTAACAGGAGGCGCAGTTTCCGGTTCCTGATTATTATCTTTGGTTTCCTCTTCCGATGAGTCGGTAGGTTTTGTTTCCTGTTCGCTTTTGTTTTCTTTAGTTTCTTCTTCCGGAGTAGTCTGTTTTTCCTTCTCTTTATTCGCATTGTTTCCTTGCGGATCATCCTGGGAAGTATCCCCTTCATTTTTTCCTTCGGAATCTTTGCCATCCGACTTATCGTTCTTTGATGAGTCTTCGCCCATTTCTATTTCGTTTTTATCGTCGTCAAATGCTACCGGTATTTCTTCTATAGATACGACCTTTTCAAAAGCATCGGACAACTTTTTCGGTGCCTTCCTTTCATAAGATGAGAATAGGATTCCCATCACTAAAACTGCGATGAAAAGAAGCGGCAAAGCATTAAGGAATGCGATTTTCTTTTTTGATTTTGTTTTTTTTACTTTCTTTTCTTTCTGCATTTTTTAATAACAATAAATAAGCCTATACATATTATGATCAACACCGCGATTATGGATAAAACAATAACCCGCGTATTTTTATTGTTTCCGTCTGCTGTTTTTGAATTCGTAAAATCAAATAACGCCGACTGTCCTTTTTCTGCCCTCTCCTGGGAAATAAGCGCATATGTTGCCTGCTGAGTTGCCATAGGATTCACCATGCCACCCGGTTCATGACTGAATCCGCCATTAACCTGATAAGTCATTAAAGCATCCAGAAATCCCTGCTCTTTAACGAACTCGTCACTTTCCGGATTCATTGCGCATGAATTTAATGCAACTATTGCCTGAGCTACAGATTCAGAAGAATTATCTCCTTCATCTTCAAAGGTTCCATTTACACCTTGTTTTCTGGAAAGAAAATTTGTTGCCATTTCCAGCGCCGCTGTAACAGACGGTTGTTCTCTGTACGGATATAATGCAGTCATGATCATTGCCGTCAAACCAAAATCAGCATTATAGGCATTAACGCCGTCCATGCTCCAGCCCCCATCCTGGAACTGATTTCTAAGCAGAATATCAATATACTGTTCACGGGTTTCGCTAAGGTCCTCTGCGCCTTCTTTCTCATAATTTACAGAGTCCATTGCAATCAATGCCCAGGCGCATCCATTTAACCCTTGCAGGGAAACTGCGTCTACATCTGTTAACGGAGCCAAAATATCATAACCTTTGAAATTGGCCGGGTCTTCCCCGCATGCTCCCAGCACTATCGCTAATTTTGCATACTCTGTATATTTATATGTACTAAGTACACCGTCCACTTGCGCCACATATTCCCCTTCAGCGTCTAAGTATCTGTTAATGTAATCCTTATACTTTTTAGCATTATGTCTTGCCAGACAAAAAACCGTCCATTCATCTCCGTGACCCGGCTCCGGACTGTTTTCTTTCAGCCATTCACAGGAAGAATCTATTGTTCCCTCATATTTTCCGGCCGCATAAACTTTGCTTATACCCGGTATTAAAGTAAATACGATTACCGTTGCCATAAGTATCGGTATTATTCTTTTGATTGCTTTTTTCATTCAACTTCTCCGTTTCAACCAATATGTTTTAGAGTGCTTTATGCCGAATACTCAACAAAAAGCATCGATTCAAACAACAAACAGCGGCTAACTTTTCTCAAAAAAAAAGAAACCCAAAAAGCAAGGCTAAAAAGCCTTCCTTTTGGATTTCGGTTTTTCCGTAATATCCTGCCTCACAGCAAATATGAAATTAAAAAAGCGCCGCATTTTCATTTTTCCGCGCCGAAAACAACTTTCTTCTAAAAAAGGTGCGGAAAATCCGCACCTTTAAAACAATCGTATAAATCCTCGGTGACGGCAAGAATTTGCTATCAGTACGGACGACCTGGCTTAACTTTCTATGAAGTATCACAGTGACCCACTCGCGGGGCTTCTCACCCCATTCCTCCGTTGCACAAAGCACAAAACTGATAACTTATTTTACCCCTCTGAAGAGCATTTTGTCAACTTGCTCCATCTGAACCGACATTCTGTATGATTTTTCAATCCTACTTACAGTGTGTTTTTTCGTTTATACTATTTATGCCACTTTATGACTCATTTTTTTATAAAGATTCGTTACCGGTGAGAATAGCCAGGTGAAGAATAATACGATAGGGAAAATCTCCAGTCTGCCTAAAAGCATGTCAACGATAAATACAATTTTGGAAGCCCAGTTAAAGTTTGCAAAACCTCCCATACTAACGGTACTTACATCAATACCGTTATTATTTAATGTCGTGCTGACGTAACTGAACGTTGTGGTAAAGTCCATCTTCGGTTCCAGAGAAACGATGATCATCGATACAACATAAATCAGAATAAAGATGGAGAAATAAATTAAGATTCCGCCTACCACATCGTTTTCTACTTCTTTATCGTTAAAGCGGACAATATTCACGCTTCTCGGATGCAGTCTTTCTTTCAGATGTCGTTTTACGGCCTTTATCATAATAATAAAACGAGATACTTTGATACCTCCAGCCGTACTGCCCGCGCATCCTCCGATGAACATTACCAAAATAAGCAGGCCTTTGGAAAACCACGGCCACAAATTATAGTCATAGGCGGCAAATCCAGTCGATGTAAGAGCCGATGCTCCTGCGAAAATGGAATGATGCAAAGCCTGACCAAAGGTTTCAAACTGATCCGTAGTCGCAAAAACATTAATTGCCAATGCTGCGATTACTGCAGCCAAAACAGAAAGATACGTAATCAGTTCTTTATCCGTAATCGCTTTTTTCAGCTTTCCTGTTACCGCCATAAAGAACAGACTAAAGTTCATTCCTGCAAGAATCATAAATACCGATACAACTCCTTGTTGTGCCATCGTAAATTCCGCCAAAGAACTGTTCAAAAAGCTGAATCCACCTGTTGCCAAGGTGCCGAAGGAGATCAGGAAGGAATGAAAAACATCCAGTTTCGCAATAACCAACGCGATTACTTCCAGAATCGTTAATACAAAATAGATTAAGTAAAGATATTTTGCTGTCTGACTGATTTTCGGACTTAATTTTTCGGTTGTAGGGCCTGGAGCTTCCGCCCGTAAAATATGCATAGAAGCTCCTCCTGCAATAGGAGTAAGTGCCAGCATAAATACCAATACACCCATACCACCAATCCAGTGAGTCAAACTTCTCCAGAACAAAATCGCATGGCTGGCAATTTCAACATCTGCCACAATCGTAACACCAGATGTGGTGAAACCGGAAACTGCCTCAAATACAGCATTCAAGTAGTTCGGAATCAGACCGGACATAACATATGGAATAGCGCCTATAAGGCTCATTACAATCCATGCAATTGCAACAATGATAAAACCATCCTTCGCATAAAGCTGTTTTTTTGACGGTTTTAAAAGGAACAGCAGTCCTCCTACAATCGCAGTAGCAATAATAACCATGCCAAATAATTTCCAATCCTGCTCATGGTATATTAGTGCAATTACTAACGGAAACAACATAAATGTTGCTTCTATCAGCATTATCAATCCAATAGTTTTTAAAACAATCTTTCTCATAATTATTAATTAAATATATCTGCTATCCGGAATATACCGTTTTTCGTAGTTGCAACTAAGATCGTATCTCCCGCTTCTATCGTATCATTACCACCCGGAGTGAAAGACTTCCCTTGTCTCGTAATATTCGCCAAAAGCAAATCTTTTTTCAGTTTCAGATCCTTTATAGGCTTTCCAATAAACGAAGCATCCTGGCTGATTAAAAATTCCAAAATTTCCACTTTGTTATCAATCACATGGCAAAGAGACTGTACTTCATCTTCAATAACATTCTGCATTGCTCGAACATAACGAAGGATATGGTCCGCAGCAATGTATTTGGGATTGAACACTGCCCCCACATTCATATTAAACATCAGATCTTCAAAATCTGACTTTTTAATTTTTGTGATAACTTTTGTATCCGGAGCATTTTTCTTCAGATACATAGAGATCAGAAGATTAACGGAATCCTCTCCTGTAACTGTTGCTACAGCAGAATACTTCAAAATACCTTCTTCTTCCAAAAGATTTGTGTTCGTAGCGTCTCCGCATATAATATTCGCAGAAGGCAAAGCAGCACTGAGGCTTCTGCATATTTCTTTGTTTTCATCGATAATGGTTACCGGCATAGAATTCTCAATAGCCATTCTTCCCAGGTAATAACCTAAGCGTCCTCCACCGATAATCGCCAGATTCCGAACGCTTCCGATTGCATTTCCAAGCTTTTTAAAGAATTTTTCCGCATCTGCGTGATTAGCGACAAAGGATAAGGTATCTCCGGAATTAATCTGTGTTTCTCCATTCGGTATAAATACTTCTCCCGCTCTTTTAATCGCACAGATAAAAACTCTTGTTTTCGTGGCAGAATATAAATCTTTAATCTTAATTCCACAAATCGGCATGGCTCCGGTAATTTCGCAGGTAAGAATTTCATTTCTGCTTTTCGCAAAAGTCTCTACCTGAATCGCAGAATGAAACCGCAGAGAATTAAACATTTCTCTTGCTGTCTCCATTTCCGGATTTACGACCATGGAAAGACCTAAGTCCGAATTTATGACATTTATGGTATCCCGATAAATTGGATTTCTGACACGTGCGATGGTATGCTTCGTCCCTAATTTGCTGGCAACCAGACATACCATAAGGTTTACTTCATCATTATCCATGACTGCCAAAAGCAAATCATCCGTATCTACGCCTGCTTCTTTTAATACCGAAACCGATCTGGCATCTCCGGTACAGCACATTACATCTTGTGAATCACTGATGTAGCTTAAGCGCTCCTCATCCAGATCGATAACTGTAATATCATGATTTTCTTTGCTTAATTGTTCGGCCAAGGTAGTTCCGACCTTGCCGCACCCGGCAATGGCTATCTTCATGACAAGCCTCCTTTATTTTATTGGGCGTATTATATCATATTTTTCTAAATAAAAAAGGACATTCTTCAGAATGTCCTTTTTGCGAGCGATAGACGGGGCTCGAACCCGCGGTCTCGACCTTGGCAAGGTCGCGCGTTACCAACTACGCCACTATCGCATTTCAGATTGTGAATCGTTTCACAACGCAATACGTAATATATAATACGCAGGCATTTTTGTCAATCTTTTTTTCGTTTTTTCTTTATTTATTTTTCTCTCTTTAAAGAACCCATCCAATAATCTGTTCACAGACAAATACAGCTGCGCAGGCACATAAAGCTACTACTACCAGGCTCTTCTCCCAATATGCAACAAGGACTGCCACAAGAAAGCCGACAATGGCCGAAATTAAATACTGGGTGGAGCCTAATATTGCCGGGAATGTCATTGCGGCCAAACATGCATAAGGTACGTAGTACAGGAAAGACTTTATAAAAGGGCTCTTTATTTCTTTTGTTGCCAAAGCCAAAGGAAGCATACGAATTAAATAGGTAACACCGGCCATAACCAGAATATACAGATATATGTTCATTCCACAGCCTCCTCTTCTTCCTTAATCGGCCTCAGCCAGGCGGCTAAAGCAGCAACAAGAACCGTTACAATAATAATCGCAAATCCTGAGGAAACCTTGTTTAGCCCCGGGATATATTTAAAAGCCGTACTTAAAGCAATTGCCAATACAATAACCCATACTAAGGTTCTGTTCTTTTTCGCAGGAGGAATAATGATTGCTAAAAACATACCATAAATAGCAACGCTTAAGGCACTAATAATAAAATTCGGAAGGACCGTACCAGCAATTGCTCCTACTAAAGTTCCCAAAGTCCATCCGGGAATTGCTAAAGCCATCGCACCATAATGAAAGAATGGAGAAACCTTTCCGGATGCTGCTGCACTTACACCGAAAATTTCATCTGTCATACCAAATGCTACAAAGAAACGGTGAAAGAAAGCATATTTCTTATCCAGTTTCTGGGAAATTGTTAGGCTCATAAGCATATATCTTAAGTTGATGATCAGCTGTGTAAGCGCCATTTCCCACAATGTGCCCCCGGCTAAGATAATATCCAATCCGGCAAACTGACCGGCACTGGTAAGATTTGTCAAAGAAATCAACACCGATTGCCACAAGGTCATTCCACCTTTTACTGCCATCATGCCAAAAGTAAAGGATACAGCAAAGTATCCCAACGCAATCGGTATTCCGGCTTTTATGCCTTTTTTAAAGTATTCTGAATTCATGTTTTTGATTATACTGTATAGAAATATATTTTCCACTTTTTTTTATTTGTCTATTTTTATCATTTTAGAATCATACGCTTTATGCTATACTAATCAAGTAATTTTTGTATGGGAATAAAAACAATTTCCTATGCAGGAAACAAATATAAAAAAATAAGGAGATGTAAAAATGCAGAGAAGAATTGGAACTATTTCAAGAGGCCTGCGTGCGCCAATCGTTAAAGAAGGCGATGATCTTCGCAAGATCGTTGTTGATACCGTTTTGGATTGTATTAATGCAGGAGAATTTGAGATCGGTAGAAAAGATGTATTAGCAATTACTGAATCTATCTTGGCTCGTTCCGAAAAGAACTATGCAACCACAACACAGCTGGCAACAGATGTTCGTAACAAACTTGGCGGCGGCACGGTTGGCGTAGTCTTCCCTATCCTTTCCAGAAACAGATTCGCAATCTGCCTGAGAGGAATCGCAAAGGGCTGCAAGAAGGTCGTTTTGATGCTTAGTTATCCAAGCGACGAGGTCGGCAATCACCTTCTCGATATCGACTTGTTAGACCAGAAGGGTATCAACCCTTATACTGATGTCTTAACACAGGAAGAATTTGAGGGAATGTTCGGCAAGTCAAAACACACTTTCACAGATGTCGACTATGTAAACTATTACAAAGGACTTATCGAAGAAGAAGGAGCAGAAGCACAGATTATCTTTGCTAACAACCCAAGAAAGATTGTTGATTACACAAAGAATGTAATTTGCGCAGACATCCACACTCGTAAAAGAACACAGAGATTAATTAAAGAAGCTGGTGGAGAAGTAGTTCTCACATTAGCAGACTTAATG
>JAKSRL010000063.1 GCA_024403635.1 Lachnospiraceae bacterium | reverse complement strand
AATGGCTTGGGTTTCTGGTGAATTATAGATTGCTTCATAATCCAGCTGTGCTTTCAGACGGTTCGTTACTTCCTTTTCCTGCTCGCGACGTTTTATTATCGCAGGGTCTTCGGAAGGCCATGTCATAATTGGAAACGCCATCTTTCCTTCCATAATCATTTTACGGATAGACATCGCTCCTTCGTCAATATTATGAGGGCCCGGTACTACTGCGAAAAAGCAGTTTACACGATCCTGATGATTCATCAGAATATGCCAGCCTGTTCCAGCACCATGAGAAGCGCCGGAATAAGTAAATGTATCGATGCCCAAATAGTCTGCAAATTCAACAACATCTTCTGCAAAACGGTCATACCAGAAATCGCCGTAGTCTTCTGTTACATGGTCTGATTTCCCGAAACCTCTATTGGTAAGAAGGTAAACATGGAAGCCCCTCTTCGCCATTTCCTTTTCAAAGGAATATTCTGCATGGGACACCATCGTACAAAGCAGATATTTATCGCCCTCACCAAATTCCTCATACCAAATTTTCACATTATCTTTTGTTGTAAAATAAGCCATGGTTTCTCCTATCCAATATAATGATTCACATTATTATTTTTCTTATTGTGATTTTACTCCAGCAAATTAGGCTTTGTAAAGTTGATTAAAAAAGGGCTGCATTCGCAGCCTTTTCTTTGAAATGATGCATTTTTATTCTTCTTCAACCGGAAGTTGGATTGGATAGGTTTCGATTGGAATGTCTTCTGTGTACATTTCCATTTCTCCTTTTTCACCCTTCTTAATGCAGATCCATTTTAACCAATTCTCATTATCTGTTTCCGGATAATCTTCTCTCTGGAACCATCCACGAGATTCTTTTCTCATGGAAGCTGCACGAAGCATCAGTTCGGTACAAAGTACCATATTCTCTGCTTCATGACAGATCATCATGCCGTGGAAATCATCTGCTTTCAGATTTGGAAGAAGTTTTTTCGCTTTCTCTAATTTACGCATATACGCACTCATGCATTGCGTTTTTCTTGAACAACTGTGTGAAGGTACCGAACTCAGGGTTTCTCATTTCTGCGCCTGCACGGTAAGCCATACCAGTACCATCACCACGGCCATTACTCCACATAGGAGCAACACGGTAAGACTGGGAGCTTGTACAGATAATAACTGCCTTAGCTTTAATAATATAGAATGTTCCATCCAGAACGCCGCCGCCCTTGTTCGCTCTTCCACCATAACCAGTGGTATTTTTCTCAACGATTGTAATATCGATGTCTGGATTTTTCTCCTTGTCGGCATCTGTTACCGGTACCTTACGTTGCATAGATCCCATAAATTTTCTCCTTTCCCAATACAATGATTTGATGCATTTTTCTAGATATTATCCAATGATGACAACAATCACCTAATTTGATAGTACTGAATTCCGATCAAATAGAAAAGCATATAAAAAACGGGCTTCTGCAATGTTTTCATTGCAAAACCCGTTTTCTTTTTTATGCCTTTTATTTCTTATGAATTGGATTGCAAAAGATCATCCCATTGCGTATCTTTCCAGACGAGAGAAATGCTTGCCTGTTCTTCGGAATCCATTTCCTTAAAATTAAATAGTTTTACTTTATCTAAAAGGTCTTCCATAACCAGATCCAGAATCAAAGCTACTCCCTGATTCATGTAAACCGCCAGCTTTACTTCCTGAATGTTTTTCAGTTTTTTTATCTGCTTCAATTCAATTCCTGCATTTATAAAGTCCTTCCGGATTCGAATTTCCGCGTCTTCCGCGTATTCCTTTTCAAAACATAGTATGGTCTCGTCTTTAATGTCCTCTAACGTAAGTTTTTCCTTCTTTGCCAGCGGATGGTCTTTTGAAATTGCAATTACCGGTTTTTCCCGTTTCGTCCCAATTTCCAACATCTTCAAATTCTTTCGATTCAAAGTGGCGAAGGAAATCAGACTGCAAATATCTACTTCTCCATTATCCATTTTTTCCAGCAAGTCTCCCGGAGGCGCTACAAGGAATTCGATGGTTTTATTTTCATTCAGCAAATGCTTGTTGGTGTATTGCAGGGTAATGTCCCGGATGGCAGTAACATTTTGAATTCCCACTCGGATGGTTCCGTTTTTTTTGTAGAAAAGCCCCTTTGCTCTTCGGATTGCCTCCTTGTTGCGCTCCAAAATCGTCTTTCATTCCCGGAAAAGCATTTCTCCCGCAGAATTTAAGGCCAGATTTCTTTTATTGCTTCGTTCGAACAAAGGAAATCCCAGTTCTTTTTCCAGAGATTTGATTTGTAAACTTAAGGCCTGATGAGAAATATATAATTTCTCTGCTGCCTTTGAAAAGCTTTTGCACCTTGCAACTTTAACAAATTATTCTATTTGGAGAAAAGTCATATCCGCCTCCCACGAAAAACTATTAGATAACCCAAATAAGGAAACATTACAAACCTATATTTATCAAGATTATTTTACCTATTGAGAACGGATATCTCAATAGAGGTTTTTTTACATGAAATAGTCGAAAAAAATTGTTCCATATCCTCAATCAATTCAACTTCTTATTCTTCTCTCTGGGACATCTTTTTATCTGCATTCATGAGTCCGCAACCACACCCGATGTAATTATGATAAAGCTGGATATTGTCTCTGGCATTTTTTTCTTCCTCAACCTGCTCACTGAGAAACCAGTTTAGGAATTCCAGGGAAACGATATCTTTTCTTTCGAGTGCCTCCCTGTAAATCGCATGAATTTTGCAGGTAACACTCTTTTCATGCTTCAAAGCCAGTTTCAGCATCTTTTCAACATCATCCATGGTTTCTGCAGGTTCTTCAATACTTTTTAAACATACCTTCTCTCCACTATCCATCAGGAAGTTCTCAATCCTTTTCGCATGGTCCATTTCTTCTTTTGCTTGAATATCATACCATCTGGCATAGCCTCGAAGTCCCAGGTCCTCATAAGCAAGCTGCATTTTATGATAGATATAAGCAGAATACATTTCGTAATTTACTTGTTCATTAAGCATCATAATTATTTTTTTGTCTAACATTTTCAATTATTACCTTCTTTCTTATTTTTTATTTCTAAAAGAGTCTTGTGACAAATAAATTTTTAATATTAAAAATTCACTTGTTAATTTGAAAATATCAGATTAAGGAATAAGCACAACCACCAGATACGAATCAAAACACTTCGCTTCTGAAGGTTTTGCGTAATAAAATGAAGCAAAAAAACAACAAAATGGCCGATATTCCAAGAATACCGGCCATAATTTTTACTAAATTTTAATCTGTCATTGAAAATCCTCAAAATCCTCAATCAATTAAAATATTTATTATTCTTTTTTGAGTATCCCATAACCAAAAGTATCAGAAGCTGTTATGCTAACGTTTCCAGACATACCGCAAATTTTGCAAGTGGCCGTAAGGCTGTGTTCATCTATGCTCGTTGCAGTTACGCTTTCATGCGAGCATGGGTAAAAATAAACTTCACAGGTAATATCCGGAGTTGAAACGTCTGATGTACATAATTTTTTCCTTTTTGTTATTTACTCATACTCAATAAACCCTTTATGGTCATTATATGTGCAAACACTCTATTTGGTCAATGATCTTCCTTCTTTGATAGGATTGCGTACGGAGATCGTTTTCTTTATCGTTCTCACTGCTTCGCTCAAAGTGGCTATTCGTACTCTGCCATTTCTGGTAATTCCTTTTTTACAACGATTCTGGTTCATTTCCTTTGTGATTTGGCTCAAACTCCAACAGCCGTCCATTTTGTTTTGTTAATAATTCTAATGCATAATAGCCAATACTCAGTTCAACAAAATCATTTCCATCAAGATTTCTCATTCCCATGATTTCATATATTTTATCCATCCGATAAAAATACGTATTACGATGAATGTTCAGCATTTCTGCCGCCATCTTGGAATTTCCAAGAGTCTGTAGATGACAGTACAACGTTCTTACAAAATCTGTATTATGAGAATGGTCATAGGTAATCAGACGTGCTAAACTTTCTGGAATTAAATCGTTCTTCGGCATATTCTTAAAAGCATCCATTACCATCTTATACATTTTCAGGTTCTCCTGGAAAAAGACCACGGAGTCCGGCATTATCAAAGGGCCTACCGTTATGGCATCCAGCGCTCGCTGATGATTGATTTTCAATTCTTCAATATCACGAAACCAAGGACTGATTCCTACTTTAAGATTATTTTTTTGAGAGAACAGCCTCAAATCCAAAAGGATTCGTCCCATCCTTTCTTTGCTGTCCATATTTAAGAAAATTACTATGTAATCCGAAACTGCGGTACATAACCCCTGAGTTCCGATAATCGTTCTTAATTGTCTTGCTAAGATTAAACTTTGGGATTTGGTATCATATGTTTCTGCATACTTGTTACTGTCTAAAATGATTACACGCATATACTTTTTTATTGCAAATCCCAAAGAGGAGAACCGGGCCGTAGCCCCAATACCAAAAGTTCCAAACTCATCCGTCAGGGCTCTTACTAATGCATATTCATAAATAGGTTTTCCGGAATCTCCAAGGACGCGGCTTCCTACTTCCAGGATTTCCATGCCACGGGCCGCTTCCTTTATTACGTCAAGATCTGTAGCCGTTATTTTTACTCGGTCTTCAACCAACATAATGCTTGATACCGATACATTTGATTGCATTACCGGTACAAGATAAAAACGTAATTTGCTTGTTGGGAGGGTGAGAATCTCACCCTCCTGCATTTTCAGCATTGTACTTTTTTGATGAGTAAAGTCAACAAATTCCATGGCACCTTTTCCAGAGCAAAGGTTCATGATATCCGGGGAATCCGTGTCTAAAAAGGAAATGGATGCCGGCCGGAAATTAAAGTCTAAAATGAAAACTGGATTGGCGCATACCGTTGCCGTCAATGCACAAATCTTCTCAAGGGAGGCTTCATGTAATGCATCCAGAAGTTTTTTTAAGAAAGTCGCCTCCTCATAGTTTCTCGGGGTATCTTCTGCTATCCGTAAGATTTCATCAATTTCTATTTTAAAGTTTGCAAAAATAATATTATGTCCCTTTAGTTCGTCAGGAAAATGGAAAGACGCTGCACCAAAACAAAAAATGTTCCGGGGTAGGTTGGAAGAAAGATGCTTCGACAAGTTTACCCAGTCATCCACATATAGCGTCTGGTCACTATATTTCTTTTTTGCATAATTCAGCTTTTCTACTGCTGTAAAAAACTCGCAATCCCTGTTATCAATATATAACCGGGTTCCACCAGAAAACTCCTTGTTTTCATTTATTTTATAATTTAACGACTTTAATGATGATTCCATTCTTCTTATTCCGGTTTGACGAGTTTACCGTACTCTTTATATGGCGCCAATAATTCCTTGGTTACATCTGGGTCCTTAAGTGCTGCATAATCTTCTGACTGTGAGTAGTTGATATGTTTGAAGTGAAGCATGCCTCCATAAGGTGTATAACGTGAATGAGTTACACTGTAGTCATCCCATACAATTACGTTCTCACCGAAACGATGTTCGAATTTACCATGAGCATCACAAACGGAGCAAGATACGGTCATGTCCGGATGAAGTTCGATAAGTTTCAATCCGCAGCATGCGCACACGCCCATAAATTTTGCCGGACTCGGAATCGGAACATTTGGCGCAAACTGAATTGTCATTGCAGCATCTTTAATCATTGCTCCAACTTTCGCAGCACGCCCAAGTGCAGCCTTATCATAAAGGATTGCATCTCCAATAAGAGGGACATTTGTGAACTCTTCGCGAGCCATAACTGGTGAATCTCCGCTAAGCATTCGTTCCATCTGTACAGGAATATAAGTGGAAGCTACTACTTCTTCATCAAACGAGGAAATCATCGTTGCATTTGGAATCTTATGGTCCGCTTTAAATCTCGGTGCTCCATGTCCAAACCGTTGGCAAACGGAAACCACTCTTCCGTATACGAATCCGTTAGAAGAATCTACGGACCAGATATAACCTGCGGATTCATTGAGACGGTCGATAAACCAGAAGAATTCGTCTTTAATTACGCACTCATCTTCTTTGCCTTCGTAACGAGCCATACATTTACATGCAAGACATCCGATACAGAAGTGAATATCCACATCAAAGATATTAATCAAAGCGCCTTCAAACTTGCCATCCGCTGTTGCTGCCTGAAGAGCTTTTCTTGCAAGAAGTTCGGAAGTACCGCCTTTTTGTCCGGCACAGACAGCAAGGATTCTCGGTTTTGTAGCAGGGAGTTCCTGTCCTGGAATAAGATATGGAAACTCCGGAACTTCTTCTTTTGTTCCTTCTTTTTCTGCATGAGCACGAACAAAGCTATTAATATATCTCTGACGAAATTCTGGATGGAGACGGTTGTGAGCAACGGAGTCATCATCCCATACATATGTCATGTTTCCGCCATGATACTCAACGCGTCCTTTCGCACCACATACCGCACAGGTAAACTGTCCATTGAAAAATGGAAGTGGATTCATTTCAACTACTGCCTGATGGCATACGGGACAATCTTCTAAGTCTACATAAAGGTCATCATTGTATTCCATTGGATTAAGTTTCAGAATTCTTGTCTTAATGTCTGGAACGTTATATCCGTTCAGCTTGTTGATAAGACGTTTTGCCATAAGGCGAGCGCGATCCATATGGATTGGTTGATCCGCGATAAAGCCTTTTCCACGGATCCAGTCAGCATAGAACTGATCTACTAAGATCATCCCAGGGCATGCGCGGAACATCGCTTCATACTGCATCGGTAAACTAAAATCTACGGTATCTGATCCTCCCACACAGATTAGTCCTACATACTTCGGGTTCTTGCGGCAGGCTTCTTCATAGTCTTTTCCAACTCCCAGTGCTCTGTTGAGCATTGTAATAACTTCTGATGTCGGAATATAGCAGAAACACGGGTCAGAAAATACGATTGCATCTGCCCATAAAATCTGTTCTTTCAGCCACTCAAAATCATCTTTGATCGGACAAGTTCCATTGCCTCCTGGAGCTGCATCTTTCATGCATTCCATACATCCGTTACATTCTGTAATTTTAAGATTACGAAGTCTTGTAATTCTTACATCAACATTTGCAAGTTTCTCACATTCCATCAAAGTCTCGCGAAGAGCAACTTCTGCGTTCCCCATAACACGACCAGATGTGATGCCTAAAATCTTAAAAACTTTTTCACTCATACCTTTCTCCTTTTGATGCGCTATTGTACGCGCTGTCCTTCTAAGACATATACACCGGTTGGAGTGTCAGCTGTTCCTGTAATCGTATCGCCATCAATCGTAGCTTTGATTGTCATTCCAAACTGCTGGCACGGAGTTGCAAAATAAACGGTAAATTCAATATTGTTGCCATCAACGGTTCCTCCTCGGAACGGGCTGTCCAGCCAGAAAAACGTTGGGAACATGCGGCCTTTTAACATGTTCTCATCTTCGTAAAGAATCAAATCACCATACGCGCGTAATATCGGCCATTCTTCTCCCATTTTATTAATTAAAGAGCATCTGTATGTTCCGGCTATCATACTATTTACCTCCCCATGTAGATGTTGTAACTTCGACAAGAATGCCGTTGTTATCTTTTACATATACTGCAGCTGCATCTGGAGAATAATTGTTGAATACTATTATCTCTACATCGTCAAACTGCTTTACATATTCCATCCATCCTCTCAGATCTTCGATTTCAAAATTGATATGCTTAACTCCGAGTGTGAATTCAAAATCCACAAGACTAAAAGGTTCTGCATTCTGTACTTCGTAAACTTCCAGACAGAAATCGCCTAAAGTGAGCCATCTCATTTTAGGAAATACACCGCCGCCGAAAGGATTCTTTCCGCCTTTTCCTTGTCCTGGTCTCTCTTCGAAGCCAAATACACGATGATACCATTCATAGGTCTCATCATAACTTTTTACATGAATACCCGCATGCTGAATACGAATTCCAAATTGTTCCCTAGGATTCATCATGATACCTCCTCTACTTGATAGTATGAGTATAAAAGTTGCCCTATGACAAGTCATCATCATTGCTTACATTTATTATGCAATTTTACAATGTTTTTTTGTAATCTGTCACTATCCTTAGGGGCTTATTCTCTAAAACATAACATTAGGAAGGACATAGTTGATATGTTCCGCGTTTATTTCTTCGTAAGTTTTCACAATGAGTATAGATATTCGAATCTTAAAATTGTAAACTATAATAGTGAATATTTTAACTGCAGCACCTATAATGAAGCAGAAGTATCAATTCGAACAATGAGAAGGAGATGAAATCTATGGCAATACCATTCTATGCAAAGTCAGAAGATAACCAAGGCTATATCAAGAATATGGAAGTAATCGCTTATGATGACCTGGATGGCGGATCAATTTTCCAGCCTCAGCTTTGGCGCACCGATGACGGAAAATATTACCTTTATGGAACTATGGGCCAGGCAATCGGCATCTTAGATGTAACCGATGCTGCAAACCCAAGATTTATCAAACGTTTCCAGACCATCGATCCTGATCTTTATCCACGCTCCAGCAACCCGAAATGTCAGGTGGCAGACGGCCTTCTGATTACAGGTATGTGCTCTGGCGGTGGTCCTTATGTTCCGGGCATGCCACCAAAGACCGACCTTCCAGCAGAACAGTGCAAGCAGGGCGCTCATATTTACAGCAATAAGGATGATCCGGAAAATCCAGCGTTTCTGGCTTACTGGGACTGCGGCGTTCCAAACTCAAATGGTGTTCACCGTTTCATGTATAATGGCGGACGTTATGTACATCTTTCCTGCGAACAGCGCGGGTTTGAAGGGCTTATCTATGTAATCCTTGACATTGAAGACCCTAGAAATCCTAAGGTTGCCGGTCGTTGGTGGGCTCCTCATCAGTTTGCTGATGGATTTATCGGAAGACATGGATTTAACCCGAATGCTCCTCATATTCCTGAGTTCATGCACACTGGCTGGCTTCATTACCCAATGGTAAAAGACAACCTTGCATTCCTAGCTCATGACGGAGATGGTATGTGGGTTCTTCATATTGAAGATCCTACACGTCCTTACGTTATTGGACAGCTTCCTCTTGGTCCATTTGCCAGCTGGTACGGCGGTGCTTCCACACATACTTGCCTTCCTCTTCCAGGACGTGACCTGGTTGTCGTTACAAACGAAGGCGAACGTTACATGTGGTTTGTACCAAACAATGATCCAGAAAAACAGGGCAAGAAGATTGGAACTATGGCACAGGCTCTTAACAACCTTCATATGGTCGATGTCAGCGATCCAACAAACCCTGTTCTTATAGCAGAGTTCCCATATCCAGAAGTTCCGGAAGGATTCCCATACAAGAACTTCCAGCAATTAGGCTTAGGTGTAAACGGACCGTTCGGTCCTCACAACGTTCATGAGCCAATGTCAAACAAACCATGGCTGGATCAGCGTGGTGACCGTGTATATTGCTGCTACTTCCATGCAGGACTTCGTGTTTACGACGTTTCGGATGAGTTTGTTCCAAAGGAGCTCGGATTCTTTATCCCTCCAAATCAGACAAGACCATCTCCAATGCCTGGTCCAAAGCTGGCAACAACCGAAGACCTTTGCGTTGACGACAGAGGAAATATGTTTGTTATGACAAGTAATGATGGAATGTATGTAGTCCGAATGCTTGGCGAAGAATGAAATTAAATGAAAAAACCGGCTCTCGTTTTATACACAGATGGATAAGGAAATATTTTCCCCCAACTTGCTATGGTATGAGACAAAGATACCCGCTGAAAAAGATTTCCTTTTCAGCGGGTTGTTTTTTTCGTCCGAAAAACCAAGATTTTTCAATTTTTTTAGATAAAAAGGTTCCATTTTAAAAAAACAGCATGAAATTTTCGATTACGTATCATAGAAACTGAAACAAACCGG
>JAKSRL010000062.1 GCA_024403635.1 Lachnospiraceae bacterium | reverse complement strand
AAAAAACAGCATGAAATTTTCGATTACGTATCATAGAAACTGAAACAAACCGGTTTTTTTCTATTATTTTTCCTGTTTATAATCAAAAATCTCTGTTTACATTATAAAATCAGGGTTTTTACAAGAATAATAAGATAGAATCAAGAAAGCTTTGATACGTAATCGAAAAAAACGTGTCGATTTATTCTTTTGCTTTATTAAAAAGTGCGTAAAGGCCCTCTGGGAAGCCCATTATTCCATTTTTCTTTCCCCATGTGTGGGAAATGGACCTTTTTTCTTATGTTTTTTTTGAAGAAGGCAAAAGAATTTACTCTGGATTTGTCTACTTCCTCTTAAAACCTATTTCAACACTTTCCGGAACGCGGTCGGCAAAGAGATTTCATTCTCCAGCTGTTCCGAATTCACCCATGTAAAATCCTTTGATTTCTTCTTACAGAAAACAGAATAGCATTTCATGTCCCACTCAATATGACTAAAGACATGTTTTTGCATTCCTTCGTCCTTGCAATTATCCGGCCTGCATCCCCAGGCGTTCGCTTGCTTTAAGACTTCTTCTTCCGTTAGATAGCCTTCTACATTCGGGAATTCCCATTGACTAGCTAACAGGCCAGTTTCCGCCCGTTTTCGTAGTGCTGTATCATCGCCATAGCGTAAAAGGAATATGGTGTGTTGTTCCGTTTTTCTGGCTTTTTTTGCCTCTTTTACCGGATAGTTGACCCATTTTCCTTTACTGCTGCCACAGAATTTTTCACATGGACAATTTTCGCAATCCGGAGCGCCATTTGGCAGACAGATGGTTTCGCCTAATTCCATAATGGCTTGCGTACATGCCCCAGCCTTCTTCTTCGGATAAAAAGGTTCCAATTCCATACGGACGTCTTTTTTTATTTTTTCCGTATTCACCGGTCGTCCATCTTCCGTAATCCGGGCAATTACCCGAAGCACATTTCCGTCCACAGCCGGCGTTGGAAGATTAAAGCAGATGGAACCAATGGCTCCTGCCGTATAATCACCGATTCCACTTAAGGTCCGGATGCTTTCATAAGAGTCTGGGAATTTCCCTTCATACTGCTCCATAATCTGCTGAGCCGCCTTTTGAAGATTCCGGACTCTGGAATAATAACCCAAGCCTTCCCATAATTTCTGAAGTCGGTCTGGCTCAGCTTCCGCCAAAGCCTGTATATTGGGGAGTTCTTTCAGAAACCGCTGGTAATACGGAATAACTGCCTCAATTCGGGTTTGCTGCAACATAATTTCACTGACCCAGACATGGTAAGGATTCGTATCTTCCCTCCAAGGCAAGCTTCTACCATTGGCTTCATACCAAGGCACCAGTGTCTCTATCATTTTTTTAATTCGTTTCGTTCTATCCATTTGTATCAATTATATGGTAATAACCAGATTATTCGTATTCAATGCGTTAATATAGCGCATTTCTTTGGAAATACCGCTAACCAGTCGTAACCCAACGCAACGTTCCGGACCTTCTTTTTTCAATTCACTACAGTGTTTCATTACATTAAATCCTGGGCAGTTGTCCTGGAACCGTAGACTTAACTCCCCTTCCGTATAGGTAATCCAAATATGAATTACCGGATCTTTCAATTTACTTTTCGTAAATCCATGTTCAATAACATTATTTGCCAGTTCCTCCAAAGCGATTTGGGTATATAGGGTACGTTTTGAATCAACTCCATGATCTTTACAGAATACCTTTACTGAGTCCAATAAAGAAGCAACTTCTTCTGCGGAATGAACTGATATTTCAATATAATCTTCTGGCCGATATCCGAAGTTCTTATCCAAGCACATCAAATCAAAGGCCTTTTTCGGGAATTTTCCAGTCCAATGTCTTACTACGAAAACGCAAATGATGGTGTTGAGCATTTCACTAGCAGGAAGAGCAAACCATAATCCATTGATGCCAAAAAGGACTCCAAACAAAGCAGACACAACTACAATAAGGATCAAACGGTTTAAGTAGGAAAGAATATTAACGGCTTTATATCGTTTACTGATCTGCATGAAAGAAATAAACATGCCATTAAATGTGGAAAACGGAATCATGATTCCTACACAACGGATGGACAGAGCTGCCATATTTATTACTTCTTCGGAGTCCGAAATAAAAATGCCGGCAATTGGACGAGCCAAAATAATACACAATACGCTAATTCCCGAAATGAACAAAATGGTCTTCATCGCAATATCCGCCAGGCATTCCAAACCATTCTTGTCATATTGACTATAAAGCATCGCGCCGATTAATACTACAGCGCCTGCGGTTCCTGCGCTGAAACTAATTAGCAAATCTCGTAACTGATTCGTAACGCTATATACAGAAAGAGCCAGGGAAGTTCCCAACACCAGAGAAAGCCCGTTCAAAATAATTGGCTTTATAGTATTACATATTCTTTTAATGGCTTTGGACATTCCTGCATTCATGACATCTTTCATGTCTGCAAATGGAGAGAAAGAAAGCTTAAGCTGAAGAATTGCATTCTCTTTGGAAAAATAAATAAGAATCGGAATCAAAGAGGCATAATAAGAACACGCCGTCGCCAATCCTAAACCAAAGGTTCCGCCATGAAATACGAAAACGCTCAAAGCATCTCCAATTACATCTGCCACAACCTGCGCAAGAATACTGATGGTAATGACTCTCTTTCCATCTCCCAGTTGGGCGATTGGAGACATAATACCAAAAGCAATCATCGCCGGTGTTCCAATAAACAGCCCCTTCAGATAACTTTCTGCTAAAGGAATTACACCTGCTACGTTTTCTCCCGTTCCATAAATGCCAACAACGAACCGAGAGCAAAAGAATCCCAAAATCATAACGACGAGGGAAACAATAATCCCTATGGTAAAAGAACCGGAAAAAGTTTTTTGCGCGCGTTCCGTTTCGGCTTTTCCGATATAATGGGAACACCCAAGCTGCATACCTAAACCTAAAGGCCCGCAGATAATATCTACAAAACTAAAAAAAGGTCTGGCATAACCCATCGCTGCCATTCCTACAGTTCCGATATAGTTTCCCATAAAATAAGTGTCAATCAAAGAAGCGGCAGAATTCATTATTTCCAAAAAGCACATAACCAAAAAAGCGTTAAGGAACAGCTTTTTTATGATCTTTTTGTTATTTGTAATCATTCCAGTTTCCATATGATGTCCTTTGATTCTGCCAAGAATCCGTCTTCCTGTAGGTGTTCTTTTCATAGGCTCAATGCGTCTCTCTCTTTTTATCATATTGTCCTCCGTTTATCAATATCACGCAGATGAAGTCTTGACAAACCGGGAAATAATGGTACAATCCATTTAACATTTTTGTGGAGTAAAAAGATGACTAACAACAATCGTCCGCTTACACAAGAATACGGCTATTATTCTAACGCATATACCTACGCCTATTATTATGGCGTATATTTTGCATAAGATTTTAGAATGTATTTTCAGCCGGACGAGTAAAAAAGTTTTAGAAAACTGCTCTAACGATAAGTAAGAATGAATTCCCCGTGTTGAAAAGACACGGGGATTATTTTTTGGAGGTTAATATGATAATTACAGATTTTCTTGAGAAAAATGCAAGAATGTTTGGAGAGGATATCGCTCTGGTAGAGCTTTCCCCTACTGACGACAGAGACAATGCAGTTACTTGGCGTGAAGCCAGCCTGATTGAAAGCGCTAACGCAGATGCACCATACCGCAGGGAAATGTCCTGGAGAGATTTTGACCGCAAAGCAAACCGCATCGCCAACATGTTCTTAGGCAGGGGCGTAAAACGTGGCACCAAAATTGCAATCCTGATGACGAACTGCCTGGAATTTCTTCCAATTTACTTTGGTATTTTGAAAGCCGGTTGCATTGTTGTCCCAATGAATTATCGTTATGCCTCCGATGAAATTCAATATTGCTTAGAACTGGCGGACATCCAGATTCTCGTATTCGGTCCGGAATTTATCGACCGTATGAATGCAATTAAAGACAATGTTCCTGGCGTAAAGAGCATGTTCTTCGTTGGAAAAAATGGCCCGGAATACACCGAAAATATTCTGGAGGTTATGACTTACGCTTCTTCCAGCGCTCCAGCAATTGCTATGGAAGAAGACGATTTTGCAGCAATCTACTTCTCCTCCGGAACCACGGGATTCCCAAAAGCTATTCTGCATAAACACCGTGCTCTGGTGAACTCCTGCCGTACAGAGCAAAATCACCACAGTCAAACAAAGGACGATGTATTCCTTTGCATCCCTCCTCTGTACCATACTGGTGCGAAAATGCACTGGTTCGGCAGCCTGATGGTAGGGGGCAAATCTGTTATCCTTCGTGGAACGAAACCAGAATGGATTTTAAGAGCTGTTACCGAAGAGAAATGTACCATCGTTTGGCTTTTAGTTCCATGGGCTCAGGACATCTTAGATGAAGTAGACGCCGGAAGAATTAAACTGGGAGATTACCTGTTAGACCAGTGGAGACTGATGCATATCGGTGCACAGCCGGTTCCACCAAGTCTGATTCACCGATGGAAAGAATACTTCCCGAACCACGCTTATGATACAAACTATGGTCTTAGCGAGTCCATCGGACCTGGCTGCGTTCATCTGGGAGTTGAAAATATTCATAAAGTCGGCGCAATCGGTAAAGCCGGATACCTTTGGGAGACCAAGGTTGTTGACGAAAACGGTATCGAAGTTCCTACCGGACAGGTTGGCGAACTTATCGTAAAAGGCCCTGGCGTCATGGTAGAATATTACAAGAACCCAGAAGCTACCGCAGAAGTTCTGAAAGGCGACTGGCTGT
Organism: Lachnospiraceae bacterium; assembly: GCA_024403635.1. Classification (GTDB taxonomy): domain Bacteria; phylum Bacillota; class Clostridia; order Lachnospirales; family Lachnospiraceae; genus RGIG5612. Next base: position 5,143 of record JAKSRL010000062.1, on the reverse strand, counting down.
ACACTGGGGATATGGCGAAAGTAGATGAAGATGGATTCATTTTCCTGGTTGATCGAAAGAAAGACGTTATCATCTCTGGTGGTGAGAACCTGTATCCTGTTCAGATTGAGGACTTCTTAAGAGCAAATGACAAGATTAAGGACGTAGCTGTTATCGGTATGCCAGATACCCGACTTGGTGAAATTGCTGCTGCCATTATCGAAATCAAAGAAAACATGGAAGCTACCGAAGAAGAAATCAATGAATTCTGCATGGATCTTCCGAAGTACAAACGTCCTAGAAAGATTATCTTCGACAAGGTACCTAGAAATCCTACCGGAAAGATTGAAAAGCCTCTGCTCCGTCAGCGTTACAACAGCGAGCGTCTGGTAGAAGCTGAGATTTCTCATTGATCCATTACGAATAATATTCAAAAGGGAACCGAATTTCGGTTCCCTTTTTTCTTCCCACATACAGAAGGATTATTCGTCTTCTTCCGTTCGATCAAGTATGAACTCAAATCTTTCCGCCTTGATTACTGCAATAATCTTTCCTTCACAGCAAAATTCGTAACGACCGCTTTTATCATCAAATCTGATTTCATCAACATAATAAGATTCATCCGACGGAACCGTTATTTCAAATTCTGTCACATCAACCGCAATCTCTGTTACCTCCCAGAAGAAATGAACGTATCCATACTCTGAAAAAACAACCGGAACACGTGTCATATAAATGTCATCTATGAAAAAATCACGATTTCTTTCTGCCGTAATAATCACTTGATTATTCTTTTTCTTAAATGTCATGAAAGCAGAAAAGCCATCCGTTAATACCAACGGAAGTACTTGTGGATAGTCCGCAGATATAATCTCTTTTGTTACATCTACTCCAAATTTTTCTTGCAGTTCTGTAAGTTCTTTCGTAATAGAGTCAGCCACTTTCTGGTTTCCAAAGAAATTTTCATACTTCATTCTTTCTTTAATTGCATAATCTGCCATGGTATAGATGAAAAGAGCTTTTCTTTCGTCCTTCCTGCATCCGATTCCTTTTCGGTAAAGGCTGCCCAGTCGCAAAGAGATGTCTGCAAATACGCCACCAAATTCCTCCGCACGGAATTGATGTTCTACTTCCTCATAGACCTGTAAGTAATATTGCACCGCTCTTTCCGGATCTTTTTCCACATAATATCCATTCAGATACATATCCCCCAATTTATAGAGAGACTCGTAAAAACCGCCTTCTGCGCCAATAGAAAAGTATTTATACGCCTTATCATATTCTGGCTTGAAGTCATTGGTTCTTCCATAGTAATAGATATATCCTAACGTATTTCCGTACTGAGCTTTCTTATTTTCCCGAACGCCGTGTTCAATCAGATACAAAAAGCAATCCGTACACTGTTTCCAAAGCTCTTTATCTTTCCCCGCAGAATTATAAAGACGATATCCTTCCTCCTCAATATCATTTAAAGGCATATTCTTAAAATCCATTCTCACCGCTCCTCTCTGATAATTGTTTCCAGGGAAGCTGCTAAAAAAACAACTGCCTGTTTGTATTCTTCAATGCTCTTTTTCAATTCCGCCTGTCTCGCTCTTACCCATGCATCATTTTTCAGATGCTCTGCTTCTGTAAAAGGAAACCTACGTTTTAAATCCTGTAATTTTATCTGATAACGTTTTATTGCCAGTTCCATTCGCTCCTGCATATCAAGAAGCTCCGTCTCTTCCATGCTCTCCAAATTCTCACCAGTCGCCTCTCCAACAATATCGTTAATCATGCGTAAAGTTTCTAAATCATTCTCTTTATAAGCCGTCTGCACTCTTTTCCATAGTTCCGGGTCAAAGTCCATTTTCGGACCGGCAACATCTGGGTGTAGGATCTTCATCAGTTTTCTATAAATTGATTTGATTTCAGCTCGATTATCAATCTTTACAAAAGCGCCAAACCGATATCCCAGCATTTCTTCAACATTGTCACGCATTCCATTTAATTTCGTATAATATTTCTCCAGAATATTCGCGACCTCAAAATTAATTGCATCCATGTCGATTTTTTCCCCGCGATTAATTCTCGCCTGAACCATCTCAATTTTACGGTTTATCTCTTCATATTGCAGATACAACTCAAATTGTGCACATTCAAATTGTCCGACTTTTTCGGTATATTCAATACGGAGTCCTGTCGCTTCTTTTAATTCAGCATCATCATATTCCGAAATTGCCAGTTGTAATCTGGATCTTAATTGTCTGACATTTTCAACAAGTTCTTCTTTGTTCATCCGCTCATCCCCTCATAAACAAATCAACTATGATATCTGCGCCGGCATAATTTATGGAGCATTTTTTTACTTTTCCATATATGAATTTTCCAGCGTCCATCAAATTCGATGGAATTTCCGATAATTCAGAAGGCATGTAACCAATCATTCTGCCAACGGCTTCAATACGAATTGCATATGGGTCATCTGGATTCTCTGGCTCCCGAAATAATTTAACATCGGTTCCCTCATGCTGCTTAACTGCCAATCTACGTAACTGTTCCCCATATAAACTTCCAGCCACCATAAAGGTTGCCAATTTTATTTCTTTTTCGAAAGGATTCATAGGAACATCTGTATTGGCCCCATGAAGAATATCCAGCATCGTCTGCTGTCCAGTTAAAGAAAGTTCGTTTGCCATTGTAACACTCCATTACACAATTGTTTTCTTGATTGTCCTAAATATATTATTTTTATCTGTCAAAAAACGGGACTTGTAATAAAAAAGTCTCAGGACATATGTTACCTAAGACTTTAAAAAGCATTTATTTCTTCTCTTATTTCAACTTTCTGCGGAGAATCTTTCCGTTGGAAGTTCTCGGGATTGCATCAATTTCTTCATAATAAGCAGGAACTTTATATTGTTCCAGATGTTCCAAGAGCCAATCACGAATGTCCGCCGTCCGGAACTCATGGCCTGGTGCAATTTTAACAAATAATTTTGGCACATGGCCTTTGATCTCATCATTTACCGGAACGCAGGCACAGTCTGCTATCATCGTCATCTTTTTCGCTGCATCTTCTATTTCTTCCGGAGAAACTTTCTTTCCACCGATATTGATAACATCGCCCGCTCTTCCCAAAAGAATAACGTCTCCGTCTTCATCAAAATAAGCCACATCGTTGGAATAAATACTTCCGTCCTTCCGTACTTTTTCCGTTTCTTCCGGATCATCCAAATAGCCCAGCATATTCATGGCGCCTTTGGAAGCTAGAAGACCGGTATGGGCAGCGTCCGAAGAAATTTCCTTTTTCTCATCATCCACCATAAAAATTTTAGCATTAAACGTTGGCTTACCAATACAGTTTTCTTTATCTTCGGTATGGTTAAATTCGTAGCAACAAATACAACCGCTTTCGGTACTGCCATAGAAATTGTAAAGGTTTGTATTTGGAAGAAGTCTGCGAATCCAGTCCTTGTCCGATTTCATCAATGGAGCGGAACCAAACTGAATATACCGGATGACCTCCCTATATTTTGCAAGATTGTCTTTGGAAAGCCGAAGTAGTACGGAAAGAGCTGCAGGAACCAAGTCCAAAGAATTTACGCCGTAATCCTCCATATTATGGAAAAATCGGCGAACATCCATAATGCTTCCTAGCAAAACGACGCTGGCGCCTTTCCAAAGATTTGCATAATACCGTCTCAAGCCATGAGAATGATTCATTGGAGATGGTATCATTTCTACATTGTCTTCTTGGATATTTACGCTATAAGCAACGTTTTCCGCCAAAGCGATATCGTTGCCATGAGTCAGGACAATTCCCTTTTCCTTTCCCGTAGTTCCCGTGCTAAACAGAATTTCACTGACCGCATCTGCTTCCGGAAAATCGATATCATTTTTCTTTGAAGCCGTAATCGTTGCTTCTGCGATTTCTGCAATCGTTTTATGCGAAATATCTACATCCAGGGAAATGTCTGCATTGGTAAGAATGAAAGAGGCTTTGGCCCGAATCGCCATAGATGCGATTTTTTCCGGCGCACAGCCTTTTTCCAGCGGGATAAAAACTGCCTTCAGCAGTTGAACTGCTAATTCCGTTGCCAGATAAGAGATTGTTTGGCTGGCTTCTATGACAACACGAGAGCCACTTTTGATGCCCAGCGTTTCAAATACTGTCGCCATTCGGGCAATTTCATCTGCATACTCCCTATAAGTTACTGTTCTCGTATCATCCACCAGGCAAAGCTTATCTGGCGTTTTTTCTGCATTTTGAAAAACTGCTTCAACAATAGATTTCATCATAAGAGCCTCTTATATCGTGCTAAATAACGGCCAATATTTCATCAAGAAATATCCGACCACAGTCATCAGAACAATCGCCACAATTTCAAAGATTACGCCCTTCTTCAACATATAATTCGGCTTCAGTCCGTAACCAACCGGAATAGCCCGGATGGAGGTCGGAAGCAGATAGGACAGATTAATTCCAATGGCTGTAATATAAATGTACGGGATTGGATTTTCGCCAATTCCAGAAATAATACTGATGACAATCGGAGTCACAACCGATGCGGTTGCGGTATTGCTGGTAACGTCTGAGAGAAGAATGGTAAGAAGAACGATAATAAACACCGTTCCAAAACCACCCGTTAAATTTGCTTTGGCTACCGCTTCTCCAATCATGTCCGCAGCTCCGCTTTCATTAATCAACGTTCCCAGAGCAAGACCACCGGAAAAAACAAACATCATTTCCCAAACTACTTTGTTCTGGGCATTTTTCCATTCAATCAACCGCTTTCCATCTTTTCTTGTAAATGCAAAAGATAACAGGGCACAAATCGCAAAAGCATATGCTGGTTTCAGTCCCGGAAGAAAGCTCTGATATAAATTTCTCGTGAAGGAAAGAACGGTGGCAATAATAAACAGAACCAGCGAAACGATTTCCTCTTTTTTCATTGGAGGCATTTTTTTATACTCTTCAATGAAAAATTCACGAGAACCCGGAAGCGTATCGGCCTTTTTACAGAAAATAAAGAGGAGCAAAATGTTGCTGATCACTAAAATTACAAATACCGGAGCAAAACGTACAACCCAGGAAGCAAACATATACTCCTGCCCCGTTACCTGAGTCAGATAATCGGTGATGACCAAATTCATGGCTCCACCTAAAGGAGTTAACAAG
>JAKSRL010000061.1 GCA_024403635.1 Lachnospiraceae bacterium | reverse complement strand
CCGGCCATCGATTCTGTCTGTGATGCCAGAACTGCTATTTATGGAATGTATGGTACCTTATTGTTCTTAGGAATTCTGCTTGGATTAGTCTGCCTCTTTGCTACGGTACTGATTATTTATTACAAACAGATTTCCGAAGGTTACGAGGACCGAGACCGGTTCCAGATTATGGAAAAAGTGGGCATGAGTAAGGCTGAAGTAAAAACAACCATCCTCAAACAGACCTTAATGGTCTTCTTCATTCCACTGATTGTTGCTGGCGTTCATATGATTTTTGCTATTCCGCTTTTGACGAAATTACTGAAAGTATTGCTCCTTTCCAGTCCATGGACCTTTGTAATGTATGCAGCCATTTGCTTTGTGGCATTTGCGGTGATTTATGTGGTGATATATACTATAACTGCAAGAACCTACTACAAAATTGTTCATAATGAGGACTGAAAATGTATCGTATCTTGTTAGTGGAAGATGACTTCGCTTTAGCCGAAGCCATGGAAAAACAAATAGAGAGCTGGGGAAACCGTGTAGAACTGGTAAAAGAATTTCATGATGTAATGAAGACATTTTTGGAATATCAGCCCCAGCTGGTACTCTTAGATATTATGCTCCCGTTTTACAACGGGTACCATTGGTGCAGTGAAATCCGAAAGGTTTCCACTGTACCTGTGGTTTTTATTTCTTCTGCTTCCGATAATATGAACATCGTTATGGCCATTAACATGGGAGGCGATGACTTTATTGCAAAGCCGGTAGATCCTATGGTATTGACAGCGAAGGTGCAAGCCGTGCTGCGACGTACTTACGAATTGGCGGACAGTGCTCCGTTAATGGAATTTCATGGAGCTGTTTTAAATTTAAATGATGGCAGCGTGGAGTATGAAGGCAAACGAATTGAACTGACCAAAAATGAATTCCGCATACTGCAGACCTTACTGGAGAATAAAGGAAAAATCGTCAGTAGAGATTTATTGATGACAAAATTATGGCAGGATGATTGCTACGTGGAAGAAAATACTCTGACCGTAAATGTGGCCCGTCTGAGAAAGAAACTGGAAGAGGAAGGCTTGAAGGATGTTATTACAACGAAGCCAGGCAGTGGATATATTATTGCGTAGCGGAAAGTCCCGAGAAGAATATGAAAAATAAACGTAGCAGAAGCGTATTTTTTAATTGCATAAAGAAAAGCAGAGCAGTACTCATTGCCTATCTGGTAATGGCTGTAATTTTTTTGGCAGTTTTTTTGCTATATGAAATTCCAATGGAACCAGTGTTTTACGTGATTGCCATTTTAGGATTTATTGGATTGGCGGCCTTTTTTATTTTTTACATATCGGAGACCCGAACGGCGGCGAAACGAGAACGAATCCGGAATGGAATTTTGACGGAGTGGATGAATTTCCAGGATCCATCGTCGTTGGAAGAAAAAGATTATCAGGAAATGGCCCAGACCCTTGGACGAAAGATTGATGAAATGACGGCAGCTTTTAACATGGAACGTCAAGACATGACAGATTATTACACCACTTGGGTTCATCAAATCAAAACACCGATTTCCGTTATGAGAATGAAATTGGCAGAACAGGATATAGAAGAAAACCATGCCCTTTCTATCGAATTGTTCCGGATTGAGCAGTATGTGGAAATGGTATTGCAATATATCCGGTTCAACAGTGAGACCAATGACCTGGTGGTAAAAGAGTATTCAGTAGATGATTTGGTACGGGAAAGTATTCGGAAATTTGCACCTCAGTTTATTTACAGGAAATTGTCTTTGGATTTTAAAGAATCTCATCAGATTATCGTAACAGACAAGAAATGGTTTTCCTGCATGCTGGAACAGGTTTTTTCGAATGCCGTGAAATATACTCCCGAAGGCGGAGTATTTATATATGCTGAGGGGGAAACCTTATGTATTCGTGATACGGGAATCGGTATTTCCACAGAAGATCTGCCGAGAATATTTGAGAAAGGATACACTGGAATCAACGGACGGATGGAGAATAAATCCAGCGGTTTAGGATTGTATTTATGCAAAAAGGCAGCAGATAAATTAGGTATTAAAATCACCGTGGAAAGCAGTCCGGGAAAAGGTAGCATCTTTCGGTTTGATTTATCGCAACAGGAATATTAAAAGAGCTTCTCCTAGGAAAAGCTCTTTTTTTATACCAATGTATCTTTATTTATGAATTATTCTTTCGGCTGATCTCCTCGTTCATATCCGTAGGTTTCGTTCATAACTACGGAGAAGTGAAGGATTGGCTTATCACCCTGCTCAATCGTCATCAGTGGGCAGTGAGGAAGGTTCGGAGGCAGGAAAACCATTGTAGATTTTGTTAATCTATGGCATTCACCATCTACCCAGAATTCTACAACGCCACCAAGCTCCAGTGGGTTTTCAGGGTCTGTTCCAACAAATCCTAAAATTTCAGGATATGGATGATGATGTGGCTGAGCAACCTGGCTATTTGGGCTAGCTTTGATCATTTCAGCGTTCGGTTTCATCCAGAAGCAAGTGTTCATCTGAAAAGAACCTGGTACGCAGTTTCCATCAATCCAAAGCTGTCTTTCACCAAACGTACGGTAACGAGCCATAGCTTCCGGATTGGTTTTATCTTCTGGAGCGCCGCTTAAATCCTGTACGAACAGATAACCATATTTGCCCTCTTTATTCATTACATAGTTTTCTTCCATAAAAAAAGACCTCCATCATTTTTTTTAAGAATACCATATCCAGCGGAAAATTGCATTGAAATAATTATGGGAGCGTGTATAGTAAATGAATAAAAATAGTGAGGTGCTGATTATGGCAAAAGAATTGAATGTAACGAGAGAGCAGGCGTTGGAATTACTTAAGAAATACAATAAAGAGGACTTTCATCTGCAGCATGCCTATACCGTGGAAGGTGTTATGCGATGGTTTGCAGAGGATTTAGGGTATGGCGAGGAAGCAGATTTTTGGGCAATTGCCGGACTGCTTCATGATGTGGATTATGAAAATTGGCCAGAAGAGCATTGCAAAAAGGCACCGGAACTGTTGGCAGAAATTAATGCTTCGGAAGATCTGGTTCATGCAATTTGCAGCCATGGCTTTGGTATTTGTTCCGATGTAGAGCCATCTTGCGAAATGGAAAAAGTTTTATTTGCTTCTGACGAGTTGACAGGATTGATTTGGGCAGCTGCAAAAATGCGCCCGTCAAAAAGCTGCATGGACATGGAACTTTCCAGCCTGAAGAAAAAATATAAAGATAAGAGATTTGCTGCTGGATGCTCCAGAGAGATTATCGCTAGTGGCGCAGAGAAACTGGAGTGGCCGTTAGAGCAGCTCTTGGAAAAGACGCTCCTTGCTATGAGAAGCTGTGAAGAATCTGTTGCACAGCAGATGGGGGAATAAAAAAGGAAGGGCACGGCCGACGCCGTGCCCTTTTTTTTATCTCAAGTTTTGCCGATAAAAGAGGTTCTGCATTTCGGACAGGAAATCTGAACTTTTCCATGTCCCTTTGGAACGCGGATGGTGGTTTTGCAAGTCGGACAGGAAAAATATTTATAGGTTTTTCTTTCTTTAAACCGACGAATTTGAATCTTAAAGAATCCTTTGATTTTTCGGAAGAATTTCTTCACGGAGTTGCGTGCTTTTAAGTAAGCAGCCCGTTCTTTTAATCTGGCATTCCGGTTTTTGGAAAGGCTTCGGAAGATGGAGTAAATCAATAAAGCCAGTCCCAGATAGTATAAATACCCCAGTAGTGGACAAAGCCGCTGGAAGAAGGTCAGAATCAGAACCACTAACGTTGTGATGTTCAGGAAGCGGTTCAGTTCATCGGTACCGTAGCGACCTGCCATGAAGTGGCTGAATTTATATGCAAAGTTTTGTAAAAATTTTCTCATGATTCTCTCCTAAGTCCGTATCAGCAAGTCAGAAAATGAGACATTCCGTTTATCGAAAAGCACGTCGTAAGGCCTCTTTTTCAAACAATATCATTATTCTCCATTGTCGTGAATATTATGTGAAAAAGTTTTGTGTTTGAAGATTGCGAGGAAGAGAGCCCTAGGAATCGAAGTTTGTTATTTCAAAAAAAAAATAAAAATGGTACAATAGCAAAATAACTGATTTGGAATCATACAAGGAGGTTAGCAAATGGTTAAATGTCCACATTGTGGTGGGGAAATGGAATACCTGCCGGGTACAGAAATAATCAAATGCGAATACTGTGGCAGTGAATTTTCCCCGTTGGATACAGAGAAAGAAAAGCAACTGAATGCAACGGAACATAAAGTTACAGAAACTCGCAAAAATAAAGAAACAAAAGAAGACGAGACTTATGATGCTCATATTTTCACGTGTCCACAATGCGGTGGAAGTATTTTAAGTACGGATGAAACAGCAGTTACGTTCTGCTCTTTCTGCGGATCTCAGGTAACGCTTCAGAGCCGTCTCGTTAAAATGAAAAAGCCCGAGCGCATCCTTCCATTTAAAATTGGAACTGAGGAATGCAAAAAGGCTTATTTAAGTAAAGTAAGAAAAGCAATTTTTGCTCCATCCTCTATGCAAAAAGAGCTGCAGGTGCAGAAGTTCCGCGGTATTTATATGCCTTATTGGGTTTATTCTGTGGAAGCAGAAGATGGCATCGTTGTAAAAAGCACGAAAGTACGTACCTCTGGAGGTTATCAGATTACCGAAAGATATCAGACAACCATTCAGACTGGCGGTTCGGTAGATGGTATTTCCTTCGATGCGGCAGCAGCTTTTTCGGATGAATTAAGTCAGTCAATCGCCCCATTTGATATGGTGGAATCCAAGCCATTTAATCCCTCTTATATGTCTTCCTTCTATGCAGACAAGGGTGATGTAGGAGAGAGAACTTATGAAGACGAGGCAATCAAAATTGCAGCACAGAAAATCGGTGCGACCATGTTGGACGGAAAGATGAAAGAGGTTGGCGTAACTGCGGCCGATATTGAAAGGTCCTTCGCTACATCCAACGTAAAAGGTGCGGTGGCGTATCTTCCGGTATGGTTCATGTCGGTTAAGAATAAAAAAGGCGACAAAATCAGCTATGCGGCTGTAAATGGTCAATCTGGAAAAACGGCGGTAGACCTTCCGGTAGATTTCGTTAAATATCTTATCGGTTCGTTGATTATTGCCGTTCCGATTTTCCTCTTGTTAACGTTGGCAGTAACGATTTTACCAACAACACTGTCCATCATCGTAATGATTCTTTGCGGTGTTGCGGCGTTGATCACCAACACGCAGCTGAACACGGTGTACCTAAGGGAAAAACAATATGATGATATTGGATTGGCATCCACAAATGCAGAATTACAAGCAGCTATCAATAAAGAAAAAGGAAAACTGAAAAAGACAAAGACGACAACAAAACCGAAACAGAGTGTTGGCTCCAACATTTTGGGCTCCTTCTTTATGCTTCCGGTAATTATGGTTGCGGGATTCGGAGGTTTAAGCGATATGCTTTCCGATGATGATTTAGCCATTAAAATATCTTTCTTTGTTTGGGTAGCGATTCTTATTGTCCGCCTGGTTATGAATCTGGCAAGTCGTAACAGTTCCAATCCATCCCTCAGCATAAAAGCTCCGTTCAGCTATAAGCTGAAGACCATCTGGAAGCCGTTAGCAGGCATTCTCATCTGTGGGTTGATAATGATTATCTTCCCGGTTGACGACTTGTATTATTACTTATCGGATATCGTGGCCATAATTTTGGCTGGTTGGACGGTACTGGATTTAATAAAAGGTCATAATGAACTGACCACACGTAAATTACCTCAGTTCGGTAGGAGAGGAGGTGACGAGCATGAGTATTAAAATGAATTTTGGAAAGAAAACGGCTACTTTGGGAGCGCTCCTTCTGGCAGCAGTTATGATGCTGTTGATTATGCTCGCACCTATGAGAACACTGGCGGGTGTCATTGAGTATACGGATCCGGATACTGGAAACGGACTCGTTGTATGGGATGCGGCAGATCTTTTAACAGATTCTGAAGAAAAAGATTTGGCGGAAGTCATGAAGCCGGCGCTGAAATATAGCAATATTATGTTCGCATCGGATGACGAATATCATTCCGACAGCGTTCAGTATGCGGCTGAGGCTCATTATAAAAAATACTTTGGCTATGAAAGCGGAACCTGTCTGTTCATCGATATGGACCGAAGAGAAATTTTTATTTTCTCCGATGGCCATAATCTGGATGTCATCAATAAAGCAAGGGCAAATTCCATTACGGATAATTGCTATAAATATGCATCAAGGGGAGAGTATTATTCTTGTGCAGAATCTTGCTTCAAACAGATTAATCAGCTGTTGAGTGGAAACAAAATCAATGAGCCGATGAAAAATATTTCCAATGCCATTTTGGCGCTTCTCGTCGGCATGATTGTCTGCGCCGTTATTGTCATGGGAACGATGAGAATTAAGAGAGCTTCCGATAGAGAACTTTTAGCCACGGTACAGAATAATTTGGCTCTTGCAAAAGTTAATATCGTCAAAACCGGCGAAAGCAAGACGAAGATTAATTACGGTGGCGGAGGCGGCTTCTTCAGCGGCGGAGGTGGCAGCTCCGGCGGTGGCGGAGGTCACTCTGGCGGCGGCTTCTCTGGTGGCGGCGGATTTTCTGGCGGTGGCGGAGGTCACTCTGGTGGTGGTGGAGGCCACAGATTCTAAAAATTGGCTGAGATAAAAAGAAAACCCGAGCAATAATGCTCGGGTTTTTTGGAATATTGCTAGAAATCAGTAGGAGTTTAGTAAAAAATGACAGTTGAGAACGATTTGTCTCTATACATTGATTTGTACTTGGATAGATTTCCCGGTTATGAACGATTTGCTTTAATGTTTTGATAGGCGATTGGCGAAACTTTCAAGTTATGAACGATTATTTTCTCTCTTCCTTATGGATTCAACAAAATATTCGTTCACAACTGATATTTTTTGTTAAAAAACAAGAGACGTAATTTATTAATCGTTCACAACTGGAAAAGTCAGAAAAATAATTCAATACAATGAACGAGTGGGAAAAAATGAAGTAAACGTTTTGAATTTCATTTTAATTTATGTTAATATTCTAGAAATATGTTTCTAAGAAATCTTAGATAAGTTCATAAGTCATTCACGACATATTCTGTTGAAAAAACCAAATAAATAAAAGGTTAATCATATGGCTAAGACGATTGTAATCACTTATCCTTCGGCATTGCATTTTTGGCTGGACGGGACTGACCGAGACCATTCCGATCGTTATTCTTATGAAAAAAGGAAGGTCAGTAAATTGCCCCCTATATTTGCGGTTCCGGATTTAAAAAAATAGCATTCGAAGTTGCACAGGATTTTTGTTTGCCTATGCCCGTTACATTTATGGTTCCTAATTCCCAGATGAGAAGGCACGGTAAAAACTGGAAGAGTGTTGTTCGGCCGAAACACCTTACAGAACAAAGCTTTGTAAAAATTGATGAAACATTGTATCCCGGATTGGATGGCTATGATATTTATATGGCAAGTCCTGAGTATTGTTTCTTGTGTGCGTCAAGAGACTATGAACGAGAAAAACTGGTGGAAATAGGATGTAATTTATGTGCAATCTATGTGAAGGATAGTAATGAAGCATATTTGCAACGAAAAAGGCACCCGCTCACATTCCGGGATGCGTTAAGCAAATTTCTGAAGGAAACAAGTCAGATAAAAGGTAGAAAGAAAGCCTTGGCAGCTTCTCGGTATGTAATAGATGGTTCCGGTTCGCCAATGGAGAGTAAACTTGCGACTATTGCCTGTTTGCCAAAATCGTTAGGTGGATATGGACTCCGCAGACCGAAACTAAACTATGAAGTTGTTCATAATGATGAGGGACGAGCTTTTTTGAAAAGAGAGAGTAGTAGTTGTGATATGGTTTGGATAAAGGAGAAAATAATACTGGAATATGACAGCGATTTGTCTCACTTTGACAGAAATCAATTCGTTTATGATAAAAAGAAATACCGTGCACTGCAGATGTCTGGATACCAAGTGTATCCTATAATCCGTGATGATCTTCGCTCTCTGACAAAGCTGGATTCTCTGTTTTTTACCCTAAGAAAGTGTTTGAAAATGAAGAAGGAAGAAGAGAAGTTGAATCAATATGTTGAGATGAGGAGAAAAGTTTATCAAAATTTGTTCTCAAAATACTAGAGAGCGCAATCGAAAAGTGAATCATATTTATTTGGAAAGAATAAAAACTGTGGAACTCTTTTTTGAAAAATAGTGAAAGTTCTGCCCCTTTATTGAAAGAATAATGATATAATAAACCTAATTTCTAGTTTACAAGGACGGAATTATGGAAAACAAAGCAACTTATAGTAAATCAAAAATTGGCTGGATGATATTCGCCATCGTATTCTGCGGTTTGGTTCAGGGCTTCGGAACGTTTAAGCTCATTCCTATGCAGGATGCAATCCAAAATTATTTCAACATTGATGCCGGTGCCTACGGAATTCTTGCATCGGCACAGAACTGGCTGATGATTGCATTCTCTGTTCCAATGGGATATTTAATCCGTAAAATTCCAAGTAAATGGAGCATGAGCATCGGTTATTGTCTTGCCATTCTCGGTGTAATTCTTCAGATTACGACCAAGAGCTTTCCGGTTTTCGTAATCGGAAGATTAGTAGAAGGAGGCGGCTTCGGTTTCGTACAGCTTGGTAACGGAAGTTTGATTCTGAACTTAGTAGAAGAAAATCGCAAGGGCTTCTGGAGCTGCGTAATGGTCGTAACCACGGTACTCCCACAGGTCGTTACAACAAAGGTTGGCTCTATGTTGGTAATTAACACCGGACTTTCCTTCCAGAATGTATTTGCTCTGATTGGTGGTCTTCAGGTATTGGCACTGCTGATCTGGATCATTATTATTCCGGTTTCTCTTCGTGCTTACGGCGTAGAAAGTTCTGTAAAGCCGACCAAAGAACAGACCAGAAGGGTATATCGGAATCCGGATGTTTGGTTGACCTCGTTGGCTTTTATTTCTTTTAACGCAGCAACAATCGTATTTTCAAATTATGTTGTTAAGCTGATGACCTGGAAGGGCATGGACCCGGGCGAAGCAGCTTCTACCTACAGCTATGCGGCAGTTATCGGCGTAGCAGCGATGTTGTTCTTTGGATGGCTTTCCGACAAGCTACATACCAAGAAGAAAATCGTTATAGCGTCTCTGTTTACTTGTGCAGTTTCTTTCATTTTACTGCGTTATCTGCCAAACAGCTTGATGTGGATTTACGTTATTGTTTTCGGCATCTCCAGAAGTGTAACTGGTCTGACGAATGGCGCAGCAGCGGATCTGGCAGAAGTTCCGAGCGACGTTCCAATCGTAAGCTCTGTAAGAAACACCATCATGCAGCTGGGCTCCGTTGTTATGGGTGTTGTGTTAGGTTTTGTTATCCAGTACGCTGGTTATACATGCGCAGTATTCATTGTTATCGCAGAACTGATTGCTTCCATCGTTCTGTGGCTGTTCGTTAAGAGAGTCAAGTAGAACATTTTTTGTGAAGATTTGAAATTGACAAAAAGTCGCCTGATAATCGGGCGACTTTTTTTATTTTCATAATTCAATTGGCGGCAATTTGTAATCTGTTTTCTTACAGAGCACGCGAGTTTTTGTTTACCACTATCCTACAGAGCAAGTAAGTTCTTGATTGCCTCGACATAAATCTCAACTTGTTTCTGCATATGGTCGATTTCCATGCACTCGTTTGGCTCATGGATATGAGTAATAGCACCTGGGAATTCGCAACCGAAAGCGATGATTCCAGGAATGGCTTTCGCGTAAGTTCCGCCACCAATAACCATTGGCTTGGTTTCGGTATCGCCAGTAATCTTAACGTAAGCGTCTACCAGAGCTTTAACCATTGGAGAATCTACCGGGAAGAATAACGGCTCGCCGATAGATTTAATTTCGCATTTGCCATTTTCATCTTCTAAGCGGTCCTTGATC
>JAKSRL010000060.1 GCA_024403635.1 Lachnospiraceae bacterium | reverse complement strand
AGTGCTGATTTTGATGAAAGCCCTTCCAAGAATGGCCAAGGAAAAGAATGGAAAGATTCTTCTTATGTCCTCTTATTATGGAACTGAAGAAGGGACTCCGAATTTCCTGGCTCCTTATGTTTCCACAAAGAGTGCGATGATTGGTCTGACCAGAGCTTTGGCGAAGGAATATGGAGGAAAGAATATTCAAATCAATGCCATGGCGCCAGACCTTACCGATACGAAATTTTTAGATGATATGCCTCAGATTATGAAAGATACCGTTGCAGCGCAGTCGGAACGAGGTCGTATGCTTTCTGCAGAGGAAGTTATCGATGTTATGATGGAATTATTAGATGAACATAATAAGGAGAATGGTGTCGTCCGGATTGTAAAATGAAAGCCCTAAAAGTCATTGGAAAAGTCATGTTGATTTTCTTGCCTGTAATTGCCATATGGGTTTTTTTGGCTGCCTTTCCAATGAACTATATGGATGGAGAGTATTCTCTATACAACCAGACGAAAGATTATATCTATGGGGAGACGACTCTGGAGCCTTCGGATATTATCATCCTGGGCGATTCCAAAGCAAAATCCGGAGTACTGCCGTCCAGGCTTTCGGAGAGCTGTTTTAATCTGGCCCAAGGAGGTTCTACCTCTGTAGAAGCTTATTATACGCTAAAGAATTATATCGAGCATATGGGCATTCCGAAAACCGTCATTCTTTCGGAAAGTGCCTATCATTTTTCCAGTTTTGATGGATTCTGGTCACGAGATATTTATTTCAGCTTCCTGAATCCAAAGGAGGCTTGCGAAGTAATTGATAAGGCCGGGGAACTGGAAGAAGAAGCTTTCTTAAATTCCAACGGAGAACAGGGGAAACTGACTTTATTGGAATATCGCATCAAATCTCCGACAAAATACATGTCCGCCTTGGTAAACTCCTTTAAGGAGGACCGGCTGACCATTAACCATTCTGCTTATGAAGACATGGTAAACCGAAAAGGGTTTAAGACCTTTGTCAGCTGGTGGCCAACGTCCGGTGAGTATGATATGGAACACCTTACCATCCTTCGAACTTTGGATTATTACTACCGGAAGACCATCAATTTATGTATTGAGAACGGAATTGAAGTATATTCCCTGAATATGCCTTTGATTGCGACGACTTATGAGGAGTGCGAAAACATCTGGCGTCCTTTTAGCGAGTATTTTATACAACTGAAGAAGGACTATGCTGGTTTCGATAATGTCCATATTGATACGGAATTTGCAAGTTACGATGAAAAATATTTTGATGATGCGGATCATCTGAATGAAGATGGAGCTATTGTCTACACTGACTCTCTGAAAGAGATGATTTTAGGGGAGGTAGAACAATGAACTTCTTAAGTCTGCTATTCTTCACTTTTTTCCTTGTACTGTTTATCTTATATTACGTTCTGCCGAAAAAAGCCCAATGGATTCTTCTTCTGGCAGGAAGCATCGTATTTTATTTTGTTTTATCCATTCCGGCGGTTTTGGCGCTGGGCCTGGAGACTCTGATTGTTTATACGGCAGCGAAAAAGGTAAGGGAACAGAAGGGCCTGGTACTGGTTTTATCTCTGATACTGATTATCTTGATGATTGCCTTAAAAGCCGTTCCGGTGAAACTCATCAGCTCCTTAGGAATGTCCTATTATACCTTGATGCTGATTGGTTATTTGGTGGACGTTTATAATGAAACGGTAGAACCAGAAAAGAATTATGCAAGATTATTACTTTTTGCAGGATTTTTCCCTGCCATATCTCAAGGCCCGATTAATCGGTATCCAGCTTTAGCCTCTCAGTTTCGAATTGGACATGAATTCGAATCTGAAAAAATTAAGAAAGGACTGATTCGTTTCGGCTGGGGAGCTTTTAAAAAGATGGTAATCGCCAACCGGGCAGTAGCCTTCATGGCAGCCGTTGGGGCGAATGAAAAAGCAGCAGGCTCTATTGTATTGCTTTGCCTGATTCTGATGCCATTGAACTTATACGCGGATTTTTCCGGTTGTGTAGATATGGCTTTAGGAATTGGACAGATGCTGGGAATCGATTTACCGGAAAACTTCCGTCAGCCGTATTTTTCCAGAAGTATTCCGGAGTTTTGGCGTAGATGGCATATTACTTTAAGTGCCTGGATGAAAGACTATATTTATTATCCGGTAATGATGAGCAAGCTGGTGAAGAAATTTATTAAAGCGGGCGGGAAAGAACAAAAGAAAAGCCGCACAAAATTTGCTTCCTGTGCAGCCTTAATGGTCCTTTGGATTTTCATGGGCTTATGGCATGGTACTGGCTGGAAGTTCCTGTTTATGGGAATCTATTGCGGAATCGTATTTATTCTGACGTATTTATTGGAGCCAGTCAGCAAAAAATTCGATGAAAGCCATGAAAAACTCACCAGAACACCAATCTGGAAATTCTGGCAGCAATTCCGGACCGCCTTTCTGGCATGGTTCCCGACGATTATGATTGGCGTTGCAAGCTTTTCCCGGTTCTTAAATTATCTGGTAAGGATTTTTACAGATTTTCGGATAAAAAAGATTTTCGATGGGGGATTACTTAAGTTCGACTTGAATGAAATCCAATGGATATTGTTGATTCTCGGTTTTCTTGCCATGTTGGTAGGTTCTGTCATAGAATATAATCACAGGGAAACCATAACGGATTTGGTTGCAAAACAGAAACTGCCTGTAAGAATTATTATTTATTGGTTCGTTTTAATAATGATTATGTTATCACTGAGCATTGCAAATACAGAATTCGTTTACGCCCAGTTTTAGGAGGATTTGATAAATGGAATTTAAAAGAGTAACAGAGTTTTTAGACAAAGCGGTTCAGGATGTTCCGGAAAAGATTGGCTTTGTGGATGAAGCTGGAGAAATGACTTACAAGCAGATGCAGGAAGCTTCCTTTAAAGTAGCAAGAGCTATTTTAAAAACCACGGGAGAAGACCGGAACAATCTGCAGACAAAAGAACCAGAATACATCGCAACTTTGATTGAAGCCGGAAACGATATTACTGCTTGCTTCCATGGCATTCTTTATGCAGGGGATGCTTATTCCTGTATCGATGAAACCATGCCGAATGAACGCATCGAGAAAGTGTTTGATACTTTGAAGCCGGTGATTCTTCTGACAAACAGAAAACTCGAGGAAAAAGCAAGAAGTCTTAATTATGATGGAACCATTCTGGTTTATGAAGACATTATTGCAAATGATCAAAATGATTTCGAAATTCCCAAAATTATAGAAGAGGACGTTTCCTATAAAGTTGCCAGCGTAATCTTTACTTCTGGTTCCACAGGAAATCCAAAGGGCGTTTTGATTGGTCATAATACGATTGTTTATTGTTCCATTGCTAACCGGGATGATGTAGAAGTTATCTTTACGGATCATGTTGGAAATCAGTCTCCATTATATTATGTAATGGGCGTCTTAAATCTTTACTTCAGTATTGCAGCGGAAGCAACCTGCTATTTCATGCCGAAATGGCTGTTTAGCCAGCCGGCAGAGCTTGTGAAATATCTTGTAGAAAAACAGATTTCCATTATTGACTGGGTTGCCAGCGGTGTTACCGTTATTTCCCGGTTCAGCGCGTGGGAAGGCTATGAAGAAGAATTAAATAAATGCCTGCGTACCGTTACCTTTGCAGGAGATGTTGCTTCCACCAAACTTATTAATAAGATGAAAAAAGTTATTCCGGATCCGAAATACCGTCAGGGCTATGGGGCATCTGAATTTTTCTATACGTTCTTATATACGATGACCAGAGATATTCCGGATGATGAGATGATTCCATTAGGATATCCGGCAGAATTCGTTACCGCTTACGTTATCAAAGACGACGGTACCTTAGCTGCACCGAGCGAAGAAGGACAGCTTTGTCTGGCAGGACCTGGTCTTGCTTTGGGATACTTAAATGATGAGGCAACTACTGCCGAGAAATTCCAGGACAACCCGGTAAAACCAGGGGAACGAATCTTATGTACCGGCGATATTGTAGAAGAAAATGAATATGGTGAGATTATCTTTAAGACCCGCCGGGATTTCATGGTAAAACAAATGGGCCATAGAGTAGAGTTGGGCGAAATCGAATTAGCGGCTTCCTCTTTGGACGATACCATGCAGTGCGCATGCATCTTCGATAAATCCAGAGAGAAAATTATTATGGTTTATGTAGGAAAGTATGAAGAAAAAGAACTTCGCACCATGCTGAAAGATAAACTTCCAAAGCATATGATTCCAAGAGAATTTGTAAAACTGGATGTGCTTCCACTGAACCAGAACAATAAAATTGACCGAAAGAAACTTCAGGAGATTTATATTAAATAAAGTATGAAAATCCTATTGACACAAGGTCTTCCAGAAGATACAATATTTAACCGTGACGGTGGGAATTTATGCAGGTTCACCAGCCCCGAAACTGCAAGAATACACCGAAAGTAAAATGTATATAGCTATTCGGAACGATGAGACTATTCCTTATATTCGTTGCCACCCGGACATTGTGGCAGGAAAGAGATAGCTGGTTGGAACGAATAAAAAACATTTAGGAGGAAAAATTCTATGAAAACTTTTATGGCTAATCCAGATGCTATTGAAAGAAAATGGTTCGTAGTTGATGCGTCTGGCAAAAACTTAGGCCGTCTTTCAGCAGAAATCGCTAAGATCTTAAGAGGAAAGAACAAACCGATCTTTACTCCTCACGAAGACACAGGTGACTATGTAATCGTAGTTAACGCAGAAAAAATCGTTGTTACCGGCAAGAAACTTGAGCAGAAGATTTATTACAATCATTCAGACTATGTAGGCGGAATGAAAGAAACAGATCTGAAGACAATGATTGCTAAGAAACCGGAAAAGGTTATTGAACTGGCAGTTAAAGGAATGCTTCCAAAGGGACCTCTTGGACGTAAGATGATTAAAAAGTTATTCGTTTACGCAGGAGCAGAACATCCACATCAGGCTCAGAAGCCAGAAGCATTAGAACTTTAATTGAAAGGAGGAAATAACATTGGCTAATAAATTTTATGGAACCGGCAGACGTAAAAAAAGCATTGCTAGAGTATATGTTGAGCCAGGTAAAGGAAACATTACAATCAACAAGAGATCAATTGACGAATACTTTGGATTAGAAACTCTTAAAGTTATCGTTCGTCAGCCTCTTGAGACAGTTAACGGAGCAGATAAATATGATGTTACTGTAACTGTTCATGGTGGTGGATTTACAGGCCAGGCAGGCGCTATCCGTCATGGTATCGCAAGAGCCCTCCTTCAGGCAGACGCTGACTTCAGACCTCTTCTGAAGAAAGAAGGATTCTTAACAAGAGATCCTAGAATGAAAGAAAGAAAGAAATATGGTCTCAAAGGCGCAAGAAGAGCTCCTCAGTTCTCAAAGAGATAATTTCTATTACAAAATGCTTGAAAGCCTCGAAAACACTATGTTTTCGGGGCTTTTTTGTTTTTGGAATGCTGTTTCGGTTTTAATTTCTTTAATAAAAATTATTCCTATTTTTCCATATTGTAAGGGTTAGACCCTGTTGCCAGTCATGGTAACATACTTTTTCGCTTGCCCCAAAGCGTTGGTAAAGCGTTGGTATGCAAGACGTATCATAACCAACGAATAACCAATAACCAATAACATAGAGGTTTGTATGAATAAATTACGATTAATGACCAAAAAGTTTAACTTTTTCATTATTGCAGTTGCTGTGGTTTTCTTTTTGATTATAGGCGTTATTTCTGGCATGGTGCTCGATAAGCAAATAAATGAGAATATGTTCAGAAGAACTGTTTCAGAACTGAATGCTATGGCTAAGAAACAAAAAAGGTTGGTTGAGCATGAGATAGAACGACAGTTTATTTCGCTTGAGTATCTTTCTGCGAATTTAAGAAATAATGATGTATTCGTTTCTGAAAAAACCCGAAGCATGATCAATACTCTCGTGGAGATAAACAAGTGGTGCACGGTCGGTTATGCTGACCTTGAAGGTAATACAATCAGCTATAAAGGAGAGAACCTGGGCAATATCGGTCAAAGAGCATATTTTAAGGAAATAGTTGACGGCTCTCAAATCCGAAAGGCCGACTATCTCTCATCTACAAACATGGTTGAAGAACCTCGTTTTCTGTTTTCTGTACCAGTATATAAAGATGGTGTGGTTACAGCTGTGCTTTTTGCAAGTAAAGAAGTTTCAGTAATGGAGCCGATTCTACTTTCAAATGACAACGCAGCGGATAATGCTAACGTTTTTCTTGTTTCAGGGGATGGAACCATACTCTGTGCAAATAGTACCAGATATAACTATGCTGTTGGGGACGATTACTATTCATTTTTAGAAAAAAACGGTTTTGCAGAAGACTATTTTAAAGATGAGCTCCTTACTTCAATTAGAGAGAAAAAGTCTGGAGTTTTCACATATAATCATGGGATTGCTGAAATCATTTCCTGTTGTCCAATCGAAATAAATGACTGGGTAATTATTGTTACGGCGGACCAAAAAGCGCTTGAAGTCCAATATGGAGTAAACCTGAAGACGATCAGAAAACAGGTCGCTATAATTATGATAGCATATGGGGCACTACTTTTCTTTGTTTTGATTTCTGGTTCCTTCTTTTTGCGAAAGTTGTCAAAATCAGAGTACGAATATCGCATTGAAAAGATTCGCAACGACATTATGATGAATGAAATGGGATGCGAATTGTTTACTTATGATATTCGTACAAAGGCCATAACAACAGAAGGGGTACTGCATGAGAAATACGGATTTGACTTTGAAATACCAATAAACCAGCTGATAGAAAAACAGCGTCCTCTTCATCCGGAATGCAACTTTGATAGAATAATGAATGCATTCAAAAGAGCAATTAACACAAGAGAGAATCAAGAAGTGGAGTTCATGCTTCTGTTTGAAAGAGAACTCCGATGGATCAAACTGACGTTAATTCCATACTCCATTTCCGGAAGAAAAATGACACATGTTTTAGGATCTTTTTTAAATGTGTCAGAAGAACATACAGAGTTTGAAAAAGACGCCGAACTGTTAGCAAATATGCCAGGAGGTTTTCATCGTTGTTATTTAAGTGACCCTATCCATGTGGAGTATATCAGCAATGGACTTTGTGAGCTGCTGGGTTACACCAAAGATGAACTTGATAGTATCATGGTGGATGGAAACTATGCTTTGGCAATTTATGAAGAGGATCGAGGTCGGTTCGATCAATTTGCATATCGTCTTGCAAACAAGCCTGGGGTTGACATTTGTGAGTATAGAATGATGAGGAAAGACGGAAGTTTGGTTTCGGTGTCTGACACGATGGAATCAATTCTTGCCAATAACGGAATTATGTACGGATATTCCGTAGTATATGATATTTCCAGTCTTACCAGTGAAATTGAAACGCTTACCGACGAGCTTGAAAATGCAAAAGTCAAAAATTCCCTCAGCCAGATGCAGCCACATTTTCTGTATAATGCGTTGGCTTCCATTCGTGAAATTATTCTGGTTGATCCTGAGTACGCATCTGAACTGATCGTTGATTTCACAACGCATTTACGGGCGTGTATTAAGACAATGTCGAGCAACAATCTTATTCCTTTCAGACAAGAACTTGATAACATTAAGGCTTATGTCAATATTGAGAAAATGAGGCTGGGAGAAAAACTGAAAGTTGAATACAATGTTGCTTGCGATGATTTTATGATCGTTCCGCTGAGTATTCAGCCAATCGTGGAAAATGCGGTCCGGCATGGAATTTACGAGAGAGGAGCAAAGGGGGGAACCGTTTCCATCTCTGTATACAGGAATAATGAGGAATATGTTGTATGCGTTAAGGACGACGGTATTGGATTCGACTATGAAAAAATGAAGGAAGAGGTAGAAAGTGGAAAGCGAGACTCCACAGGAATCAGCAGTCTTGTCTTTCGCCTTGAAAAAATGCTTAAGGCAAAACTTGAGATTATGAGCGCCATAGGATGCGGTACGGAAGTTACAGTGAGAATTCCGGTGGTTAAGAATATCTTAGAAGGGGATGAAGAAAAATGAAAACAATTGTAGTTGATGATGAAGCTATAATGCTTCAAAGCTTTCGCAGGCTTAGTGCCGGAATAGATGCGATTTGTCTCGTAGGAGAATTTCAATATCCGGAGGAAGCGCTTGAATATGCAAAAAATAATACCGTAGAACTTGCGATTTTGGATATTTCTATGCCTAACATGACAGGACTAGACCTCGCGAAAAAACTGCGAGAACGCTATCCTAACATTCTGATTGTTTTTATTACCGCCTATGATGAATATATCCGCGAATCCAATCTGCTGGGGGCAGATGACTACATTGTAAAACCCTATCGCAGAGAAACAATTGAAAAGATGGCAGAACGGATGAGTCTGCTTTCAAGGCGTCTGCAAAAAAACATTTATGTGCAGACCTTCGGGAATTTTCTTGTATTAAAGAATGGAGAGCCTATTCCTCTCAAAGGAAAGGCTAAGGAGATTTTAGCACTTATTGTTACGCGCAGAGGCAAAGAAATCAGCAACGAGGAGATATACAGTACAATTTGGGAAAACCGTGAATATAGTAATGTAAACATGAAGGTGTATTACAATGCATTAAAAAGGCTGCGCGACACACTGGATGAATACGGGCTGCGCGACCTGCTGAAATCTACGGCAAGAGGGCAGACTGTCAACACAGAACTTTTTGATTGTGATTATTATTCCTGGCAGGACAAAAATCTGAGTGAGAAAGATAAGTTTCAAGGACGGTTTATGTATGAATACAGCTGGGGTGAATACATACTTGCCGATATTCTGAACGAGGGCTGGTAATTGTTAAAATAGCATATGACATTGCAAAAGAGAGGTGCAATCGGCACCTCTCTTTTTTGCGTTGGTGAGGTGTTTCCGATGCTGCCATATACTTATCAAAAATATCAAAAACTTCGTTCCTTTGTTGACTTTTTGAAACGAAAAATATCGACATCGGTAACGCAGCAATTTTAGTAATCCGATTACAGCCTTAAAAGAATTAACCATATGCGCTAAACACAAGCGATAGATTGGAAAACAAAGGAAGAGGAAACAATGAAGAAGCTTTTGGTAATGATATTAGATGATGAATACTGGGCAAGGAAATCCATACGCCGTTTGTGTGAGCTGATTCCGAATGTAAATGTTGTCGGAGACTTTGAAGATGGAAGGAAGGCTCTTGATTTTGCTAACACAACGCATGTCGATGCCGCAATCATTGATATTCTTCTTCCCAATCATTCAGGGTTAGAAATTGGAAAAACATTAAAATCGGAGTTCCCCGAAATGAATCTTATTTTTACTTCTGCGGTTGATGTGTATGAAACACAAATTAGAAAATATGACGGAAATTCGTTTTTACGGAAGCCAGTCGAACTGAAAGCTCTTGAATGCGCATTAAATTGTCCGAATCAGTTGAAACAATAAAGGAATATCAATAGCTGAATTCATTCGTCAGAAGAAAGGACAAAAATGCAATTAAAAAGAGATACAGATTACGCAATTCGAATTTTGCTGGTGATGGCAGAACCGGCACTAAACAAAAAAGCATTGCAAGAACAAGACTTAAAAACCATCTGTGAAAAGACCTCTGTTCCCCGACAAATTGCACTTCGCTTATGCGGCCTGTTGTCCGATGCGGGCTTTCTAAAGAAAGAAGAAACAGATGGAAGTACCACATACATGCCGGGGAACGTTCTTTTAGAAAAGACGTTATTAGACATTATTGACGCTGTTGAGGGGCAGAGCAATCTACTCGCTGTATTTGACCGACGCGCAGAGATATATAAAAAATACGGGTTTGCACTTGCGTCCCTGAATGCAGCTCTTTCAGATGAGTTAAACAAAATTACAATTCAGACGATTTTAGATTGGGAGCAACAAAAACACATCCCCTCTCATAACGCATTTCTGGATGCGTATGAAATGGGGCCACTCAACAGATGACGCTTAGGGCATGGTTAGCAAAACTACAAGCGTTCCTGTTTTGTTCTTTTCAGGAGGATGAGCGATGAAGCAGGATCTTACCGGAAGA
>JAKSRL010000006.1 GCA_024403635.1 Lachnospiraceae bacterium | reverse complement strand
CGCATAAAACAAAACGACAAACCAGATCAAGTAAAAGCCCAGCTGCTGTATGAACGGATAGAGAATCGGAACCGTGAGCATGATCATCGGGAATTCCGGGAGGAAACACCCAAGGATCAGATACAAAATAATAATGGCAATAATGATTACAAATTTTGGGACATTCAATCCAATGACAAATCGGCCAAGTGCTGTTGTTACTCCGGTATACGTCAATGCAGTGGAAAAGATGTATGTACCCATCATCTGAAGCATGATCATGCCCATCAGATTGGCGGTTTCTTTCAAACTGTTCATAAACTTTTTGACCGTCATCTGTTTGGTTACGATCGTGATGATCAACGCTGCAAATGCACCAAGCGCGCCTGCTTCTGTTGCTGTGCAAAGACCTGCGTAAATACCGACCATGACTAGAGCAAATAAGATCAATATCGGAAGGACTTTGACTAGCGCTTGCATCCGTTCTTTTAGGGGAACTTTATATCCCATCTTCGGTCCCAGTTCCGGATCACGCCGACAGATGATAAAGATCACAACGAAGAAAACAATTACCGTAATGACACCCGGGATGATTCCTGATATGAACAGTTTTCCAATGGACTGTTCTGTCAGAAGTCCATAAAGAACGAATGCCGTACTCGGTGGAATCAGAATCCCAAGCGGGCTGGCCGCTGCAATGGATCCGGTTGACAAGGTGTCTTTATAGTTCACCTTTTCCATTTCCGGAAGCGCGACCTTGCTCATTACGATTGCGCCAGTAAGCTGCGATCCAGTGATTGCTCCCAATAACCCGGTGGCTGCGACGGTTGCATAGGCAAGACCGCCTTTGTGGTTACCCAACCATTTATGCATCGTTTTATACAGGTCGGACCCTATATCCGTTTCCGATATGATACATCCCATTAGGACAAACATCGGCATAACAGATAATGAATAGTTACAGACATTACTAAAGGAAGCTCCAAACAAGGTTGTCCATGCTTGGGTAAAGCCTTTGAGCGCGAAGATTGCAACGAAGCCGGCAATGGACATCGCTAGTCCAACCCATACCCTTCCGGCGAGGAGCACAAACAGAAGAATAATGGCGATCACGCCGATCAATTCTTTACTCATGTTCTGCCCCTCCTTTGTCCTCTTCGCGAAGTTCTATGATTTTTTCAAATATGATCGCAACTGCAGATAGCGTCATCACCGTCATTGCTAAAGCAAACATCAGGTAGAACGGCCATTTCACAATTCCCAGTGACACGTATGTCTGATGTTCACGGATTCCTCTCGCTACTTCCACATAGGTTCGGGAGGCGATGAGTCCTCCGATGATAGCTGCCAGTAAGGAGGCGATGATTGTAAAGATCTTCTGTACTTTTTCTGACAGCTTATTCATTACCAGATCAACTTTGATGTGTCCGTCCTGCATTGCAGTATAGCCGGCAGCCAACAAAATGATAGCCATCAGCATCTGTGAATACTCCGAAACACCAAGGATTGGATGATTGAAGATCAGCCGCATAAGCACATCTGCCACAGTTAGCAACATAATGACAACAATTGCTACCTCCACAATATACCGGGCAATATCTGCAATTGCTTTTGCAATCTTGATATAGACTCGCATATTATCATCTCCTTTTCGAATCCGACTACTTGATCAAATCTTTGATCCTATTATAAATTGCTGTGCCCTGATATCCTTTACTATCGACTGTAGATACAGTTGCTTCTGTTATAGGAACAGCCAGCTCTCTCATTGGAGCGATCTGCTCTTCTGTAAGGGAAATGATTTCGCAACCGTTATCTTTCAGTTTTGCCATATAAGCGGAAACGTCATTATTCTGGATTTTCTGTCCGTTCTGGCAATATGCAGCAAATCCTTCATCAATGATCTTCTGCAGGTCTTCTGGAAGAGCATCATACGTATTTTTGTTCATAATCATCAGAGAGCAACCTCTCATCATACCTTCATCGCCAAACTCCACGACCGATTTAATTAGGTCATCACACTTGGTAACCTGCATCAGAAGGGCATGTGTGCACATTCCCTCAATCAGTCCGGAATCAAGGTTTGTGTAAAGGTCTGCGCTGGAGGTAAACACTGCTGCGCCGCCATTCTGATTGACATACTGCACAATGAATGCCTCGCTGGTTCCAAGTTTCATTCCTTTGATATCTTCCATGCCGCTGAAAGAGACGCCCTTCTTATTCATAAAGATCTGGTCTGGACCATTGAAGAATACACCAAGGTTTTTAACACCATATGCCTCATATTCGGCATCGATATCCGAGAACTCTCCGCGAAGCTGATTGTAGATATCATATGCTTCCTGTGCATTCTCAAAACCGATGAACGGTACGCAGAAAAGATTGGAGGTAATAGACAGATAATCGGATGCAATATTGGATGGGCAGAAAGAGATATCTGCTCTGCCGTCTGCAACGCCTGTCCAGCATTCCATGATGCCAAGAAGGTTTCCACCATACTCAATCTGGAATTTCAAACGACCGTTGGAAGCCTTTTCCATTGCGTCACATGCTTCCTGCAATGCGACTGCGGTGGATGCCATCGGTGCCTGTGTGGTGTTAACAGTTATTTCATATACCTTGTCTGAGGCTGCAGAAGCATTTCCAGAACCATCTGCAGGCTTTTCGTTGTTGGATCCGCATGCTGCTAGAATGCCGATCGTGAGGATCATTGTTGCTAACAAGACTGCTGTTTTTTTCATTTTTTTCATTTTTAACCTTCTTTCATTCACCATATAACCCTATGCCTACTTTTTAACAAGATCATATACCACAGAGCAATAGCCTTTCCTTTGAACGATTGCTGCCTTCACTGGGAGTGGAAGTTTGCTCTGCAGTTCTTCTTCGTTTTCACTAGTTACGCCTCGAACAACAGCATTGATTTCTTTTCCTTCTTTGAGACGGATTACGCCAAATGCGCATGGATCCAGTTCATGAACACGCGGATTTGCGATTGGTGATACGGAGATAATATCTGTTACCATTCCATCGCCACTCATTTCCACCCATTCGGTTTCAAAGTTCCCACATTCATTGCAGGCAATCCGTGGAGGAAATTCGACTGCTCCACACGCGGTGCATCTGCGTCCCATTATTTTTCCGTTGTTCAATTCATCATAAAACTTTCTTACGATACACTCCAGTTTCATGCCGATCCTCCTTACTGCGCCATCTTCAGAATGCCGGCGCACAGATTCTGGCTGCCGCCAAATCCTCTGAGCATTGCAATTTCCGGTCTCTTCCTCAGCTGCGTCTCCTCTGCTTCGCCGCGCATCTGTCTCACCACTTCAAAGATATCTGCCATACCGCTTGCTGCGTGTGCATGCCCAAAGGAACATCTTCCGCCGTTCACGTTCATTGGTTTATCTCCGTCAAATGCGGTTCTTCCATCCCGCGCATACTCCCAGGCTTTTCCTCTCGGAATATACCCAGCCTCTTCTGCGGACAGTAAATTGGATGACATGAAGAAATCATTAGCCATTAAGAGATCCAGATCGTCCCCCGTAAGGCCTGTCAATTCATAGACCTGTCGCACAGATT
The DNA here is from genome assembly GCA_024403635.1 of Lachnospiraceae bacterium. Classification (GTDB taxonomy): domain Bacteria; phylum Bacillota; class Clostridia; order Lachnospirales; family Lachnospiraceae; genus RGIG5612. The sequence goes on along the minus strand of JAKSRL010000006.1, from coordinate 24,263 downwards.
CTCTGGTTGCATATACTTCCAGATGTGGCGTCATGGCTTCAATGACAGAATTTCCAAAGCCAAGCACTTCTACTGGATGATCGGTAAATTCGTATGCCATTTCTGTCGGGCATACAACACAGGCTGCCGCGCCGTCTGCTCTCGCTTCCATTCCTGTTCTTCTTAAAAACCGGGAGACGAATGGATTGTGTTCGTCCGAACGCATATATTCCCAAACGTCTTTGCAGCCTGCTTCTTTTGCAAGATCGGCGAACTCGGTCCGGAATAACGCCCGTTCGTTCCGTGCTGCGCTTCTTCTGTTGTTAATGGCGAACCCATTGATTCCGTCGTCGACCTGATCAAAAGTCAGTTGATATTGCTTCATATACCAGTTCACAAAATCATCCTGTTGTGCACTCTGTCCAGCCTCGAACTGGCGGGTATAAGCTCTGTCGTAGGTACGCTCCACATTTTTCTGAAATACTGCCGTTGTCAGTTTTTCATGGTAGCATGCAGGCATATTCGGAACGAAATTACATGCGCCAACATCTACACATCCAGTAAGGACATAATCCCATTTGCCGGATGCTACGGCCTGTGCAGCTAAATCCAAGGCAAGGTATCCTGTACAGCATGCCTGGGAATGGGCGTAAGAGCCCAGTCCCTTGCATCCAAACCAGTCATTCACATGGACATTGGCGCTGTTTTGATCAGAAGAACAGATCGCTCCTGCCTGTCCATGGAAGTATCCCTGAATATCATGCGGATGGATTCCCGCATCCTTCATAGCATCAATTGCAGCATAGGCAAACATTTCAGATTCTGTCAGCCCTTCCGTTTCCGGATTCTTAAGAATATTCATGAACGGCGTGCAGCCTACACCTATGATGGAAACGCCTCTTGAATATTGGCCAAGTTTTCTTTTCACTTCCACTGTCCCCCTGATCTTGTTTATAAAAGATTTTTTTCGTCAACCTGACGACCCACATTACGGAATGTTCTGTGATCCGGCTCTTCAAATTTAGTGACATTGTCCAGTTTTTTGATCACGGTAGCGGTATCGGTGACCCTTGCGGTATCCTGCATCATGACGCCAACAACTGCGTGTGCAACGATATCGTCAATTTCCGGTGTCCAGCTCTTCTTGGACAGCTGTACACAAATATAAGAGGAGTCAACTGCAACGATATTGTTCAGCCAGTAATCCTGTGCAACTACGCAAGATGTGTAGACAACAGAATTCATTGCAAATCCGCCCCATACGATGGTGTCAACGCCCAATACGTGGCAGAGTTTCTCCAGACCAGAGCATGTGAACGGATGAACATGCCAGTTATATACAATGTAATCAGTATCTGGGTTGTAGCCCATTTCCGGCATGACTTCGCAGCCTCTTCTTGCGAATTCATCTGTGACTGGGTTGTACATTCTTGCTTCCGGGAATGCTGCATCCTGCTCTTTTGGAAGATCTCCGTATGCAGGCATATATGGCAGCGGTTTCGGAATTGCGTTACAGAAGATGACCGGAAGGCCTTTTGCGCGGAATGCATCTGCCAATTCACGGCATTTCTCAACCATTCCGGACTCTTTGATTCCCTGTGCAGCGTGCGGGCCCCAGTTCGGAATAAATAATCCCTCGCCTGCGAGACCTCTCTGCATATGATTCAGAACCAGTGCCGGTTTGCCGACGATCTCAAACTGATCATGGTCATCCCAAAGATATTTCATTGCTACATTTTTGAATTCAGACATTTGTTTTACCTCCAGTTATTTTTACATTGTTTGAAAATGTTGCTTACTTTCTATATCCGCCGTACTTCTCTGTTTCATCGCACAGGATCTGTATTGGTTTGCCTTCCTCCATACGGTTCGGCGAATACATATGGATTGATGCTCCATAAAGGATGAATCCGCCATCGGTACAGTAGTTATCGATGCATCTTCTGACCTCTGCACGAAGGGCTTCTTCCGTTACCGTATCGCTATCAATAACATGCTGAACATCAAGGCCTCCAGATAGTCCAACCCGTCCCCTGGTCTTTTTTAACATGGCTGGAATATCGTTGATCGGCTGCACCGGATCCAGTGCATCGATTCCCATTTCCATGAATTCATCCAGAAACGGCTGCATCAGACCACAACAGTGCGTCTTAAATTTCAGTCCCAGCTTGTGCGTTTCATCGATGATCCTCTGGTAATGCGGTTTAAAGATTCTCCGGAACGTGTCGATAGACATGAACTGTCCATTTTGATGACCGTAATCATCCATGTAAGTGTAATAGTCCAGGTCGATGTATTTGCTTGCAATTTTCAGATACTCAATCTTCTTATCTGCGATTGCCCCAACAAGATCATGAACGGCTTCTTCTTCGATTATCATGTCACAGAGTGCATCTTCAAAACCACGCATGAAATGGAAACGTTCAAACATTCCCTTTCCGGCATACATATCTAAAACGTAATTCTCTTTATCATAGCCAAAAATCTCTGCTTCATGTTTCAGGGACTCTTCCACTTCTTTTTCATTCCACTTTGGAAAAATAGCCTGCTCTTGCCACAGTGTGATATCTTCAATTACTGGAGGCGCGTCAACAGTGGCCGTGAACATCCCTCCTGCCTCTTTACACGACGTCTGCGAGCAGCCCCATCCGTCCAGACCAGTAATTGTTCCCATCGGAGGAGATTCTTTGCTAGATAAACTCCTAACGGTCTGGCAAGAATCATAATAGATTGGTATGAATTCGGTCTTTCTTCCCGCAAGTGCTTCTAAAACGTTTTCTCGTTTTGTCATCATCTTTTTCCTCTCTATTTATTCCTATTCCGTATGCTTTGAACATTTTGAGTCTTTTTGTCTTCTTCTGTTCACATTTTACGTCTTTCTTCAAGGAACGTCCATTGACAAATTGAAACAAAATAATATAATATGTTTGTAATTGTTCATATTTTGAGAGGGAAGTTCTATTTTCGTTCATTTTTTCCGGAAGCCTCCCAAATGTGAAAATACTTTATTTTTTGGAGTTTTAACCATGAACAGACAGATGCGTAAGCAACAGATCATGACCGCTGCAAAAAAATGCTTTATTTATTATGGATATAAAGAAACAGGGATGCGGGACATCGCAAAAGAAGCTGGCGTAGCACTGGGCACACTATACTCTTACTACAAGAATAAAGAAGCTCTATTTAAAGCCATTGATATGCCGGAACTGGCAGATATCCGGCCTGCTTTTGAAAAGAAAAAAGAATACATCTTTTTTGTCGCGATCGACCTGTTCTCAAAAGAAGGCTATGACAATGTTACTATGGATGCAATCGCCAAAGCCGCCAATACCACTCGCTCTCAACTCTACCGATTTTTTTCCAGCAAGGAGGATCTGTTTAAGCAGATGCTTCTGAGTGACCATATGGTTTCCTATACCGATAATCTTAATAAAAGAAATACGGAACTTCCTCTTCAGATGATTTTGGAGGAAGTGGCGAATAGTTATTTCCTTTTTTCCAAGAAGAAAAACCAGTTATTGCTCTTACGCGAGGTCACGCGGAACTCTGAAAAATTTCCAGAATTATTAGAAATCTATTATAATTACAGCATGGCTGGTCCTTGTGAAAACCTTGCTCGCTATATTGTTCGGTACTGTCATGACCACGGCGTTGACGGAATCGATGAAGATTATATGCGCAGAAGGACTTCTGTGTTTTTAAGTTCGCTTCAAAATTATCTTCTTACAAACGATATAATCGTCGGCATCAATCATCGCCAGCCCTTGGACTCTTTCATTTCATCCAGCGTAGACGTCTTTATGGGATTTTTACGATATAGCGGGTACGTATCCTGAAATAAAAAAGCCCTGAATCATTCATCAGGGCTTTTAGGTAGTTTTTTGCCTATTTCTTTTAGTTTACGAAATACGTTCTCCGCACAAATGGAGAAAAACTTATATCTCCAAACTGATAAACACCGAAATTGATCCAGATTTTGTACGGGAGCAAGTTGGACACAAAGAATTACAGACAACCCTCAACCCGTATACTTACAGTACTACAAAGCGAGAAAAACAAATAGACATGCTTGAAAAAGCACTTACGATGTAAATGGAACCAAACCCATAATATAGAATAACAACGGGAAGCCCCATCCAGTAAGGCTTCCCAACATTTTATACAGCGGAGACGGTGGGATTCGAACCCACGCACCGGTTGCCCGATGACCGCATTTCGAGTGCGGCTCGTTATGACCACTTCGATACGTCTCCATAGGTGACTATTATAAATGACCGTAACCCGTTATGCAAGGAACTCTCAACCTTTCGTCAAATCTCTTTCCCTGCTGACAGATCCAGTCCTGCCATGCTTTTTATTCAAACTTTTTCACTATTTCCGGCAGTTCTTTGAATTCTTTAAGAACAGCTGCCGGAGCCTTTACCTGACCAAATCCGTAGGATGCGTGAATAAAAGGAATCCCCGCGCCGTCAGAAGCAGCCTCATCCTTTTCGGTATCACCGATATAGATAGCTTTATCATATCCGTTTCTTTCCATAACCAGTCGAATGTTTTTATCTTTGGTCAAACCTGTGTTGCCCCATTCCTCCATGTCACAGAAAAAATCGCCTGTTTTCATTGATACAAAAAATGCATTAATATATCCGGTCTGGCAATTGCTGACAACAGCCATATCGTAGCCTTCATCGCGAAGTTTCTGAAAGGTTTCCATAACTCCCGGGAACAACTTTCCGCCATGCTCCGCTATATATTCTACTTCAAATTCTTCGCATGTTTTAAAAATAGCTTTCCCTTTTTTCTCGTCCATATCCGGCAGCACCGTCTGACGGATTTCCTCCATGGTTTTCCCCATAACCGCCGTTATATCTGCAGCCGTCAGATGCGGAAAGTCCGGCAGGACTTCCTTTAATATCAGATTCCAGGAATCTGCCACTTCCTGTCCGGAATCCCAAAGAGTTCCGTCCAGATCGAATAACAACATTACTTCTTTTTTATGTTCTGCTTTAATCATATTTTCTCTTTTCTGAATTTTTTTATAATACGGTTTTTAATTCTAATAATATCTATCTAAAAAAACAAGCATTTATCACCGACATATTATATAATATTTATTATGAAAAAAGCCACTGCCGTTTTATCTTTAATTTTCGCTGCCTTACTATGCGTATGCATGGTTCTTTTGCCATTCCGTGATACTCGCAAATTTATCATATATGGCATTGTTCCATATAAACGTCAGACCATTAAATACGTTCCGCATATCCACATTCCGACGCAGGATGAAATTGACCATCAGATGAGTGATTACGTTGAAAATCCTCTGACCGTGGAGCGCGGCGCGATTTATTACAATGATCATAAAGAAACCTACTACAGCCAGAATGTTCTGCCGGGTGAATCTTTGGATATCCCAGGACGCCATGTAGCCTTTGACGGAACCATCCGTGATGAAGACGGATATATTTGTGTTGCAGCCGATTATGATTTCTTAGGATACGGTGAAATCGTAGAGACTTCTGCCGGCTGGGGAAAAGTATACGATACCGGCTGTGCCTACGGAACAGTGGATTTATATGTGGATTGGTGATTTATGAAAATATACATGGCGCCTATGGAGGGCGTGACCGGCTTTATCTTTCGAAATGCTTATAACCGTAATTTTCACGGTATTGATACCTATTATACACCTTTTGTTACCGGCATGAAGCTGGGTCAGAAGGAGAAAAACGATGTGCGGCCGGAAAACAATCCGGACATGAACACGGTGGTGCAGGTGCTTTCCAACCACACCGACGATTTTCTTTCTGTCGCAAATATTATTCACAACGAGTACGGCTACGACCGGATCAATCTGAATCTGGGCTGTCCTTCCGCGACAGTATCTTCCCGGAAGCGAGGCTCCGGCTTTCTTTCGGTTCCGGATGACCTGGACCGTTTTTTGGGTGAAATCTATGAACAGTCTCCGATTCCGATTTCTTTAAAAACCCGAATCGGCATGCATGACGCTTCTGAGTGGGAGAACATTCTTTCCATTTATGAAAAATATCCGGTGGAGGAGCTGATTATTCATCCACGTATTCGGGACGCTTTCTACGGCGGGCTGCCGAACATGGAGGCTTTCCGCTATGCTTATGATAACAGCCGCCACACTTTATGCTACAACGGTGACGTCCGTAGTTTAGCGGACTACGAACGTATTGTTGCAGATTTTCCGTCAGTCCCTTCCGTCATGATCGGCCGGGGCCTGATTATGAACCCGTTCCTGCCAGAAGAAATAAAAGGAATTTCTTCCAATATCCCCAAACGGACCCGATTAATAAATTTCGAGAAAGATTTGCAGGAAACTTACTTGATGTACAATAAATCCGGTGCCCATCATGTGCTTATGAAATTAAAGGAAGTCTGGAATTTTTACTGCTACAACTTCACGGAACCGGATAAAGTCTTTAAGAAAATCAAAAAAACCGCAACTATGGACGACTACCGTTCTGTGCTTCATGAAGTCTTCCAGATGGATATAAAATAAAAGAAAAAAAGCGTCTGCAATTGCAGACGCTTTCTCATTTTGAAATTACAGTCTTGTAAATTTATAACTTGTCTTGTACTCGTATTTCTCACCTGCTTTTACAACCGTGGATGGGAACTCAGGGAAGTTAGGAGCACATGGATAAGCTTCTGGCTCTAAAGCTAAACCATTTGGATTTCCGGAGAATACCTGAATAGAAATCTGGTTTGTGGTCAATTCCATCTGCAGTTTGTTTTCTTCCGAACGAACGGTTGCCTGTGGAGCAGATGCATTGTCTTCGAATACGATACAGTTGTCGAAGCAATGATACATGGACAGTTCCGGGTCTTTGTTGTCAATCTTCTTTGCTTGACGGAAATCATAAACAGTTCCATCTACGCTTAATACTTTACCTGTAGGACATGTCTTCTCGTCCCCCTCTAAGTATCTGTCCGCGTTCAGTTGCAGTGTCTGGTCTTCACCCAGTTTCCAATACGTATGGTTCGTCAGGTTCAGGATGGTGTCCTGATCGGAAACTGCTTCATAAAGAGTGGTCAGAGTGTTGCCTTCCAGAAGATAAGTTGCTGTGAAATCTACGTTTCCAGGATAGCCTTCTTCTCCGTCTGGGCTGTGATAGGTAAATACTAACTTGTTATCGGTCTGCTCTTTTAATTCAAACTCCGTTCTTACTAAAACGCCATGAAGATGATTGCCATGATCGTTTTCCGGGAGTTTGTATTTCTTTCCGTTTAATTCAAATTCTGCATTAAGAATTCTGTTTCCAAAACGGCCGACGAATGCGCCGTAGAATCCAAAGATTTTCTCATATTCTTCTAATGTTTCGTGAGGTGCAACAATGCTTCTTCCGTCGATCGTAACGTCACGGATGATACAGCCTCTGTCCAGAACCTTTACTTCCAGTCCTGCTCCGTTTGAAATTGTATAACAGTTCATGATAACCTCCTCTAATTTATCACCAATAAAATTTTAAACAATGGTTCGTTGCATGCGTTTGTCTCGCGCTTCGCATTACAGATTATTGATGAAGTTCGCTAATCTGCTCAATGCTTCTTTTAATTCGTTCATGGAATATGCATAGCTGATTCGTAAGAATCCTTCTCCACAGTCGCCGAAGGCTGTTCCTGGAACAACCGCTAATTTTTCCTGCTCTAGCAGCTTCGTTGCGAACTCGTCGCTGGTCATACCCAGGTGTTTAATGCTCGGGAACACATAGAAAGCGCCGTATGGCTCGAAGCACGGAAGGCCCATATCCCGTAAGGTCTTTACCAGGAAACGTCTTCTCTGGTTGTAGCTTTCCCGCATCTTTTCGATATCGTCATCGCCATTACGTAAGGCTTCAATGCCGGCATACTGAGATGTCGTCGGAGCACACATAATAGCAAACTGATGTAGCTTCGTAATATGGCTAATGATTTCTTCCGGGCCGGTGACGAAGCCTAAACGCCAGCCGGTCATGGCATAAGCTTTCGAAAAACCGTTAATAACCACGGTCCGCTCTTGCATGCCTTCTAAAGATGCGATAGTTACGTGAGGCTTTCCCGTATAAGTCAGCTCGCCATAAATTTCATCGCTGACAACGAAAATGTCCTTCTCCACGCAAATCTTTGCAATCTTTTCCAGGTCTTCTTTTTCCATAACAGCACCCGTCGGGTTATTTGGGAACGCTAAGATCAAAACTTTCGTCTTATCCGTAATAGCATCTAACAGTTCTTCCGGAGTCAGACGGAATTCATTTTTCTCCTGCAGTGGAATCGTTACCGGAACTGCTCCTGCCAGTTTTGCACAAGGAACATAGCTTACATAGCAAGGCTCCGGAATAATGACTTCATCGCCTGGGTCACACATAGCTCGTAAAGCCATATCGATGGCTTCGCTGCCACCCACGGTAATCAGGACTTCGTTTTTTGCGTCATATGTTAAATTATGTTTTCTAAGGTAATAGTTGGAAACCTCCTGTCGTAATTCCATAAGGCCTGCATTGGAGGTATAAAAGGTGCGGCCTTTTTCCAGGGAATAAATACCAGCTTCTCTTACATGCCAAGGCGTATCGAAATCTGGTTCACCAACGCCAAGGGAAATTGCTTCTGGCATTTCTGCAACTACATCGAAGAATTTTCGGATTCCTGATGGTTGCATCGTTCTAGCTGTTTTGGATATAGGATCTCTCAAAATGACATTTTCTCTCTTTCATCTTTTTTCGGCTGTTCCAGAACTGCGCCATAGTCTTTGTATCTCTTCATGATAAAGTGGGTAGCGGTTCCGCTTACGAACTCTACTGGGCTCAGCTTGCTGGATACGAAATTGGCAACCTGGCGCATCGTCTTGCCCTCTAAGATAATAAGGAAATCATAACGACCGGAAATCAGATAGCAAGCTTTTACTTCATCAAATTTATAGATACGTTCTGCAATGGCATCGAATCCCATTTCACGTCCCGTGGTAACATTTACTTCTATTAATGCGTCAACTTTTTCTTCGTTGGTGTTATCCCAGTTAATCAGCGTATAGTAACCACAGATTGTTCCGTCCTGCTCCAGATCCTGGAGCATGTTGGCGACAGCCGCTTCCTCGGCACCTAACATTACGGATAACTCCTTCAGGTCGATTCTTGCGTTATTCTGAATTAATCTTAATAATTCTTCTTTCATTACTGTCTCCTTTTCTTTATTTCAAGCCTTTTGGCTGATATTCTATTGTTATTTTACCGGTTTGCCAGATCCTTCGCCTGTCGTTCCGGTGGTGTTAAGAATCGTTTCGTTTCATTATCTTTCATAATAACGACCCGATCCTTCTTTTTTTGTATGTTTCCGATGATGGTCAGTTGTCCACGGAAACTTTCGATTTCATCTTCTTCCCCCACAATCAAAAAAGAACCTTTGGAGGAAGCTTCATAAGGGTTAACGTCAAATACTTCGCTAATTTCTACAACTTCCTGAAGAATTGGAATTTTTTCGATCCATACTTCACATCCATTGGCGCAGCCATCTGCTTTCTGCAGTTCACAGGCTTCCCATAGAGCTCCGAAAAGTCCGCCTTCGGTAATTTCTATCACTGCCCCATTCCCGACTTTCAAGTTCTGTCCATCGATCCGCTCGTCTGCGTTTGGACCCTCTTCCAGAAATTTTTTCAGCCAGAACTTCGGGAATCTTGCTTCTAATGTCTCCCTGTTTTCCTCGTATAAGGCTTTCGCCGTTTCATATCCGATTGGTCCTGCAACTGCTATTTTTTTCAAGAAAATCTGCGTCCTTTCCAAATAATAAATATATAAGAAAAAGCCGGCCGTTGCAAGTCTTAGCTACGGCCGGGTGGTTCTTTCCAATAGGGAAATTACTGTGCTTCTTTGAATTTCGCTTCTGCTTTTTCTTTGTAGTGATGAGCATCCTCTAACATCATGTCCTTAACTTTCATCAGACGCATCTGAGTCCTTCGCTCATTTTCATTCAGTTTCCTCTGACTGTATTTAATGTTCTCCTGAGCAGTAGGAATGATAACATGCTCCAAAGCATTTACTCGGCGTCTTGTGTTTTCAATTTCCTGGGCCATGAGTTGGCAGCTTTTTTCAACTTCCGCCAAACGAAGCATGTCCTGGAATACACTGGAAATGGACGCGACTGCGCCATCCAGGTCGCTGGATGTAAACGCGTATCCGTAGGAATAGATATCATTTTCGTCTGCCGTTCTGGTTTTGCATTCAAAAATCGGCAGTTCAACACTCATAACGTTTTTAAAATCAACATTCAAAGCAACACTCTGGGCAGGTGCGATGAAAGCTGCATTTACTTCTTCATCTTCCATACCTGCTTTTGCCAGAACGAAATCTTTATTGGCTGCTGCGATACCTTGTTCTACTTTCTCACGAAGATCTTTATTCTCGCGGATGAGAATCAGGAACTGACGCATCAGTTCATCTCGTTTATCTTTTAATAATTTATGTCCCCGGACTGCGGTAGCTAACTTCTTCTTCTGCTTCGTCAGCTCCATACGGGTCGGGTTAATCTGTTTCTTTTGTGCCATTGATTTTCCTCAATAAATTATTTCTCGTAGTATTCATCCAGGAATTCGTCTTTAATACGTTTCAGTTCGCTTCGTGGAAGGATTCGTAACAGATCCCAGCCAAGTTCTAACGTTTCTTCAATATCACGGTTGGTATTGAAGCCCTGAGAAACGTAAAGTTTTTCAAACTCGTCAGAGAACTTCGCATAAATCTTATCCATGTCACTTAAAGCAGCCTCACCTAATACAACCATCAATTCCTTCGCTTCTTTTCCGCGGGAATAAGCTGCGAACAACTGGTTCATCGTGTTAGCATGATCTGCTCTGGTTCTTCCTTCACCGATTCCTTTATCTTTCAGACGGGAAAGAGATGGAAGAACATCAATTGGAGGCATAATGCCCTGACGATATAATTCACGACTTAAGATAATCTGACCCTCAGTAATATATCCGGTAAGGTCAGGGATTGGATGGGTCTTATCATCTTCTGGCATCGTCAGAATTGGAATCATGGTGATGGAACCATTCTTGCCTTCCTGACGACCAGCTCTTTCATACATTGTAGCTAAGTCGGTGTACATATAGCCCGGGTATCCACGACGTCCCGGAACTTCTTTCTTCGCTGCACTGACCTCACGAAGAGAGTCTGCGTAGTTGGTAATATCAGTTAAAATAACCAGTACATGCATTTCTTTTTCAAATGCTAAGTACTCTGCTGCGGTAAGAGCCATACGAGGAGTCGCCAGACGTTCTACTGCCGGGTCGTTTGCCAGGTTGATGAACATAACTGTACGGTCGATAGCTCCAGTCTCGGTAAAGGATTTTGTGAAGAAATCTGATTCTTCGAAGGTGATACCCATGGCAGCAAATACTACAGCGAACTGCTCATCGGTTCCACGAACCTTTGCCTGACGGGCAATCTGTGCTGCTAATTCTGCATGAGGAAGACCACTCATAGAGAAAATAGGAAGCTTCTGTCCACGAACCAGAGTGTTCAATCCGTCAATAGCAGAAATACCGGTCTGGATAAACTCCTGAGGATACCTTCTGGCTGCTGGATTCATTGGAAGACCGTTAATGTCCATTCTCTTTTCTGGGAGAATCTCCGGACCATCATCGATTGGACGGCCTAAACCATTAAATACTCTTCCCAGCATGTCTTCGGAAACACCCAGCTCCATAGCTCTTCCCAGAAAACGAACTTTACTGTCCTGTGGGTTGATACCAGTAGAGCTTTCGAATAACTGTACCAAAGCATTGGTTTCATCTATTTCCAGAACTTTACATCTTCTCTTTTCGCCATTTGCCAGTTCGATTTCACCCATTTCATTGTAGGCTACGTCTTCAACGCCCTGAACCAGCATCAGAGGACCGGCGATTTCCTGAATTGTTCTATACTCTTTTGGCATAATTAGTCCTCCTTACCCTTTAAATTCTCAATTTCATGTTTCAGTTCATCTAAAATGTTCTGATAAGCATCTTCAATACGATCCATCGTCGTATATTTGTAACGGCCGATTTTCTCTCTAACCTGCATGTTCACCAGTTGGTTCATATCCACGCCAGAATTGAGGGCCTCTAAGGACAGATCATAGTATGCTAAAATCAGCTGCATCATACGGTACTGTTTAATCAAAGGAGTGTAGGTATCTACCTCGTGGAAGGAGTCCTGATGGAGGAAGTCCTCACGGATAGAAAGAGCTGCTTCCATCTTCAGACGGTCTGCAGAAGAAAGAGCATCCATACCAACTAACTGTACGATTTCCTGAAGAGCTGCCTCATCACTTAAGATCTGCATGAAACGGGCTCTGCATTCTGTCCAGTTGCCATCTACACTTTCATCAAACCATTTGCTCATATCTGTAGCATATAAGGAATAACTGGTCAGCCAGTTAATTGCCGGGAAGTGTCTCTGGTAAGCCAGGTTGGCATCCAGTCCCCAGAATACCTTTACAATACGAAGAGTTGCCTGAGCAACAGGTTCGGAAATATCACCACCAGGAGGAGAAACTGCTCCGATTACGGAAAGAGCTCCTTCTCTAGGATTTAAGCCATTGGAAATAACTCGGCCGGCTCTTTCATAGAACTGAGCCAGACGGCTTCCTAAGTATGCTGGGTAACCTTCTTCACCAGGCATTTCTTCCAGACGGCCGGACATTTCACGAAGAGCCTCTGCCCATCTGGAGGTGGAGTCTGCCATTAAAGCTACTGAATATCCCATATCACGGAAGTACTCCGCAATCGTAATACCTACGTAGATGGAAGCTTCACGAGCTGCAACAGGCATATCCGACGTATTTGCAATTAAGACCGTTCTTTCCATTAAGGAATATCCGCTCTTCGGGTCCTTCAATTCTGGGAACTCGTTCAGAACGTCGGTCATTTCGTTTCCACGCTCACCACAACCGATGTAAACTACGATGTCTGCCTCGGACCATTTTGCCAGCTGATGCTGGGTAACGGTTTTACCGGAACCGAAAGGTCCAGGAATCGCAGCAGTACCGCCTTTTGCAATTGGGAATAACGTATCAATAACACGCTGTCCCGTTACCAGAGGGATATCTGGAGACAGTTTCTTTTTATAAGGACGGCCTACACGAACCGGCCATTTCTGAAGCATTGCAACTTCGGTCTGTTTTCCCTTTGCGTCTTCAATTACTGCTACGGTCTCTTCCAGAGTAAATTCACCGCCTTCGATGCGGACGATTTTCCCTTTTACACCGTTCGGAACCATGATTCTCTGCTCAACAATAGGAGTCTCTTTTACGGTTCCAATAATGTCACCGCCTTCTACTTCGTCGCCAACAGCTGCGGTAGGAACAAAAGTCCATTTCTTTTCTCTATCCAGAGCAGGTACTTCTACACCCTTTGTCAGGCTGTTTCCTGTTAATTCTTTAATCTTAACCAGCGGTCTTTGGATACCGTCAAAAATACTTCCGATCAGTCCAGGTCCTAAGTCAACGCTTAAAGGAGCGCCTGTAGATTCTACTGGTTCTCCTGGTCCTAAGCCTGAGGTTTCCTCATAAACCTGAATGGAAGCTTCGTCACCGTGAATCTCGATAATCTCGCCAATCAGTCGCTGATTACTTACACGGACAACGTCGAACATATTGGCATCTCTCATGCCCTTCGCTACAACCAATGGTCCAGCCACTTTTTTAATTGTACCTATGCTCATAATTTATGTACCAAGCCTTTCTTAATACTTGTGCTTTTCTAATCATTAAAAATAATATCAGAACCGACAGCCTGCTCTACCAGGCGCTTTACATCTCGCATGCCCTGACCAGTGTTTCCACGGATGCCAGGAATCGGAATAATGGCTGGAAGTCTATGCTCTTTCTCTTTCGCCACTTCCTCCTTCAGCTCCTCATAAAGGCTTTCGGTGATATAGATTACTCCGAATCCGGTACCCACCATCTCTTTCAAGATGCGTTTTCCGTCTTCTGCGTCCGCTACCGGCCAAACCTCAAGGCCCAGGGTCGCAAAGCCGTAGATGGAGTCCAAATCTCCGAGAACACCTATTCTATACATATGATTCCCTTAACCTTTCTTTTACCTTTTCATCCGGTAACTGATTTATTTTTCCGGAAAGAATAATCTTAACGGATTTAATTTCATTCTCTTTCGCTAACACATAAGCTGCTAACGGCGAAATAGTAAACGGATTATATTTCTGTGGCCGAATCAGGGTGATGATACGGTTATCACACCACCGGTCAAAAGCTGCCGGACTCTCTATAATCGCCTCTAGTGCATCTGCATAAGAAGATTTTTCCAGATAATCATAAATGGCATCGATGCCTTCAATTGCGGCTGACATAAGCCCCGAGACAGAAATGCTGTCACATTCTGCAAAAGCCTTCTGCAGAAAATCCTTATTCTTTTTCGCTCTGCAAGCTCTGATTGCGATATTAATATTCGCTGCTACACATTTTAATTCCGCATATTCTTCTAAAAGCTCGTTGCCCGATTCTTTTGCTGCCTGCTTCATTGCAAGCAAAGCCGCACGATCAAGAATCACATCGCACATTTGGGAATCTCCCGTGTGGAATAATACTTCTCTGGCCTCAGATGCAGCTTTCGAAATCTGGGAGGAGAATCCCGAAAAATCTCCGCTGGCTGCAGCGGCTTTTATTTTTTCAATCGGAAGAGTTCCGCCTTCTAAGTAAATGTTCGGAACCTCTTTTTGCACATAGGCTTCTTTAATAGCGGCCTTAAAATTATGATAATCCTTTGGGAAACGGAAAATATCAAAAGTATGCATTTCCTGTTCATTGCACATTCCACGCATAGCTTTCCATAGGTTTTCTCGTTCGTTCCTTAAAAGGTTTTCTGCAGTTAAGTCATCCCCAGAGCCCCATCCCCGGTCTCTTAAGAGACGAATGCAGTCTTCATATGACTCACACTGCATTAATTTTTGAAGGTCATTATCACTGAGCAGCTTACTCTCTTTTGCGCGGATTTGTGCGACCTGCGAAGCAAACAATCCTTCTGGTAACAGTTTTTCGCCCATAAACCTCGCTCCTTTCTAATTTAATAAATACGAAAATCAGCTGAACAGTATTTGCCCGATTTTATCTTGTAAGGACTCTCTCTTTGCTAAAAGGAGTCCGTCGAAAGAACAATTCTCGTCAATGTTTCCATATCCCAAAATAAAACCACCGGAAATATCCACGGTTTCTTTTGACAATGTTAAATTCTTCTGCTTTGCCAGATTAATGGTGGAATCTGGAATTCTTGCAAGATCCTTCTCATTAAACTGAATGGTACCTGCGTCCGTTCCTGCATACTTTTCAATCATTTTATCAATAATTACAAAATATTCCTCAGTATCCAGATTTACCAGGTAATCCAAGGTGGAATCTAAAATGCCGTCAATAACTTCCTGTTTTGCAACAAGAATTTTTTTCTTTTCTGTCTGGGCTGCAACAGACTGAATCTGTTTTGCAGTAGAAGCAACATCCAGTTTTGACTGAGTTGCTATCTCCACACGTTTTGCTTCCGCATCTTCTTTCGCCTTTTTCAGAATCTTTTCGGCTTCATTATTGGCAGAGTTAATCGTTTCATTGGCAGTATCGGTGGCTTCTCTATTTATTTGTTCTAAAATTTTCTCAAGTCCACTCATGGAACAATACTCCTTAATTAGAATGCAACGTTAGCTGCACCATTGATTGCAAGAATAGATACCAGTAATGCTAAGATTGCGTATGTTTCAACCATGATAGGGAAGATCATAGCTTTACCAAACTGATCCGGTTTCTTTGCAACAACACCGATAGATGCTGCAGCGGCTTTTCCCTGAGCAATTGCTGAGAAATAACCTGCAATAGCGATAGGAAGACATGCGCAAAGGTAGATAAGGCCTTTTGCAATTGAAATGTTGGCATCTCCACCTAAAATACCGGTCTGGGATAACGTAATGAACGCGATAATCAATCCGTAAATACCCTGTGTACCAGGAAGAAGCTGAAGTACCATTACTTTACCAAACTTGGTAGGATCTTCTCCAACGACTCCGGCTGCTGCTTCACCTGCAAGGCCAACGCCTCTTGCAGAACCTACACCAGCAAGGCTGGCTGCTAAAGCTGCACCCAATAAGGACAATACAGTACCCATGTTTGCGTGTAAGAATTCAATCATTTTTATTTCTCCTTAAATTTATAATATTTCGTTTTTATACTATACGGTTCAAACGGTCTTCCACCGCCTTCGTAGAACCGTCCAAAGAATTCTACGTATTGTAAACGGTTGGTGTGTACGTATGCACCAAGCGTATTAATACCAATGTTGACAGCATTGATGATCAGGAATACCAATATGAAAATAACAATTCCCGCGAAGCCTTTTCCGAACATGGTTCCGATCATGTTGGCAACGGAAGAAATAACGCCCGTTGCAAGTCCTAACGCTAAAAGTCTGGAATAAGACAAAACATCCGACAGATATCCGGTAATTCCGTACAGAGCATAGGCTCCTTTCAGAAGACGTTTGCCCCAGTTCTTCGAGCTTCGGCCTCCCATAAAGAGAACGACCACGGCTCCTGCAGCAGTTGCGTATAATCCGATATTGCCAACCTCTGCAGAGAATGGAGGAGTTGCTCCACCTGCTAAAATATCCATAATCATCTGCATGGAAAGGCACTTAACCAGCAAGCCTCCGATTACCACATACCAGACAACAACATCGAATATAAAATCTGCTACCTTTTTCCGCTTCAAGAGCTGAAAACCATTGGCGCCAAGACCGGTAAAGATATGAATAATACCCATGATCAAAGCCAACGTAAGTGCCGTCATTGGATTGGTTGCCATATCCAGCCATAACGGTTTAATTACCAGCGGTTTTCCAAAGAAGAAGGACGAAACCGTTTGGAAAAAGTCTCCAAAGTAGCTTCCGAATAAAACACCGAAGAAGATGGCACTCAGGCCGCCACACATAAACAACTTGACGTTATTCCTTAAGCCATGCTCCATATTTTTATTCTTCAAAAGAAGGATTCCCGCTCCAACAAAAATCAGAATTCCGATTGCCGCATCGGACAACATGAATCCGAAGAATACGAAATAGAACAGGGAAATCAGGAAGGATGGGTCAATTTCTCCCTTCGTTGGAAGAGCATAACTTTCTACAACTCCCTGAACAGAAGATGAGAATGCATTATTCTTTAATGCAACCGGAGAATCCTCTTTTTCTCCTACGTCCTCTGTTTCTATAATTACAGAATATGGTTCCAGTGTCTGTTCCAGATCCTTTATATTAATTTCCGGTATATATCCAGAAAGAACAAAGGCATGATCTGATTGTGGAAGGGAGCTGGCTACTTCGTATTTCTCTGCTCTTATCGACTGATAATCGGCCATAAATTTAATAACCGGGCGTTTATCATTGTAAGAGAGAATCTCCTCTTCCTCTTTTGCGATTTCTTCTTTGTAACGTTCAATTTCTGCCAGGAGACGTTCCTTATATTCAATCGGTGTATAAGGAACTACCAGAGCCGGGTAAGCAAAGCCCATGGCACGTAAAGCGGAAGATACTTGTTCTTTATCTTCCTTTAAAGCAACGGCCATAATACAGGTCTGGTTTTTGTCTTTGCTGATGATTTCCACATCCACCAGAAGGTCTTCTGGGAAACCTGCAGCAATGGCCTCTAAGTTCTGCTCTCCTGGAAGAGCGCCAATGAAAATGGCAGTCTTTTCCGTACCAGTAGAGTTTAACGCCATATCAAAGGACTCCCAAGGAACCAGCATATCTAACTGCTGGGAAGCTCTTATGATTTCGCCGTTTTTCTCGTTAATATCTCTTGACAGTTCCAGAATACGGTTTACGAATTTCTTCGCTTCTGCCAGTTTTTTATAGAACGTATCATAATCTTTTTCTTCAATGACGTCTCTGCCCTTAAAGGAAGAAAGAAGGCCGCTTTTCTCTTCTTTATATGAATTTAAGATTTCCAGCGCAGCTTCTGCATCACGGATGTTCCGTTCAAACTCCGAAGCAGAAATCGGCATTTTTACTTTTTTAAATACCTCATCTTCTTCTACGAAGTCCTGAATTTCTACAACTCCGGCTCTCTGGATTTTCTCCAGAATCGGTTTGCTGTCGGCTTTCAGTCCGTATATGCTGACGCGTTTCATGGCAAGTATAGCCATTCTTTATACCTCCAGTTACAATCAAGCAATTTCAGAAATTACCATCTGAATTGCTTCGTTCTTTTTGCTTTCTGCTTTTTGCTTATATTGTTCAATGACACTATCTGCTCTTTGGTCTGCAACAGCAAAAACACCATCTTTGGTTTTCTCTACTTCTTCTACTGCTGCTTTCGCAATTCGTTCCGCTTCGGATACAGCTGTTTCAATCAACTGAGCTGCATCATGGTTGGCTTTACGGATAATGTCTTCTTTTTCCGCTTCTGCATTTTTAATAATCTCTTTGGATTTTGTTTCTGCGTCTTTTATTTTCTGTAATGTTTCTTGAGCCATATCAGCCTCCGTAACTATTTTCCGATTGGTTTCAGCATTACGCCAAAACTTTCTCCGCATTGTAATTATAACATCGTACAAAAAGAAATACAAGAAATTGTATTTTTTTTTGTACGATGTAGAATTATTGCTTTAAAAATTGTAAAAAATTACTATGTTTCAATATTAATTCGTTTTATCAGAATACCGGAAATAATTCCGATAGCGAATCCCGAAAAAACTGCGAATACCAGCAATACTGGAAGATAGTAAACAATCTGCCACGCATCCAGCAGCAACATCGCGATGATAATCTGGCCAACATTATGGCTGACAGCGCCTACAATGCTAACGGTTGCTTTGGATAATTTGGTCTTTCTTCTTAAGATGGTCATCAAAAAGATGCTGATAAAACCACCAGTTGCAGAATAAAGTAAGCTGATGAAATTGCCAAAAAGGAGAAATGTCAAAACCATTCGCAAAGCAGAAACTACTGCCGCCTCTTTCCATGACGTCTTGTAAAGTAAAAAGAAAATTACAAGATTCGGAAGCCCCACTTTCATTCCCGGAACTCCCCCAAAGAAAGGAATCAGGCTTTCCACATAGGAAAGGCCTAATGCTACAACGGTACAGGCTGCTAAAAGAGTCAATTTTTTTGTACTCATTGCGGACCTCCTGTTACCGTTACAACAAATTTATGTGGCAGGCAAACGATGGTTTCTCCGATATCGGATTTCTTTCCTTGCTGCATACACAGACCGTCTCTGCAGTCTGCTTCTTTTACATATACTTTTCCTTTTTCAATACAAACGGTATTGTAAGATCCATCGGAAGTTTTGAAGATTTCCTCCCGATCTTCGCTTAAGCTATAAGACGCTACCGTTTTTCCATCAATAGAAACTTCGGCAAAAGCGCCTCTTTCCCTTGTGGCCTTTAAAACGACAAAAGAAAGAAGCGCGAATATTAAAATGAAACCTATGATAAGAATATCTTTTTTGTAACGTAAGATATACTTCTTCACAATACGACCCTTACAGAATGCACTTTCTTGGGCAAGCTTCTTTACATGTGCCACAATCGGTACATTTTTCCGGATTAATTGTTGCCAGGTTATTAACTAAGGTAATCGCTTCTTCTGGACATTTTCTTGTGCATAAACCACAGCCAATACATCCAGCTTTACAGATCTTAGTTACATGAACACCCTTTTCGTTGTTCTTACATTTTACAACAATCTTCTTGGAAGCAGGTAAAATACGGATAACGTGCTGTGGACAAGCTCTAGCGCAAGCGCCGCAGCCCTGGCAGCGGATGTCGTTCACATGTGCCAGACCGTTAATAATATTAATTGCCTGTTCCGGACAAGCTACTGCACAGTCGCCATAACCCAGGCATCCAAAAGAGCAAGCTCCATCGCCTGAGAATAACAGCTTAGCTGCTTTACAGGAAGTCTGTCCGACATAATGTTCTTTCTTTAAGGTTGTGTCGTTATTACCAAGACAGCAAACAACCGCAATCTTAGGTTCTGCTGCTATAGCTTCACGACCCGTAACCTTAGCTAATGCTTCCAGAGAAGTTTTTCCGCCGGCAGCACATTTATTAATTTCAGTTTCTTTTCCATCAACGATAGCCTGAGCATATCCATCGCATCCCGGATAACCACATCCACCGCAGTTAGCACCAGGGAGACATTCTCTGACTTTTACAAAGCTCTCATCCACCGGAACTGCAAGGAATTTCGATGCTACTACCAGAAGGATTGCTGCTACTGCGCCAATGGCGGCTAAGATAAGAACCGCTGTAATAATTGGATTCATTGCTTTTCCTCCTTATTTGAATAATGCATCGGCAATGCCGGTAAAGCCCATAAATGTCATACTGGTTAAAGCAGCTGCTACCAAAGTAATAGGAAGTCCTTCGAAGCATTTTGGAGGTTTTGCTCTCTCGATTGCTTTACGAACACCACAGAACAGAATCATAGCAAGGCCGAAACCTACACCTGCTGTTAAGCCGTCGATGACAGACTCTAAGAAGTTGTAAGTATTGGAGATGTTCAGCAGAGTAACTGCTAATACTGCACAGTTTGTAGTGATCAGAGGAAGGTAAATTCCCAGGGAATTATATAACGGTTTCAGGAACTTCTTCAAAACAATTTCAACGAACTGTACTAATGCCGCAATGACAAGAATAAAGATGATTGTTGAAAGATATTCGATGTGTAACGGAACCATTATGAAGTTGTAAATTAACCAGGTTACTGCGGATGCCAGAGTCATAACGAAAATAACTGCGCCTGACATACCAACACTGGAATCAAATTTCTTTGATACACCAAGGAATGGACAGATAGCAATAAACTGTACCAATACATAGTTCTCGGTGAAGATCATGGAGAATGCAATTAATAAAAGTTTCGTAGCGCCTGTCATTTATTTCTCCACCTCCGTTTCCTCTTCTTTTTTGATGTCCTGAATACGGTTTTCACAACCTAAGTTGCAGTTGCCACATGAGCCGTCGCAGCCGATTCTAGGATCAAATTTCTTTCCCTTTTTGCCTAAAGCATAAATCAGAACTGCCATAGCAACACCGAACAGTAAGAATCCACCAGGAGTCTGGCCGATGATACCAATCTGATATCCTTCTGGGATAATACGCAGACCATAAATTGTTCCGGAAGCGAAAAGCTCACGAACAACAGCAATCGCGCAGATAACTACGGTGTAACCAATACCCATGCCCAAACCATCCAGGAAACTATCCCCTACGCTATTCTTGGATGCGAACATTTCGGCACGGCCTAATACGATACAGTTAACAACGATCAGTGCAAGGAAAATACCTAAGGAACTGTAAAGATCCGGCAGGAAAGCTTCCGTAATCATTTCAACCAATGTTACGAAGGTTGCAATAACAACGATGAAACATGGGATACGAACTTTGTCCGGAATAATTTTTCTTAAAAGAGAGATAACTACGTTTGATCCTACCAGTACGAATGTTAAAGCAGCACCCATACCAAGAGCACCCTGAACGGTTACGGAAATAGCCAGAACGGAGCAGCATCCTAATAAGAGGATCAGAACCGGATTCTCTTTAAAAATACCATTTGTAAAAATTTGCCATTTACTCTTTTTCATCTCTTAGCCCCCTTTACTTTAATGCTTCAAAGGCTTCAAGTACTGAAGCAACACCTGTTTTAACAGCTGTGCTAGAGTAGGTAGCGCCAGAAATAGTATCAATATTGTCATCAGATCCGGAAATACCCATATAGAGGGAAAGGTATTTTTCTTCGCCGGCTTTTGAGCCAACACCGGAAGTTTCGGTAGAAACGTCTGCCTTAATTCCAACGATGTTTCCGTTTCCATCAAGTCCTACTGTTACAACAACGTCTCCGCCGTAGCCTTTATTTGCAGATGTGAAAACATAACCGCAACCATTGTCTGCTTTGTAAGCACTGGTAATATTGAACTGCTCTTCATCATAAGGAATCTCCGTGAAAGCATCCGCATCCGGAAGAACTTCCATACGAGCTTTTTCTGCAGCAATACGGCTGTTTTCTGCAATGATAGGTTCTGTAATGTTGTGGACGAAAGCAAGTAACGCTGCAACAACAGCTGCAATAATTAAAAGAACCAGAACAGGCTTAATCATGTCTTGAAACAGGCTGTTTTTCTTCTTTCCTTCAGTCATTTGCTTTCACCTTCTTTCCTTTTTTCTCTACGATTGCACCAACAGGTTTTCTTCTGGTCAGGTCATTAATATAAGGAACCAGAATGTTTGCAAGGATAATCGCGAAGGTTACGCCCTCTGTATAGTTACCAAATACACGGATAACAGCGGTAATAAAACCGATGAAGCATCCAAAAATCACTTTGCCCCAGTTTGTAATCGGGCTGGTTACATAGTCAGTAGCCATGAAGAATGCGCCTAAGAAAACGCCGCCAGCGAATACAGAGAGGATTGGCTGTGGACCACCTAAGATCCATGTGAACAGCATCAAAGCTCCGATGTAGCAAAGAGGAATAATAGGTTTGATAACTTTTTTAATAATCAGGTAAATACCACCAGCTAATAATGCTACGCAGCAAGTCTCGCCGATAACACCACCATGGATACCTAATACTAAGTCTTTAAAGTTGCTCCAGTCTAAGTTGCCCATTACAGCAAGCGGAGTTGCAGATGTTAATGCATCTACGGTACCTACAGGAACTCTGTAAGTCGTCATTGCGGTAGTGAATGAGAACATCATTACAATACGGCCAACTAATGCTGGGTTCATGAAGTTGCATCCTAATCCGCCGAAAATCATCTTTCCAAGGATGATGGCTGCGATAGCACCAACAACTAACATCCAGATCGGCATATCAACCGGAACGTTGAATGCTACCAGAATACCGGTAACTACTGCGGATAAATCCATAATGGTAACTTCACGATGAAGAAGTTTTTCAAAAATCAATTCGCCTAAAACACAGGTAGCTACGGAAATAGCAGTCAGAAGAAGGGAACGGAATCCATATAAAATGATGGAAACGATCAAAGCCGGCATAAGGGCAATGATTACATCCAGCATAATCTTCTGGGTAGTATTTCCAGAGCGGATATGAGGCGATACAGAAACTGTTAAACGATTCATTTAGCCTGTGCCTCCTTTACCAATGATTTTGCCAGTTTATGGCTTTCAACCAGGTTTCTCTTAGCAGGGCAAACAAATGCACAAGAACCACATTCCATACAAAGCATGATGTTGAGTTTATTTAATTCTTCAACGTCTTTCGCGATGCATGCATGCTCTAAAGCGGTAGGCTCCAGATTTAATGGGCAAGCGTCAACGCAACGTCCACAATGGATACAAGCAGAAGGTTTTGTAATCTTTGCTTCTTTTTCTGTCAAGAACAGAACTGCGTTGGTACTCTTTAAGATTGGCTGCTCCAGATCCGGAACAGAAATACCCATCATAGGTCCGCCGTAAAGAACCTTGAAAGGATCTCCTTTCAGGCCGTTACAAGCTTCTGCTACATCCATCATGCTGGTTCCGATTGGAACGATCAGGTTCTGAGGTAACTTGATAGCGCCACCATCAATGGTTACGCATTTGGTTACCAAAGGAAGGCCGGTCATCAGGTATTTTCCAATGAAGGATAAGGTGGTTGCATTAATAACGATACATCCAACATCGATTGGAAGTTTTCCTGCTGGAACAACACGATGAGTTAAATTATAAATAAGAACTTTCTCACCGCCCTGTGGGTAAGATGCCGGAAGTGACCGTACGCTAGCATTCGGTATTTTTTCCGTAAGTTCTTTCATGGATTCGATGGCATACTTTTTGTTGTCTTCGATACCAATAATGATCTTTGCATTTGGATAAAACCAATGTAACGTATCCAAACCTTTTCCAAGACGGTCTGCTCTGTCAACCATAGTATGGGTGTCCGCTGTGATATAAGGTTCACACTCAGCACCATTTACAAGGATATAGTCAACCTTCTCCGGGTCAACTTTCAGCTTAGCTGCTGTTGGGAAGCCTGCACCGCCCAAACCTACACAGCCGCTGGCACGAACCGCTTCAATGAAGGAGTCAAAATCAGTAACTACCGGAGGTTTTACCTCGCTGTATACTTCACCCAATCCATCACTTTCGATAGTAACAGCTGTCGTAAGGGCACCGCTTGACAGAAGCATGGTGTCAACAGCCTTTACTTTACCAGAAATAGACGCATGAATTGGAGCAGAAACGAAGGCTGTCGAATCCCCGATGATTTGTCCGATAGCAACATGATCTCCAACTTTTACTACTGGCGTAC
>JAKSRL010000059.1 GCA_024403635.1 Lachnospiraceae bacterium | reverse complement strand
CAACGGTGCAGCAGTTAATATTGATGACGGTAAATTCATTATGAACGGTGGAGTAATAAGGGATAACCTGATCAACGGAAAGGGTGCGGAGAATACGTTTTACCTGTATGTATGTTTAAAGTTCCGGATAATAAGGCATTTCAGAGATGGAAAATATACCCGGACTTACTCAGAAAGTGATACCGATGGGTATGATGTATATGATCAGGCATCCGGCGAGAGGATATTCTGTTGGTAAATCCGCTTTGTAGTATTATGTAAAATAAATGCATAGTAGATGACCACACTTCATAAGAGGTGTGGTCATTTTTATGCACCACATGGCATTTTTGGATTTTAATTAATACAAGAAAAATGAAACAGACGATGGCTATGGAAAACGGCGATATGCTATAATAAACTTATATTTGCTTAAAGTATATGCTTAAAGGAGAAACAATGAAAAAAATAATTGTATTATTAATGAGTTTTATGCTGATGTTAACCCTACTACCAACATCTGTTTTTGCAGATGTTGTGTTCCGGGAAGATGAGCCGTTTGGATCCGAAATTGAAGGAGCTGCACTTTTGAATGCGGACAATTTCGAAGCAAGAATTGGGGAAACCTATTATAAAACTCTCGAAGATGCATTTGAGGCTGCGCAAAATAAAGATACGATCGTCCTGATGAGGGATGTTAATAAAACAGCGGGAGATCCAATTGATGTTACATGCAAGGTTACACTGGATTTTAATGATCACCAGATTAGCTGTTCTGTTCCTATGTTTAATGTAAATGTAGGGATAGGGGAAGAACTCGGTGATTTATATCTGTCAAATGCTGACATTTACTGTACCGCACCGAGTTTCGTTGATCATACCGAGTATGGTGTGCAAATAATAAATACAAATGGAAAGATCTATACAACAGGTTCGTTCATTAATGAGGCAGATAATGAGGCATTTATTTCTTTAAGCAGTGGAACAATTGAGTGTGGTAATAACTTTATCAATTCTTTCAAAGGCTTGTCCTCCTTTATGATGTACGGAGGGGAAATTACCGCTGGAAACTGCATTATTGAATATGCAGAAGAAGTAAAAAGTCTTGAAATTTCGGATGGCACACTGACTGCTGAAAAAGATGTATTCAATATTTCATCCATTGATGCAAAAAAAATAATGGTGATTCGAAATGGATCTTTTACTGCCCAAAACGGAAATGTTATCTCTCTGGGCGGAGGTTCTTTGGAAATTGATGGCGGAACATATGTATCTGCATCAGAAAATGCAATTTATATACCTGAAAACTCAGACGTAAAGGTTCTCATACTTAGTGAAGGTGGAGCGAACCCAGCAGAAATCAAGTCTCCTGTGGTTGTTGATTCGGACCAGGCTTTTCTGGGAATAAAGGGGGCGAAGCTTTCCGAAGATGCTAGCATTTATATGAATGGTGGAGAACTTTCCGTTCAGAGTGGTGATTTTGACACGAAGAAGGAGTGCTTTGTCGTTGGTTCTGGTGCGAAAGCCAGCATTATAGAAGGAGAGTTTACGTCAAAAGGAAACCTGTTCAAAGTTGAAGAAGGTGGATTATTAAAAATATTAACTGGTAGTTTTTCTGCTGAGGACTCCGTAATTGAAACTGCAGGAAGCGTGGAAATTCGAGGTGGTTCCTTTGATGGAAAGCGCGATATCCTTCAGCTTGGAGGTTCCGCAACCGTGTATAACGGAACTTTCCATGCGGCAGAGAATGCGGTGGATGTCTTAGGTGGAAATTTCACGATAGAAAATGGTGAATATACAAGTAAAGAAAAATCGGCGGTTCATGTTGGGGAACCGTCTGGAACTGTAACAATCAAGTTCGGTGAATTTACCGGCTCAGCAGGAACACCAGCTGTTTGTGGTGATCTGAGTAAGCTGGTTGTGGATGAAAGCTCAATTGTTATCAAGGACGGCAAGACCGACTGGAAAGAATCCTCCCACATCGCAATTCAAAAAGCAGAAGCTAAAATTGGAACAGAGGTTTATACAACTTTAGAGGAAGCGTTTGAAAAAGCGGTAGATGGTGATGAAATAATACTGCTTCGAGATGTAAGCCGTGTGCATAAGGAACCGATAACCGTTTCCGGAAAAAATGTTATATTTAAAACAGGGGATTATGTATTAGCATCGGATCAGACCATTTTTAATATAGAACAAGGTGCAGGACTTACATTGGATTCTTCCAATATTCAGGCTATTGGTTTGAATGCATCTGTTGTGGGTTTCTGCAACGGAAATTTAACTATTACGGAATCACGAACGGAATTTGAAGAAGAACAGTATCCGATTGCTGCACAAAGAAATCTTGTGGACGATCTTGGTTCTACAGGAAAATTGTTGATTCGTGGACAAGACAATGACAAGAAGTCACCGATTGTAGACGTCAAGGGAAGTATTGTGTCCAGTACAGCGGAAAACTCTTACGCTAAGATCGAGAATGTAAATATAAAAACTTCAGGCCAGGATGCCCAACTGTTTTCATCGATATCAGGAACAATAGAGATGAGCAACTCAACGATAATCAGCGCTGGGGATGGTATGACGCTCACAGGAAAAAGCAGTAAAGCAGTAATCGATAATTGCATTATATCTGCTGAATCCGGTGGAGTTCTCCAAATATCTGAAGGGGCGACAGTGGAAATTACAGGAAGAAAGAGCCAAATTAATAATTATGGCGGCACAGGTATTTCCGTTGATAAGGGAACCCTTAACATGAGTGGCGGAGAACTTTTCGGAGCTCAATTGGCTATTTCGGTTAACAATGGAGCAAAGGTACTCCTGGATTCTGTAGATGTAACTTCCGTTTATACCTGTGTTGAAGTTGCAGGAGGAAACCTCGATATTATTGGGGGATCCTATGAAAGTGGAAAAGATTATGTACCATCTGATAATGCCCCTAAACCATATTGTATGCTAATCAAAAATGGTATCGTAAATGTTCAGAATTCTGAAGAGGAACCAGTTCGTATTCATGCGATATCGGATAGAGCAATGTATATCCTCAATGGTCAGGTTGTATTGAATGGAGGCTGTATTTCTTCGGAAATGGATAGTGCTGTTGAAATTTTTGAAGGATATCTTGAAGTAAATAGCCCGACAGTTATTGCACAAACAAACACAGATTCCTGCCTGTTTATGACTCATGGTATGGTAGTGATTAATGGCGGTGAGTTCACAGCGAAGAGTACCGTCGTATGGAATGAAAAGCCTGAGGATATGGGCTCAGGAGCGGATCTGTTTATTAACGGAGGTACATTTGCATCAACAAATGAGTCATGCACCTTGGTACTGAATGGACAAGCCAACAACTATATCAATGGAGGCGAATTTAAAACCAATAATAATAATGCGCTTCGCCTTGGAAGTGATGCAACTGTTACGATTAAGCGGGGCATATTTAGCTGTGACGATGGAAAGAAGCCGGCAATTAATGATAAAAATGGAAAACTTATTTATGAGAGTTCCCTACCGGATCCATATACCGATGAGAGTCGGGTAGAATTTATCTCTGGCAGTGTGACCAATGTAGCAAAAATCGGAGATACAGAATATCCTACATTAGAAGCGGCAATTGAAGCGGCAAAAGAGGGGGATACCATTGTACTTCTTCAGGATATCACTTATACCAGAGATCCTAATGAGCCTGCAATCACAATCGACAAGAAGATATCCATAGATTTTAATGAAAAGGTTCTCGTTGTAAAAAGTAAAGATGTGTTTGATATAACGGAAAACGGTGCTCTCACCCTTGTGAACGCAGGTATTGTTGCAAAGGAAGGCTTTGTGAATGACCTTAAGGGGGCGTTTACCATTGAATCTACCAGCAAAGTAAATGTGAATACGAAAACAGCTTTCGTAAACACTGTTAGAAATGGGGCAAAACTTACGCTGAATGATGGTAATTTTGAAACGAACAGTTTTGTCGGACATTCGGAAAGTGAATCTGAAATCAGAGTGAACGGCGGAAGCATTCAGAGCGATATGGCATTCGCGGATATTCGTGGCAAGTTATATCTTAGCCCAGCAAATGGAAAAACAATTGATATTCTTACAAATTTTGTTGCCATTGACATCGTAGAAGGCGGATATGCAGAAGTAAAATCATCCAACATTATGTCTGCAAATAGTGATTGCATTCATATTGTTAAAGGCGAACTCTATTCCGATAGTAATGAATTGGTAGGGGCAAAGGATGCTTTGAATGTTCAGGATGGAAAAATCAGTTCTAATAACGATCATATCAAAGCAAATAATGCATGTATACAGATTGATGATAATCCTGAAAGCGTAGGCAATGTTAGTGAAGTCTACGTAAATAATGGAAGTTTTGAGACAGAATCGGGCAATATTTTTTCTCAATGGGGAGGAGAGCTGATTGTTAACGAAGGAGAATACTCTTCAAAGGACAGTGGGGTTTTATTGATTGGTATACAGCATGGTTCCATGCGTATTCTTTCTGGCACATTTACCACGCCGAATGAAGTGCTTGCCATTTTTGGGAATGATGCAGAAGTAACTATCGAGGACGGAGCTTCTTTTAGTTCACAGGAACAATTAGTTGAAGTCAAGGCTGGTACATTGAATATCAATGGCGGTACCTTTGAAAACAAATCTGCCAAGGATTTGCTTCATATAGATTCTGGTACATTGAATATCAAGAATATGAAGGGCGTTACAAAAGGCATAGGTATCAATGTTGTTGATGGAAAACTGAACATTGAAAACGCTGACATAAGCTCCCTTATGGAATGTATTCAGATATCTAATAATTCAACAGCAACCATTGAGAATGGAAGATATGATGCTTTCGCAAATCCTGCGGTCATTATGAGAATGGGGTCAAAAATGACGGTAAGTGGCGGAACCTTCCTTAATGGTGCTGAGGGTATTGCAATTAAAGATAATGGTAATTTCACAGTTGCAGAAGGCTACTATGCAGATCCTGCCGACTGGAAAGAAAGTGCTGCTTCAAAGGTGGTTATTAAGCCGGTGGTGCCACCAACTCCGGAAAAGGAATATAAGGTTACAGCAACTGCTGGTCAGGGCGGAACAGTTACTCCATCCGTTCAGCAGGTAAAAGAAGGAGAGAGCGCAACTGTTACGATGAAACCGGAGAATGGAATGGTAATCGAGAAGGTACTGATAAAGATGGGAGAAAATACATACGATTATACCGAGCATGTAGTTAATGGAAATCTCTCTATCGATAATGTGAAGTCGGATATTGATATCCGTGTAAGCTTTGCGAAAAAAGGTGTGCATCCTGAGACCGGAGATCACAATAACACGCTTCTGTGGATCTGTCTGATGTTGGCTGCAATTGCAGGAATCGGCACAACAATGGCAGGATGGATTAGAAGAAATAAGAGATAACGTACAAAGCGTATAAAAAACAGAATCTATGAGCTGCTCAGAGAATACGAAGGTACAAAGAGGATCCTTTGTATTGGAGCAGATGCTCGGATGCAAATAATAAAAACACCGTTTGGGGTATACCCAGACGGTGTTTTTGTTTTAATCGTACATTCAATATATTCTCTTTTGTCTGCTGCACATTTGATTGACAGCATTTCCTTTATGGTTCGATGATGTTGAAGAATCGGTAATCTGTCATAACGGTAACTGCATCCATCAGCTGTGTCAGATATGCCGTGTCACCTTCCTGTGTGATAAGAGCGGCGACACCATCCGGATTTTTCTGAATGATAGACAAAAGCCCCATGCGGTTTGTGGTCCAGGTCACATCTGCATCTTCCGCCTGCGCATCCTTTTGATACAGGAGTACACCATTCTTTACGTGAAGCACGTAATTGCCACTCGGTAGAATAATATTTGCAGTAAAGGTGAGTTCCGGCACCTTGGCAGTATCCACAAGAATTCCCAGATAATCCAGGATCATTTCAGGTGTCATATGGGCAATAGCGTCTTGGGAACCGCTTGAGCGGGTGGTAGGATCAACATTCGTTCCGTTGCGCAGTTCCTGTGCGGCGCAGAGATACGCGTTGCGCCATGGACCGGACTCCGCTTGATAGCCCAACTGTTCCAGAGCATCGGCGCATAGGTAACGGGCATCGATATTGCTCGGGTCTGCGTAGACCAGTGTATTGGTAATCTGTGCTGCCCATTGATATTCTCCATTTTCAAAGTCCGCCTTGGCCATTGCCAGTACAGCATCGGTGTCTCCAAGATAGGCCACTAGCTTCTGCGCATACTCGGAAGGGGTAAGCTCCGCCAAATGGATAGGATTTCCGTCATACCATCCCATGTATTTCTCGTAGACTGCTTTCGAATTATGGGAAACCGTACCGTAGTACTGACGTGTGTACCAGACTTTCTCCAGATCCTCCGGCAGCTGAATCCTATTGGCAATCTCTGTTTCTGTGTATCCCTGGTTGATGTAGAGTAGGGTCTGATCGTTGATGAATTTATAAACAGCGGCAGTGTTGGCCATATATTCCTGAATAACGTTATTTCCCCAATGCGGCCAGTTATGGGATTGGAACACCACTTCAGCCCGGTCGCCGTACAGAGCTAACGCCTCCATAATATACTCTGCCCAAGCATTGCCGTCACGGATCTGCGCGCCACGCAGCGTATACAGGTTATGCAGCGTGCCGGTACAATTTTCAGCCATCCAGAGAGCATTTTTCTCACCAATCCAGAAATTCATCTCAGCAGGAGCTTCTGTGCCGGGCGTCATCTGGAATTCAAACTCGATTCCGTCGATGGTATGCTTTTCACCGGTATGAGTGATTTCAAGGGTAGGAGAGATGTAACTGGTCGTACCTCTGGATTGTCCCATGCCGATGCCGATGGCGAGAGAGCCCGTGTCACCGGCTTCCAGCAATGTGCCGTATTGATAGCTGGCTCTGCGGCCCATGGCATTGCCGGCATATATATTCTCGCTGATTGCATGCTGCTCAAAGCCTTCCGGGGCGAATACCGGAACCGCGCCAGAAAGGACATCCTCTTCTGCAACGACACCCTTGACACCGCCAAAGTGATCAACATGTGGGTGACTGTAAATAATTGCCGTTACCGGATAATCACCGAGATTCTCTTTCAACAGTGCAAAGGCAGCGGTGGAACACTCAACGCTCATCAGTGGATCAACGACGATCCAGCCAGACTGGCCTTTAATAAAGGTGATATTGGTCATATCATATCCGCGAACCTGGTAGATACCATCGGTGACCTCAAATAGGCCAAAGATATGGTTTAACTGTGCATTTCGCCAAAGACTCGGATTGCTTGTATCTGGAGCATCGTTTTCCAGAAAAGCATAGGCAGTCTGACTCCACACCAGCGTACCGTTTTCATTATAGATATCCAATGAATCGGGAGCAGTAATCAAGCCTTTTGTGGCGTTATCAAATTCCGCGGTATCATTGAAGTCAAGAAGCGCATAAACCTGTTGATTGGCATCCACAGTATATTGGGTGGCTGGTTTGACTTCTCCATTCAGTACCGGTTTCCTTTGCTTACCAGAATCCGCACAGGCGGTCAGCAAAATCGCCAAAACGCCTGCTAAAAGTAAGGCTAGTATTTTTCGTCTCATAGTAAATCCTTTCTCCTCATTAGCAACAAGTTAGATAGTTTCCGGGGTAACGTCTGCATTTTCTCCTGCGCACCAGTTCAAAATCATTTCCTGGACAATCTCGAGTTCTTGAATATGGTTTTCCCCGCCATGGTTTGCCCAGATGATACCTTGTGCATACCGTTCCGCTATGGCCAGCATACCGATGGCTACAGAAGTAAACAGCACATCCTCCGATATGTCTGTACGGATGCTGTGGTCTGTCTTAGCCCGTATATATGCTTGATGAAACATTGTCTGAATGGGTTTAAGTGGTTCCAGGTGCTCACCCAAGTCTTCCGCTTTTGTGCGCTGATGGCAAATGAAAGTCTTATAATTTCCACTGAACCGCAGAATCTCGGGGTGCTCCTGATAAATATGGATTAAACTGGATGTGTAAATACGAATCATTTTATAGGCAGTAAATTCTGAAAATTGTTTTTCTCCGTACTGCGACAATGTTTCCAGCCAGACATTCTTCCATGCCATTCCGCTGATAGCAATAACCAGTTGCTCTTTGTTATGAAAGTACTTAAAAAGTGTCGTGGGACCAACACCCGCTGCAGCTGCAACTGCATTCATACTGACGGATTCTATCCCATGTTCGGAAAAGAGCTTCAATCCGGATTCCAGAATATGTTTTCGCCTTTTGGCTTCTTCGTGGAGATCCTTCTCAATGTTTCTTGGCATGTGTTCCTCCTTCCTCGCACATTTCACAAAAGTAGTGGCACTTCGCTTGTGAGAAATTATAGGTCCACTCCATACATTTGTCAACAATACTTTGACTGGATTGGGCAAAACATTTATGTCAATTTAAGTATTCGCTTAATTCCAGTGCAAAAATAAGCGAATATGACCCTATTTCATTGACAATTCCCTTATTTTGCACTAATGTTTAAGGAAAACGGAGGAAAAGTAAGGGAATGAGAAGCTTTAACTATTCAAAAATCAACGAGCAAAAATGGGATTCGGAAATATTAGGTTTCGTTGCTGCAATTTACAAAGAAGCTGGTAAACAGGAACTGTTTTTGAAGCAGAAACCAGAGGCGCTTGAGAAACTTGTGGAGATTGCAAAAGTACAGAGTACGGAGGCATCCAATGAAATCGAAGGCATTGTAACTACGAATACCCGGATTCGTCAGCTTGTGGAAGAAAAAACAACACCGAGAAATCGTAATGAGCAGGAAATTGCGGGATATCGTGATGTGCTGAATATCATTCACGAAAATTTTGATGTTATTCCGATTACTCGAAACTATATCCTCCAGCTTCATAAGATTCTATATAGCCACATGAATAATCCGTTGGCAGGGAAAACGAAAAATGTGCAAAACTATATCAGCGCAACGTATCCGGACGGTTATGTGCAGGTTCTGTTTACGCCGCCTGCTCCTTTTGAAACCCCAGAGGCTATCGACAGAATTTGTGAGGAATTTAATCGGGTGACTGGAAATCTGGAACTGGAACCGTTGATTGCGATACCGGTTTTTGTTCATGACTTTTTGTGCATTCATCCGTTTAATGATGGTAATGGCAGAATGAGCCGTCTGCTTACAACCTTGTTGTTATATCGGTGTGGCTTTTATGTTGGAAAATATATTTCATTGGAGGCGAAAATCGCAGAGAACAAAGATCTGTATTACGATGCGCTTGCGGCTTCTCAAATAGGCTGGAATGAAGGAACGGAAGATGTGGTGCCATTTATCAAATATATTCTTGGTACCATATTGGCTGCCTATAGAGACTTTGAAGATCGTATGTCACTTGTAGAAGAAAAAATGCCGGCGGTGGAAATGGTTCGAAGAGCTAGTCTGAATAAGCCTGGTAAGCTTAAGAAGCAAGATATCCGCGAACTTTGTCCATCTCTCAGCGATAGCTCTATCGAAGGGGCATTGCGCAAACTGGTTGCATATGGAGAATTAAAGAGAGAAGCTAAAGGAAAGAATACTTTCTATTACGGAGGAATGAGATTTGATAAATAAAATACTATTTGTGTGCCACGGCATATGACGCTTTTACCCGAACAGGACAGGATAAACTAAATTACACCGGGGTTTATGGCCGGAGTGTACTTCACCAGTACCTCAATCCCCTATTTTTCAGAAGAGTTCGATTTGACGAGAAATCTATGATCAGCCCCTGAAACGGGCAGAAGAAAGGACTCTATTATGGCCAGAACAACCAAAACCCCGTCTTATGCGCCGGACATTCCGGAGCGCAAAACCACAAGAAAGACTGCCTCTTCCGCAAAGAAGAGCTCCGCAAACAAAAAAGCAGAAGCAGCTCAGCTCGAAACCAAGGAAACAGAGGCGAGCACTACTGGCAGAGCTGCCGCTGCTAAGAAGAAACAGAACCGTCCTGCAAAGAAAGCAGAACCGGCACCGCAGAAACCAATCATGTCTGAGTACGTTGAACAGAAGCCCGAGTTCATCGCACTGAAGCAGCTGCAGATTCCGTTCTATGAAAGATATCTGCTGACGGTTGAAGA
>JAKSRL010000058.1 GCA_024403635.1 Lachnospiraceae bacterium | reverse complement strand
CAGCTGTTTTCACATCAACATTTAACTTGATTTTGATAGAACTCGGCACAAAGAAAAACGCCATACGCGAATCAATAATAAAATTTTTAGGCACAGCATTGAACTTTTTAAATACACCGTCAATTTCTTTATCCAAATACGCTGCGGCTGCTTGTGCATCATCAAAAACAGATACCGTAAATCCATTCTTTTCCAGATTATTTTTAACTTTTGTAAAATCCATAATTCACTCCATTTTATTTTACTGCGATTGCTTCAATTTCACAAAGAGCGCCTTTTGGAAGGTCTCTGACAGCTACACAGCTTCTTCCTGGTGCGCTTATATAATATTTAGCATACACTTCATTAAAAGCTGCAAAATCTCCCATATCAGCAAGGAAACAGGTTGTCTTAATAACATTTTCGAAGCCCAATCCAGCTGCTTCTAAAATAGCTCCAACGTTTTTGCAGGACTGCTCTGCTTGCTGTACAATGGCTCCCTCTACAATATTTCCTGTTTCAGGGTCAATTGGAATCTGTCCAGATGTGAATACAAATCCGTTAGCTTCATATGCCTGTGAATATGGTCCAATTGCTGCAGGTGCTTTTTCGGTTTCGATTTTTTTCATTTTTTGTCTCCTCTTATCTGTAATTAATCTGTAAAATAACCATTCTTTTTCTAAAATGGTGATACATAAAAAATCGGCTTTGGCTTATCGCTGATTTTCGTTTTTCTAACGCCTGGACGCTTCACGTTTTCTGCAACATTTCCCGTCTGCGTACCGGACGATTCATAAACAGAAGTTCCATCTTCTGCTACAATGGCGATATGCGAGATTGCCTTATATACGCCATAACTTTCATATTCTTCGCGCCGTTCTTCCCGAATTTGGAAAAACAATAAATCTCCCGGCTTCCATTGTCCCCGGCTTCTAGTCCTTCCTTTCGCATCATAATAGGCTCCCAGTTTGAAAGCTGCCTTAATCGGTTTCTCCTCAAGAAACTGATTCAATATTTCTTTATCCGCCCATGGACAATCGGAATGATAAAAGTCCTCTGGATTTCCTGTTACGTAAGGACTTTTCTCATAAGGAATCCCCTGTAAAATCAAATGCACATAGGTGGAACAATCGATTCTGCCACGATGACCATTTTCTTCGTCATAAAGCTCTCCACCTCTCAGGAAATTGTTTCCTAAGGTGGTATAAATCAGTTGGTTCCCATGGTCATAATAGGTCTTTGCAATATTCAAAAATTCATTTACTTTATCGGATAATTGTTCCAATTTTTTCTATTCTTCTTTTCCCAAAACCACGGTTATATACTCGTGATGAACTTCCGGAAGGAATTTATTGAGGATATCTTCTGTTTTGATTTTCAGGCTGGAAGTATTAATGCATGGATGACAGCCAATATAATCATCTTTCAATACATCTTCATCGATCAACAGCTGAACGTTCTTCTCTTTATCATTCATCAGGCCCAGAATACTTAAAGAGCCTGGTGTAATGTCCAAATACTCTTCCATATACTCTCCCGGTCCAAAGGAGAGCCGGGCGCTGTTAATCTGATGAGATAATTCTTTTGTTTTGAATTTCTTATCCCCCGGAAGCAAAAGCATATAAAACTTTGTCTTCTGGCTGTTACATAAAAATAAGTTTTTACAAATGGAAGTCGGTGCCAAGGCTTTATCGATTTCTTCGCAAGCTTCAATGGTAAAAGCTGCCTCATGGTCTACTCTTTCGTATGCAATTCCCAGCTGATCCAAAAAGTCGTAGGTTCGGATTTCTTTTTCTAATCTTCCCTCATTGGTTTCCGGTCTTCCTTTTTGTAATTCCATCTAAAGTTCTCCATATCCTTTGTATTTATGGCAATTATACAATATTCCCTTTTCTTTTTCATCATTTTAGAAACTTCTCCCATTTTTTCCAATATGGTATAATGCGAAAAAAGGAGGTGTAATATGCGAATCGATGTTCAATGTCATGTTTTTCCAAGAAAGATTGAAAAATATTTCTTGGAAAATGATTATCCAAAATGTGCACGAATGGGCGAAGGCTTTTTCTGTGATTTTGGTTGCCAAAAATTATTACTTCCTGATTCTCAATACTTACCGGAAAATATACTTAAATCAATGGATCAGGGGCAAGTTGATATTTCTGTAATCAGCCCCAATATTCCTGACCCGGGCTTCCTGAAAAAGGAAAAGGGTGTTGATTTCTGTAAAGAAATAAATGAAGAAATAAAAACTATTGTTGACAACAGCGACGGCAGATTTTATGGAATCGGTCTTCTTCCTTGGACTTCTCCGGATGACGCCGTAAAAGAAGTAGACCATGTTTTAGATTTAGGAATGAAGGGTGTTATGCTGTTCTCCAGAAACGGGGACTTACAAGTAGATGACCCTTCCTTAATTCCTGTTTACGATAAAATCGAAGCTGCAGGACTTCCAATCAGCATCCATCCAACAGTTCCGATGTGGGGCGATGCCATCGGCGATTATGCAATGGTTGCTTCCTTCTCCTTCATTATTGATACTGCTTTTGCTTTTATTCGTCTGTGTAATAGTGGCATTATGGACAATCATCCAAATCTAAAAGTGATTATGCCTCATGGCGGCGGCGTTCTTCCTTATATGGACGGACGTATGCCACATGACCTTCCACCGGTGGGCCCAGACGGAAAGCCGAGACCTCGTACGGTTTACGAGATCATGCACAGCGACCAGGCTTGGTTTGATTTAGCAAACCACTCTCCGTTCATTATGAATTATTTCAAAGGCTATTTAGGATTAGACCGTGCGATGTACGCTACCGATTATCCATTTGCAGACCAAAAACGGGTTACGGAGCTTCAGGGGACTTTGGAATATACGGAAGAAGAGCTAGAAAAGATCAATTGGAAGAATGCAAACGAAGTATTTAAATTGGGGCTATATAATAATAAAAAGGAACATTAAAGAAGGAGAGGGGGTTCCTCTCCTTTTTATTTTATAGTGTTTCAAAAAAAGTAGTTTCTTCCAAAGGTTTCTTATCCGAATGTTTCTCGGATGGAACTGCATCCTCTGCAGGATACCCCATAACCAAAGCCCCTACTGACTCATAGTTCTCCGGAAGATTAAATTCTTCTTTTGCCTTTGCCGGATCAAAGAACATTATCCAGGTTGAACCAATTCCTAACTCTGCTGCTTCCATCATAATATGCGTGAGCACAATAGAACCGTCAACATCGGCGCTGTCTTTTCCATCAAATGGCCGTTTCCATGTTAAATTCTTATCCGCACAAACAAGAATAACTAAAGTTGCGCCATAGGAACATGGAGAACATTTACTCCATTTTTCTAAAGCTTCGTCACTCTGAAGCACTAAAACCTTCTGTGGCTGATTGTTGCACGCGGTAGGAGCAATCTGTGCTGCTCTTAAAATCTTATCTAATTTTTCTTTTTCTACTTTCTGTCCGGAAAAACTACGAACAGAATATCTTTTCTCTGCAAGCTCTAAAAATTCCATCAATCTCCTCCTCTATATCCTTCCACTTTTTTATGTTCAAATCGTAACTGACCATTTTCTATAAAAATCAGTCCGTATTCACCATTCGCTACAGCGCCTGGATTATAGGTAATTACCCCATCTTCCTCTTCCAAACATTGTTTATGGATATGTCCATATAAAGCGACCTGACAGCCCTTTTCTTTCGCCTGTTCCACTAAGCGTTTCGTGCCATACTCTACGCGTTGGTCAAATCCATGAGTAAGCAGAAACGAAACTCCTCCCTGTGTCGTTTTTATGGTTACTTCTTCCGTACTTTCCCGGTCGCAGTTTCCACATACTTGAAAAACTCTCATGGATTCTTCTGCATTTATATCAATGCCATTCTCCACCAAGCCTAATTCCAAATCTACTTCTCCATCCCCCAGATAGAAAAGTGCATCTGCGTCTTTATGTTCTTTTATGATATTACATACTCTGGTTCTTTTTCCATGAGTATCCGACATTACTAATATTTTCATGATAAGCTCCCTTATGCTTCCGGAATG
This sequence comes from Lachnospiraceae bacterium, assembly GCA_024403635.1. Lineage (GTDB taxonomy): Bacteria > Bacillota > Clostridia > Lachnospirales > Lachnospiraceae > RGIG5612. The sequence continues at coordinate 6,255 of JAKSRL010000058.1, read as the reverse complement.
TTACAGATATCCACCCACTGAATATAACCAGAAACCTTCTCCAGATCTTCGATGGTCAACTTTACAGCACTATTTGCGCTGCCACAGGCCGGATAAACAAAGTCAAATCGTTTTAAGGACTCGTCCAAGTATACTTCTACGCCATCGTTAATGCCAAAAGGACAAACACCGCCAACATCATGGCCAATCAAATCATGGACTTCATCAAAAGTCAGCATTTTCGCTTTCGTTTGAAAAAATGCTTTATATTTTGAATTACTTACTTTTGCATCTCCAGTGCATAGAATCATTACCGGTTTATCGTTTACTTTAAAGGTAAGAGATTTTGCAATCTTTTCTGGTTCTGTGCCAACAGCCTTTGCTGCTAATTCTACGGTCGCACTAGAAACTTCAAAAATCATAATACGATCGCCATAGCCTAATTCTTCCAGATATTTTTTTGCAGTTTCAAGAGCCATTACTCTTCCTCTTTACTTTCTTCTGTTTTTTCTACCGTATAGGTTTCCCACTTAGAAGCGTTCTTTTTCTCTTCACCGTGAGTATTTGCATATTTTTCATTTTTCTTTGCCTTACGGGCAGCAATTCGGTTCTTGGAATAAGTTAGAGTTCCCGGTTTTCCTTCCGTCAGAACTAGCTCAAAATTCGGAGTCCATGTTTTTCGAGACAATCGAATCCTATTAATAACCAGTATCGCTAAAGCTCCTGCCACCACAATAATAGAGAGAAGCTGGGATACCGCTAAATTTGTATGACCAATGTAAAGAGAATCTGTTCGTAAGCCTTCAATCCATGCTCTTCCTAAAGCATATCCGCCTAAATACCATAATAAAACCTCTCCGTTATATTTCTGGTATTTCCGGAAAATCAGAATCAAAATGAATACACTAATGCACCATAAAGACTCATATAAAAAAGTCGGAGTAACTTGAATGTACTTGGTTCCGTCTACGGTAACCATGTTCTGTTTCATCAGATCCGTAACTACACCACTAGCCTCGTCATATTTAATCTGCATAGCAAATAAAGAATCCGTAAATTCACCATAAGCTTCCCGGTTAAAGAAATTGCCCCAACGGCCAAGAGCCTGTGCTAAAACGATTCCTGGTGCTACCGTATCCAACACTCTTAAAATACTGATTTTCTTTACTTTACAAACCACAAAGGCAGCCAAATATCCACCGATAATGCCGCCGTAAATTGCCAAACCACCGCCTCTTAAATTCAAAATCTGATCTGGATTGGCAATATAATAATCCAAGCTGAATAAAACATAATAAACTCTGGATCCAATGATACCAAAAATGATTGCCGCTCTCGCTACATCAATACAACCATCGGTACACTGGCTCGTTTTTTTTGCATAAGAAATAGACAACCAAATGCCTAATATCATTCCGATTGCAATAATTAATCCATAAAATGCAATACTAAGACTTCCTATTTTTATTTGAGAAGGGAAATAGCCAAGCTTTATTCCTAAATGTGGAAAAATTATGCTAGCCACGCCTTTCGCTCCATCTAATAACATTTAGCATTCCTCACTAAAGAATTTTATACATTGAAACGGAAAACAATAATGTCATCGTCTTGAACAACATAATCTTTCCCTTCCATACGAATCAAGCCTTTTTCACGGGCTGCATTATAAGAACCAAGTCTTATCAAATCATTATAATTAACAACCTCTGCTTTAATGAAACCTCTTTCAAAGTCCGTATGGATTTTTCCTGCAGCCTGAGGAGCCTTCATGCCCTTCGTAATAGTCCATGCACGAACTTCTTTCTCACCAGCTGTCAAGAAACTGGTCAGACCTAAAATAGAATAACTTGCCTTTACTAATTTATCCAGACAGGACTCGGAAAGACCCATATCTTCTAAGAATAACTGTTTTTCTTCTTCATCCAGTTCGGATAATTCTGCTTCCATCTTTGCAGAAACTACGAATACTTCGGAATTTTCTCCTGCCGCATATTCCCGAACTTTTCCAACATGCTCATTGGATGCTCCGTCGTCTGCTAAATCATCTTCGGAAACGTTGGCAGCATAAATTACCGGTTTATCGGTCAGAAGATTGAAGGTAGCCATCATTTCTTTTTCGTCATCACTTAATTCTAAAGATTTTGCTAATTGTCCCTGCTCTAAATGAGCTTTTATTTTTTCACAAAGAGCAACTTCTGCGGCAAGCGCCTTATCGTTTCTAGCGCCTCTGGAAGCTTTTGCAATTCTTCTTTCCAGAATCTCGATATCCGAGAAAATCAGTTCAAGATTAATCGTTTCGATATCACGAAGAGGGTCAACACTTCCATCTACATGAACTACATTCCCATCTTCAAAACAACGAACTACATGAACAATAGCATCCACTTCACGAATGTTTGCCAGGAACTGGTTTCCTAAGCCTTCTCCTTTGGATGCTCCTTTAACTAAGCCTGCAATATCTACAAATTCTACCGTTGCAGGCGTGATTTTCTGGGAATTATAAAAATCTCCTAATACTTGAAGTCTTTTATCCGGTACAAAAGCAATTCCAATATTGGAATCAATGGTACAGAACGGATAGTTTGCACTTTCTGCTCCAGCCTTTGTCAAAGCGTTAAATAAAGTACTTTTTCCAACATTTGGAAGGCCAACGATACCTAATTTCATATCTATTTTAATCTCCTATCTATATCAATTTATATCCAAAAATAATATATTATTTTACCATTCCGTAGGGGAATATTCAATGAAATATAAACCGGCGGACCTAAAAGATCCGCCGGCATTCATTTTATATAATGTTTCGTATGTTTTTCTCCCAAGCCTGGTTGTGAATGATTCTTCCCACATTCAGTTTTCGCAAGATTCTTACATAAACGCTCCGATCCACAGACATTTTGTACAAAGTTTTTCCTTCCAAGTCTCCAAATATTACTTCCCGGTTCGTCCCCACAGCTTCCATCGCATGACGGATACAAGAAATAAAGTCATCCACATCCATCGAAGAAGTAAATTCATACAAATAAGTGGCTGCATTTTCCGGAATTACCAGTTCCACTACCGCTTTTCCTGCTTTTATTCCTGCAAACCAGAAAGCATCATCCTCTGGTGAAAATAACCCGGTAATTATCAAATCGGAAACTTCTCGGATGATTTCATACTGCGCCTTCCGGTCGCCTAATCTGGTTTCAAGATTACGTTCTAACTCTTCATGGGATTGTTTCCATTTTGCACAGGCATCCGCATGATATTTTCCCAGTCGTTCAAAATATACCAGAGAATCTCTTCCCATCCTGCCAATGGAGTAGTACTCACCCGTATCCAGTTTCAGATGTAACTGATAACCATCTACCATAGGTTTTTGGGCGAAACATAAAGGAACTCTTCTTGCATTCTTATCATGCGGAACAATACAAATACAGTCCTTATAAAGGCCTATATGAGCTTTACTTTTTTTGGAAAGTTCCGGCTCTATATATTCATAGTCACCTTCCGCTTCGTACTCCGCCTTTGCGGGTACAAACAGAGACTGTCTGCTTCGTTCATCATAAGCGGACCACAAATTTTCAAAGAAATCTTCTGTATTTCTTCCCAGTTTTGAAATTTCCAAATCTGAATTTGCTACAGCCGGATCCACTACAATAAACATATGATAATTGATTAGTCTCATATCATAAATAAAGGCATAATCAATCTCTTTCGTATATCCCTTGGCTCTGAGCAGCAGCTTTTCATCCCCTATGGAAGCAGACCCCTCAAAGCTTATCTGGTCAACAGAAAACGTGCATGGATAATCCATAGGCTGCTCCTTTCAAAGGCTTTTTCTTATAATTTTGTTCCACACTCGCCACAGAACTTGGTTCCTGGAGCATTTTCAAATCCACAATTTGGACATACAGGGTTTGTTTCAACCTTGGCACCACACTCACCACAGAACTTCAGTCCTGGTGCAAGCGGTGCACCACAGTTTTTGCAGATATTCTGGTTTAAAGGCTTTCCACAGCTATTGCAGAATTTACCGCTTCCAGAAGGTTTACCGCAATGTGGACAAAGAGTAGTTCTTGTTTCCAGTTTTCCTGTCCATACGGTTGCTGTCTCAGCAAGTTCATCAATATTTCTACGCATTGCCTGATTTCTAGCTTTTGCTACATAAGAAGCCTCTCTTGGTGCGCACTCAATACATAAGCCCTCTTCTTCGTTCCAACAATCTGCACAAACCCATTTATTGCAGGAAGGACATTTCGTAAAATATGGTTTTATTTCTTCCTGAGCAGCGTCAAAAGCGCGCTCCTGTTCTTCTCTCCACTCTGGTCCGTAAGTATCTAGTTTATCACGGAACAGATTTGCTCCGTTCTCCAGAGTGTTGGTAATACCGGAAAGTTTTCCACCAAACATTCCGCCAATAGAACCCAAACCACGGCTTAAAGTTTCACCACTTTTTCTCTTTCCATACGTTGTTGAACGTATAAAAGACGACTTAAATCCATTGCCACAGCAATCACAATGAAACTCAAACTGAAATCCAGCGTCTGTGCAATGATCCGTATAGTTTCTCGTAAATGGATGTAACATAATGACCCCCTTCCACTCAATATCATATTTGATAATCGTATCTATTTTGTAAATGTATGTATTTAGTATATCACTACATACTATAAAAACAACAAAAAATACTTTGACGCATTAACGCGATGCGAATGAAGGCTTCCGCTATTCCTTCAGTTGGCCGTATCTTGCTTCCAGTTCTTTCGCTTCTCGTTTTGCTTCAACCTTCGGAACGATAATCCGGAATATTATTCCGTGAATCAGGAAGTATACTGCAGAAACCATCAGAATAAACCTCCACATCTGCCATGTTATCGGTACTAAAGAGAACAAACCAGGAAGTACTAAAACTGCTCCAACCGCTAAGCCAACCAGCAGCGCCAACATTCCCCATTTCCATTTATTCATCTTTCCGGAAATATCAAAAATGGTAATCAGACCTACAAGCAAAGTAGTAAATGTCGCCATCGTAGATATTTGAGCCGCATCCGCTGCAAATAACCTTCCTGCAAGCATATCCACTACGATAATGGACAACAAGGTCAAAACGCCCGTCGGAAGAGCCACTTTAAATACATTCCATAAGAAATGCTTTTTAATTCGGTTGTTGTTTGGCTCTAACGCCAGACAGAACGATGGAAGTCCAATGGTAATTCCACCAATTAAAGTAACCTGAATATTTTCAAATGGATACTGCATGCTGGATACAAAGACAAAAATAATAGCCAAAATTACTGCATATGTGGTCTTGGTTAAGTAAAGGGCTGCGGATCTCTGAAGATTATTAATGGACTTTCTTCCTTCTCCTAAAACTAAAGGCAAGGATGCAAAGTTGGAATCCAATAACACCATATTGGCTACATTTCTGGCTGCATCAGAACCGCTCTGCATCGCAATACTGCAGTCCGCTTCTTTCAAAGCCAAAACGTCGTTAGCGCCATCCCCCGTCATCGCAACAGTATGACCATGAGCCTTTAAGGCTTTCACAATATCCAGCTTCTGGTACGGAGTAACTCTTCCAAAAATCGTATATTTATCCACCGCTTGCTCGATTTCTTCATAAGAAGTAAGGTCGGTAGCATCAATATAACGATCCGCATGGTCCAACCCAGCTTCTGCGGCAACTTTAGAAACCGTAATTGGATCATCGCCAGAAATAACTTTCAATAAAACATCCTGTTTCTTGAAATAATTCAAAGTATCGGCTGCATCTTCTCTTACTTTGTCGCCGATTACAATAAATCCACAAGGTACTATATCCTTTGGCAGAAATTTTCCAGACACTGACTCCTTTCCTGTTTCATCCAAAGGAAGACCTTTGCTTTCCGCAAACATGACAACGCGTTTTGCATTTTGGGTATACTTCTCCACAATCGGCTCAAAATCAGCAGCTTGTTCTGGAAGAATGAATTCCGAAGCACCTAAAATCAAAGAGCCTTGTCCAGAAATAGAAAGCAAACTCCACTTTTTATCCGAGGAAAAAGGAATCGTAAGATTTTCCCCACTAATTTCCAAGTGCTCTTTTTCAATTCCAAAGAAACTACGAATAGCATTCAGAGTTGTATTTTCATCGTCGATAGACAAAGCAAACCGTTTTATATCATCCCAAACTTGGTTATTCTCGCTATTCTCTTTATTAATTGCATTTCCATGAAGGTCCAAAATTGTTTCCACCTTCATGCTACCTTCTGTAATGGTGCCGGTTTTATCCAAACACAACACATCAACTCT
>JAKSRL010000057.1 GCA_024403635.1 Lachnospiraceae bacterium | reverse complement strand
GGGAGAGACGTTTTCATCATATGCAACAGCATTCCGGTGAGCATATTGTCAGTGGAATGATCTGTAAGGCGTTCCATTGTGATAATGTAGGATTTCACATGGGGGATGATGTTGTGACAATCGATTATAATGTGCGGATTTCTTATGATCAGGCGTTGGAAATCGAAGCTGCGGCAAACAAATATATCTGGGAAAACCACGAGTTTGTAGAGCTATGGCCGACAGCAGAGGAACTGGAAACAATTGATTACCGGAGTAAAAAAGAATTGTCCGGAGCTGTTCGGATTACCAAATTTCCGGGTGCGGATACTTGTGCTTGCTGTGGGACTCATGTAAAGCGCAGTGGGGAAGTTGGGTTAGTAAAAATTACTTCTGCTCATAATTTTCATGACGGAACCCGGATGGAATTGTTCTGTGGAAAAAGGGCGTTGGACTTTTTGTCCATGAACTATAGAGCTAATAAAGATGTGGCAGTTCTTTTAAGCACGAAAGAAGAGAAGACTGCGCAGATGGTAGAAAAACAAATCGCGGATTATGTACAGATGAAAGCGGAAAAAGCTGCCACGGAAGATCGTCTGTTCCATATGTGGACGGATTCTTTGAAAGGAAAAGAAAACATTCTGATTATTAGCGATTGGATGAATGCAGACCAGGGAAGGAGATTGGCGGATATCCTTTCCGACGCTTGCAACGGTATCACGGCAGTTTTAACTTTAGCCGGTGGGGAAATCGACTCCTATCGATATGCAATTATCAGTAAAGGAAATGATATTACAGATTTTATTAAAAATATGAATCAAGCGTTAAATGGAAGAGGCGGAGGACGAAATGGATTCGCCCAAGGAACAATTCATGCGAAAGAAGAAGAAATCCGGAAGCATTTCGATTCCTTTACATTTGCTTAAGTGTGAAGTATAATTATCAGGATTTTTATTATTACATTATTAAGGAGAGACACAATGAAAAAGACATCATTACTCATCGTATTAGCATTAGTAGCTGTTCTTGCGTTTACAGCATGTGGCAAATCTGGTGACGGCGCATCTGGCGGAGAAAAAGAAACAACCGCAGCAGCTGAAACCCAGGTACCAGGTGGCGATACAGCAGAATTCCCTGCTCCAGCAAAAGATGTTGCTGTAACGATCGAACTTGGCGATTTTGACGGAATGGAAGCTCTTGGAAAACAGATTTCTAATTTCGAACTTGATGACAAGACAGTTAAAGTTACAGGTGAAGTTGACAAACTGGGTTCTTCCTGGTGCATTCAGGAGCCAAATGCTGACAAGACAGAGTACAAAGGTTATTCCATTCGAGTTCAGGGATGGGCAGATTCGGATTATCCTGCACATGGAACAGTTGTTGAAATCGTTGGTGTAGTAGTTGCTGACGGATTATCACACTACATTGCAATTCTTCCAGAAAATTTCACAGTTAAATAATTTTTCGTAAGAATGAATGCAAAGGACTGCTGTAACAACAGCAGTCTTTTTATATGCAAAAAAAGAAAAAAGCGTATAATTAAAAAAGGACATCAGAGTTTTGCTTTCAGAAATTTTGAGAAAGGATAAAAACTATGAAAAAAATAATTGCAATCAATGCCGGTCCTAGAGTGAATTGGAATACGGCCCAGTTAGTAAAAGAAGTTGGAAAAGGTGCGGAAAGCAAAGGCGCGAAAGTAGAGTACATTGACCTGTATCAACTGGAAAAGTACACCGGATGCATCTCTTGCTTTGGATGTAAGTCAGAAGCATCTTTTGGAAAATGTGTCTGTCATGACGGTTTATATGACGTAATGGAAAAAATCAGAAATGCAGATGGCCTTGTCATTGGATCTCCAAACTATTTAGGAAACCTGACTGCCGGTTTCCGTGCTCTATATGAAAGATTGATATTTCAATACATTACTTATAATAGAGAAAAATCAAATGCCAACGAACATTTCATTCCAACGGTGCTTATCATGACCAGTAACTGCCCGGAAGAAATGTATGGAGAGAGAGGCTATACAGAATTGCTGGAAGGATATCAAAGGACCTTATCTGCGATTATCGGCCCTACAAAAGTTCTGACTTGTGGAGATACCCTTCAGGTTGACGATTACAGCAAATATGATTGGACCAACTTCGACCCGGAAGCAAAAAAGAAACGCCATGACGAGACTTTTGGAGATTATTTGAAGAAAGCTTTTGAATTAGGCGAAGAACTATAAATAATAAAGTTTTTTACAAAAGGCAGCAGATATATGGAATATATCTGCTGCCTTTTTGTATATAAATTTATTTGTTTCGAAATTTCTTTTTTACGAATTCTTCGGCACTTGTCAGTTTTTCGTCCGCATCCTTTCCCATAATGCCCTGTAACAGCTCATATTCGTCTAGGGTGCCTTTTCCGTGAAGAACTGCATAAGCGCCTGCATCACTGCCACAACCGATTAAAACGCCCTTTTCGTAAGCCTCAGCGATAGCGGAAAGATGACGTTCGGCGATTTTTTCAACTTCCCCCTCGTTGAAACGGCCGGTTCCCCTCAAATTGGCGCTGGTAACAGCCGTTGGAACCCAAAGAATGTTTTTCGCTTTTAAGATATCCATCGTTTCGCTATCCATATAGTAGCCATGCTCAATCGAATCCACACCAGCCTCTGCCGCTTGACGAACCCTTTCTGTTCCGCTGGCATGCGCCATAACGGCAAATCCTTCTTCATGGGCGATATGGACCAGTTCCGTAATGTATTCCGTAGTATAATCTGTCTCAGAAACCACACCATATTTACCGAAATCTAAAATGCCGGAAACCATGATTTTAATAAAGTCCGCTCCCAATTCTTTTGCCTTCGCAACTCGTTCCTGAAATTCTGGAAAGTCTGTGTATGAAAGGCCTGCTACTTTTCCGTAGTTGCCTTCTTTGTATAGGGCAAAGCATGGGCTTAAGTAAGTGATGCCGTAATCTGCAGCGATAGTTTTTGCATAAATACTGGCCCCATAATGATCGCCGCCTTCCCGTACGCAAGTGATACCATGATCCTGATATGCCTGAAAAACACTCTTTATGGCTTCCTTATCTACGTCATCTTTGTGGCGTTCCACGCTTTTTTTATAATTGATTCCGTCCATAAACACATGGGCGTGAAGTTCTGCTGTTATCATTTGTTTTGACCTACTTTCGTATTTGGTATATATTATAGCACAAAAGTTTGGCGCAGAAGATGCCGTCTTGAAAATAGAAAGCAGGAAGAAAAAATGATACAAGATATTGCACCTCATGTTTTTCATAACGAATATCGACCAGAAGCAAAGACTGACGATAATACACTGGTTTTATGCTTTGACGGGAAAAAAATATTGGCACAAAAGGGAGAAGGCGGCTTAGTTTTTCCGACCAAGATTCTTCTTCCAGAAGATATGCCATTGGTTTATGCCTTTGCTGTGGATGAGACGGAATATTTTTTAGACTTGAGTGGAAAAATCATAGAAATTGAAGGCTTTGAATATTTGGATCTAATGGAGGCACGAAGAGGCTGCTCCAACGAGGACGGCATGATTCTCTTTACCGGAACTCATCTGCATCAATGGTATATGGAAAGCAAGTTCTGTGGAAGCTGCGCAACACCTACGGTTCATAGTGGTTATGAGCGGGCCATGAAATGTCCAAACTGTGGTAGGAACATTTATCCACGTTTGATGCCGGCGGTTATTGTAGGGGTAACGAACGGAGATAAACTTCTGGTAACCCAATATCGAGCAGGAAAATTCTATGCGTTGATTGCTGGATTTGCAGAAATCGGTGAAACCTTAGAGCAGACGGTAGCCCGGGAAGTTTTTGAAGAGACTGGAGTCCGTGTAAAGAACATTCGTTATTACAAGTCTCAGCCGTGGGGCATTGTAAAGGATCTTCTGGTAGGCTTTTATTGTGACTTGGATGGCGACGATACCATCCGTGTGGATCATAATGAACTGCACTCTGCAGAATGGAGAGAGCGGAAGGACATCATTCTCCAGCCGGATAATTTCTCCTTAACGAACGAAATGCTGACCATGTTCAAGGATGGAAAAATTTAAGATAAGAAATGAGTAATACAACGAAAATTGTCTTAATAAAACAATGAGTGAACAGAACTATGTAACATGGAACCCCTGGCATGGGTGCACAAAGTATTCTGAAGGCTGCCGTTACTGTTATGTTTATAGACAGGATGAGGCATATGGCAGTACGATTTCATCGGAACAGTGTCGTAAGACACAGAATTACAATCTGCCTGTAAAAAAGAAGCGCGACGGAAGCTTTAAGGTTGAAGCAGGCTCTATTGTTATGACTTGCTTTACCTCAGATTTTTTGCTGAAAGATGCAGATGAATGGAGAACGGATTGCTGGGAAATGATAAAAAGCCGTCCGGATTGCATGTTCTATTTTTTTACAAAGCGTATTGAACGTTTTCTTGAATGTGCTCCAGCAGATTGGGGAGATGGTTATGATAATGTAATCGTGGGTTGTACCTGTGAAAATCAGGATAGAGCAGATTACAGACTGCCGATTTTTGCGAAACTCCCGATAAAGTATAAAACTATAATCATCGGTCCTATGCTTGGACCGGTCAATCTGGAAAATTATCTTAATAGTAGTATATGTGAAGTGACATGCTCAGGGGAATCGGGCATCAATGTACGGCCTCTCAATTATGATTGGGTGCTGGATGTGCGTCGACAGTGTATAAATAAAGGCGTCTCCTTTCAATTCCATCAGACGGGGGCATATTTTATTAAGGATGGCAGAATGTATCATGTGCCACGCCGATTCCAAGCGCAGCAAGCACGAAAAGCAGGAATTGATTACAAAATTGTTGATGATTATTTACCAGACATATAGGTCCGGATATGCCGATGCTTGAAGTAAGAACTGTATCTTTATCGAGGTCAATTTATTATTCTTTCTTAGGCACTTTAATAGATGCAGCATAAGCACTGTTGCATAATCCTAAAACCGCAGAAATGATGAACAAAGTTTCGATGCCGACGGTTTGCCAAATCCATCCACCAAATAAAGCAATCACAAGAGTAATCATATGGTTAACGGAAATGCCGGTAGAAAGAGTGGCTTTTACTTCTGTCATATTATCGGAAATATCATTTACGTAAACGCTGGATGCCATGGATGCCAATGAAATTACGGAGTCCAAAATGTAGTTGACGCAGCAAACGATGAAGGCCACATTCCTCGGGAAAATGTGATGAGCAAATCCATAAAAGAAGCAGACCACTACTAAGATGACGGTATCCATAATCATGACAATTTTGTATCCGACTTTATCGATAATCTTTCCTACCACAGGAGACATTATGAAGCAGGCAATGGCGGAAATAGCGAACAGAAGGCTGATGGTGGTGGCGTTGGCGCCGTAGAACAGAATCAGCACATAAGGTCCGAAGGTTAAGAAGACTTGCTTACGGGCACCATAGAATACTTCCAGCATGTAGTACTTCGTATATTTTTTCCGGAAGTAGAAATGACGGTTGGTTTCTTCTGTTTTGGAATCTCCTACCAGACCGAAGGAAATCAGCATAGCGATTCCGGTTATTGCTGCGGAGACCAAGAAGAAGGTACGGAATGGCTGAGTCTTCGACAGAATCAGGAACGAGATAATGACGACAACGTAGCCTATTAGCGTACCGATTTGCTGGGAAGAACTTTGAAAGCCCAGGGCTTCCCCGCTTTTCCCATCTTTTGCGTAGCTGAGCGCTAAGGTACTTTTCATTCCTAATTGGATATGTTCACCTAAAGAATAGATACAGGTTGCCAGAGTTACCAGAACTTTGGTAGGGGAAACGATAGAAAGAAGTCCCATACCGATTAGCATGATAACGGCACCTAATTTATAAAGCTTTTCTGCGGAGAAATGATAGAGCGCAGCAAGAATCAAAATTAAAAGAAAGCCTGGGAGCTCCCGGAAAAATTCCGCAATTCCCCGGTCAAATTCACCCATGACAACGATTTCCGCCAAATAGTTATCAATTAGACCTTTATAGATTCCGTAACCAAGGCCCGTAATCAGGACCGCCAGAAGAAATACTTTGAATTTTGAGTTTTCACGGAAGACACTGGATAATTTGCTCATTTTATCGCCTCTTGATTATTGTTTTACAGCGCAAGCTGATTTTGTATACAAGGAAGTATAGCACATCTTCGAAAAAGCAGAGCATCGAAAATGAAATTCAGTGAATTCTTGGTTAATAAAAAAACATTGCATATGAACCAAAAAATAGGCATAATAATATTACAAATAAATTACTTGAGGAGGTAAATAAAATGGCAGCAATTGATGGAAAATGGGAAGTAGCAGTTCATACACCTTTTGGCGATATGAAAAACATTCTTGAAGTTAAAGAAGTAGAAGGAAAACTTGAAGGCACAGCTACAGAAAACGGAGAAGCAGCAGCTCTTCAGAACGGTGTTATCAACGGAAACGAATTCAGCTATGAAGTAGAAATTCAGTCTCCATTCGGCGCAATGAAGAACACTCTTAAAGGTGTTATCGATGGCGATAAGCTTTCTGGAACATCCACAAACTCATTTGGTGATTCTAAATTTGACGCAGTTCGTCTGTAATTAGAAATACTAAGGCCGCTGCTTTCGGGCAGCGGCTGTTTTTTTATGGAAATAAAGGAAAAGGAAGATTATGTACGAATTAATCCAGGCAAAAGGGAATAGTTATTTTGTAGATTGTCCGGCAAAAATCGGCATTGTGAAAACTGGTGATCAAGAAGCTGTTCTGATTGATGCAGGAAGCGATAAAGATGCTGGGAAAAAAGTCCGCCAGATATTGGAACGGGAGAATTGGAAAGCGACGGCTATTTTTAATACTCATTCTCATGCAGACCATATCGGTGGCAATCAATATTTACAAAACCGGATTCAATGCAAAATTTATGCGCCTGGCATTGAAAAAGCTTATACGGAATTTCCTGTTTTGGAAGCTACCACCCTTTATGGTGGCTTTGCAATGAAAGAATTGCACAATAAATTCCTTATGGCGAAGGAGAGCACGGTGGAGCCTTTGACAAAAGAGGATCTTCCGGAAGGTTTTTCCATCCTTCCTCTTCCTGGCCATAGTTTCGACATGGTCGGGTTTCGGACAGCGGACGACGTCGTTTATCTGGCAGATTGTTTAAGCAGCGCAGAAACCATTGATAAATATAAAATCGGATATCTTTACGATATAAAAGCATACCTCGAGAGCCTGGAGATGGTGAAGGGACTGCAAGCGTCCGTCGACGTAACAGCACACGCAGCGATGACGGAAAATATCGTCCCACTGGCACAATACAACATTGATAAAACTCTGGAGGTTGGGGAAAAAATAGTGGATCTTTGTGCAGAACCGGTTCTTTTTGAAGATCTTCTGTCCTGTCTTTTTACGGATTATGAAATGCAGATGAATCTTCAGCAGCGGATGCTCATCGGCAGTACGGTGAAATCCTACTTAAGCTGGCTCAGCGATGCTGGAAGAGTGGAATATTTTTTTGAAAATAATAAAATGCTTTGGAAAAAGTCAGAATAAATAATTAAACGTAAGAAATTGCATATGAAATAAGCGAGCGCATGAGACTGACAAATTGTTGGTATCATGCGTTTTTTCAATGGTCTGTTCGTAATGACAGAATAATTATGGTATACACTCCGATGAACTTGGATATTTTCGGTAAATATTCCTATACCTAGGGAAAGTTGTTGTATACGTCTTGATTTATTATTTTTATGTGATACCATCTTTTTATTCTTATTCGGCTCTCTATTCAGGGGAAATTCTAAAATATTGGCGTATTTCACGCATTTAAATTCATTATTGAAAATTATAAGAATAAAGGATTAGAAAATGACAGAAATTATTGTGATAACGTATCCAACAGCTCTCGAATTATGGCTGGATGGGGCAAGTTGGGAAAATACAGAAAACTATTCTTATCAAAACAGGGAACTTCAGGGACTTCCTGAATTATTTGCGGTGCCTGATTTCAATGAAATAGCAAAAGAAATATCATTGAATATGAACGTGACTCCGCCGGTATCTTTTATGGTTCCCTCAAATCAAAGCCGAAGAAATGGAAGAAACTACAAAAAATATGTTCGTCCCAAGCATTTCCCCGCCGATAGTTTTATCAAAATGGACACACGTTTGTATCCGGGTTTGTCACGATATGAAGTTTTGATAGCGAGCCCGGAATACTGCTTTTTGTATGCCGCAAAAGACTATTCCTTTTGCCAGTTGGTAGAGATAGGGATTAATCTTTGTGCCATGTATGTAAAAGACCAAGACTCTTCTTTTGGACAGCGCCAAAGAGAGCCCATACTTACTAGTAAAATGTTAACAGAGTATATTACCAATACAAATAATATGAAACATCATAAAAAGGCTTTGATGGCAGCCAAACTTGTACAAGATAATTCTCGTTCACCTATTGAAAGTAAGTTAGCTACAGTTAGTTGTTTGCCGAAATATCAGGGAGGGTATGGACTGAAACCACCAAAGCTCAATTATGATATCTATCATTCAAATGCAGGAAAAATGTTGCTAAATAGAGAAAGCAGTAACTGTGATTTGGTATGGCCAAAAGAGAAAATAGTAGTGGAATACGATAGTAATCTGGCTCACGGGAACGCGGAACAGTTTGCATATGATAAAATGAAATATCGGTCGTTAACAATATCAGATTATAAAGTTTTTCCGATTGTATCAAAAGATTTATTGTCTTTGGATCGTTTAGATGAAGTGTTTATAGCCGTAAAAAAACAGCTGAATGGAAAAAGTGAAAGGGCTGCCCTTAAAAAGTATCGAATGAAACGGGAAGAGGTATATAAAGAACTGTTTGGAACAAAAAATAACGTTTATGTACCACTCTATAATTAAGAAAAACAAAATATAACGGTTATGTACCAATAGAAAAATGAGGAAGATAAAATATTACGGTTATGTATCAATAGATGGTTAGAATTTGATACACAAGCGAAATATTTAATCGGAGCGAAAGAGAACATGGTACATAAGTGTGATATTTGGTCGGAGCGAAAGAGAACATGGTACATAAGTGTCATATTTTGACGATGGAAAAAAATGAGCGATACATAAGAGTTATATTTCGTCTGCTAGACCAAATATCGTTAGCTACAATGAAATAAAAAGGCCGGCTGTAACAGCCGGCCTTAACTTTTGCCAAAGTTTAATTATTTAGCTAAACGTTTTCTGCTTTCTTCGTAAAGAGCCATATAACGATCTGCATTTTCGTAAATGCTCATACCAACGAATACATGCTCTGGATATGTATCAAGGAATTTCTCAACGTTGTCACGGATCTGCTGATCTGTTGGGTTCTCTGGTAGTGGTTCTAAGTCAACACCAAGAATGATGTCTTTGCCATACTGTTTGTAAAGCATTTCGAAATCGTTCATTGGCTGGCCAGCCCACATATCAACACCAGCTTCAATCATTGCAGGAACAAGAAGTTCATCTTTACCACAGCAATGAAGTTCGAAGAACATGCCAGCTTCGTGGCAAGCATCGATAGTGCGTTTTAATGCTGGAACTAACATTTCGCGAGCGGTGTCTACTGAGAACAGAGGAGCTCTTTGGCTGCCCCAGTCATCATGGAACCAAACGAAATCAACGCCAAAGTATTTTTTGAATCTCTTAAATAATTCTCCATAGTAGTCAGATAATGCATCAAACAGACGAAGAACTGCTTCCTGCTGGTCTTCATCAATAAGTGCTAAAAGAGCTGGAGCCATGTCGATGAAAGAAATCAGACGCTCGAAGAAACCTGTGAAGATAGTTGTTCTGTATGCACGAGGCTCGCTTAAGAATTCTTTATTTCTTTCAGCCATGCCTTCCCAATCAAAAGAATCTGGATCTGGCATTGTAAGTTCTTTTTCCCAGTTCTCGATATCTTTAATGAAAGGAGCGCCAGGACGAACCATTGCGCCGCCAGCGGTTGGAACGAATTCCCATTCAACGCCGAAAGCATCTTTGTTGAAGATTTCAGTTGGTCTGTAACCAGCCTGATCTGCTACGATGTAACGAGCTAAGTTATCTGGATACTCGTGTGGGTTGAACATTTTGTATTCAGCTGTTGTAGGTGTCCATAATTCACCTTCACCTTTAACCATTCTCAGGAAGTTCTCCTTAGGAGTAATAGGTGTGTTTAAAACTGGTAATCCAGGTGCGCCTGGTCTGAATCCACGGTATTCGCCTTTAGGTTCAAGTTCCTTGGAATCAAAAGGAATAATTTCTCTTGCCATGATTTATCCTCCTAGTTATTCGAATTCTAAATTCTCATGCCGCATAGCAAACGGCACGAAATAAATATATATTCAATAAGAAGTATAACAGAAAAGATTCATCATTTGTTAAGAATACACATGCTTCTATTGCGTTATATCAGCTATCTCCTATTGTTTGCTGACTTAAATAATCTGCATAGTTGGCAGAAGCTAAATAGTCAATAAATCTTATATGT
>JAKSRL010000056.1 GCA_024403635.1 Lachnospiraceae bacterium | reverse complement strand
GTGTTGAAGCGCTAACAAAATGTTACAATCCCTTTATGTTTCGAATGTGGGGAAAAATATTTAAAAATAATAAAATGCTCTGTGACCATGTGACCGTTAACGACAATTATGAACTCTCACGGACCAAAAAGGTCTTTGAAGGGTTGGACGAAATTTGCCGTGAATTTAATTTAAGCGTTCCTCTATGGCTGGATAGCAATATTTCGGAATTCAAAAGAATTTCTAAAACCCGCTTCCTCGCCGATTCCTTTATAGAAGAAATCGAATTCGATTACCTGGAAATCCAAGTTATCGAAGAGGATTACTAAATCTTAACCGTCCTATGGGCGGTTTTTATTTTTTATATTTTGCCAAAATTTCTTTAATGTTCTTTTTATAGGTTTCTACACCTGGCTGATTAAATGGATTAACGCCTTCTACATAAGCGCTGACACCACAAGCATACTCAAAGAAGTAGAATAACTGGCCTAAATAAAACTCCGTTCGTTCCGGAACACGGAATAAAATCTGAGGCACATCGCCGTCAGAATGCGCCTGACAAGTTCCTGCCAAAGCCTGTAAGTTCAGCCAATCTACATTCTTTCCCTCCAGATATTTGAAACCATCAAAATCTTCCTCAAAAGCAGGAATTGCTAACACGTCTTTGGTCGGTTTTATTTCGATAATGGTTTCAAAAATATTCCGTTCGCCGTCCTGAATCATCTGGCCCATAGAGTGAAGGTCCGTAGTAAAGGTCAAAGATGCTGGAAAGATTCCGTAACCGTCTTTTCCTTCGCTCTCACCAAATAACTGTTTCAACCATTCAGAGAACATCTTTAGATCCGGATCATAACTTTCAAAAATTTCAATAAACTTGTCCCAGGAGTACAGCTGCTGTCTTAAAGCTGCATAACCTATAACATCGCTTACCATCTGTTCTTCGTCGTCTTCATTTTCTTCTGGCATACGGATCAATTCTTCCCGCATAGCTGCTGCGCCTTCCATCAGCCGATCAATATTGCAGCCTGCTGCCGCAATCGGAAGGAGCCCTACTGCCGTAAGAACGGAATATCTTCCGCCAATATTGTCCGGAACTACGAAAGTCTCATAGCCTTCTTTATCTGCTAAGGTTTTTAATGCACCTTTTTCTTTATCCGTGGTTGCATAAATTCTCTTTGCCGCTTCTTCTTTTCCATATTTCTCTTCCAGCGCTTTCCGAAAAATACGGAAAGAAATTGAAGTTTCCATGGTGGTTCCAGATTTGGAAATAACATTTAAGGAAAAGTCTTTATCTTTTACCAAGTCCAAAATGGTCTTAATATACGTAGCATTCATGTTATTTCCGGCAAAGAAAATCTGAAGGTCGCTTCCATCCGCACATGTTAAGTTGTACATTCCGCCCTTCAGGAAATCCAAAGCTGCCGCTGCTCCTAAATAGGAACCGCCAATACCGCATACGACTAAAGCCTTGCTGTCCTTACGGATTTTTTCAGCAGCCTTTTTGATGCGGGCGAATTCTTCTTTATCATAATTTATTGGAAGGTCTACCCAGCCAGTATATTCTGCACCTGGACCTCTTTTGTTCAAAAGAACATCCTGAGCAAACAGAGCTTCCTCTGTAAATTGTTCCATTTCATAATCCGGCAATTCATCGATGCCGAAAAAACACATTTCAATATTATTCATTACAAACTCGATTTCTCCAAATAATCTCTTTGTTTTTGGGTTAACGTATCGATGTTCTTACCGAGAAATTCCAGTTTTCTTAAAGCAACTTCCTGGTCAACTTCTTCTGGAACCTTAATCAGTTTTTCGGTTAAAGCGTCTTTATTTTCCACTAAATATTTTACAGAAAGGGCCTGGATTGCAAAGCTCATGTCCATAATTTCTGCCGGATGTCCATCTCCTGCTGCCAGATTTACTAATCTGCCTTCTGCCAGAACGAAAATCCAACGACCGTCTTTCTGTTTGTATCCCATAATGTTCTTGCGCATTTCCATAGACTCTACGCAATTCGCTCTCAGCCACGCAACGTCAACTTCTACGTCGAAATGTCCAGCGTTGGAAAGGATTGCGCCATCTTTCATGACTGCAAAATCTTCTTCTGTAATAACGTCGGTGCAACCAGTAACGGTAATAAAGAAATCACCAATCTTGGCAGCTTCCTTCATTGGCATTACTTCAAAGCCGTCCATTACGGCTTCGATAGCTCTTACCGGATTTACCTCGGTTACAATAACTTTGGCACCGAGACCTTTTGCTCTCATGGAAACACCTTTTCCACACCATCCGTAGCCTGCAACAACAACATTCTTTCCTGCAATAATCAAGTTAGTTGTACGGTTAATGCCATCAAATACCGACTGTCCTGTTCCATAACGGTTGTCGAAGAAATGCTTGCAATCTGCTTCATTAACCATAACCATAGGGAACTTTAACTGGTTGGCTTCTGCCATGGCTTTCAGACGGATGATTCCAGTGGTAGTTTCTTCGCATCCACCAATAACGTACGGGAGCTTGTCCTTCATTTCGGTATGGAGCATATGAACTAAGTCGCCGCCGTCATCAACGATGATATTGCAGTTATGCTCTAACACTTCCTTTATGTTGTCGAAATATTCTTCTTCGGTGCAATCGTACCATGCAAATACTTCGATTCCGCTTTCTACTAAAGCTGCTACGACGTCGTCCTGCGTGGATAACGGATTGCTTCCGGTTGCGAACACTTCTGCGCCGCCGGCTTTCAGAACCTGGCAAAGATATGCGGTCTTTGCTTCCAGATGAACAGAAAGAGCTACGCGGATTCCCTCGTAAGGTTTTGTTTTTTCAAATTCTTCTTTCAGCATGGAAAGAAGAGGGCAGTTTCTACGTACCCATTCGATTTTCTGATGTCCGGATTTTGCCAAGGTAATGTCTTTAATATTGCTCATGTTTTGCCTCTCTTTATATATTCAGCATTCCTAAACGTTTTGCGATTTTTTCTACTTCAAAATATACTCTTTCTTCTTCTACCGTCAGAATTTCATTATTTTCCATAATGATTTTGCCATCGATGATGACGGTTTCTACTTCACGACCGGTTGCGGAATATACTAAGCCGCTAACGATGTTGCAACTCGGGAAAAATTCCGGTTCATAAAGATTCAGGATAGAAATGTCAGCCAACATTCCTTCCTTAATTTCTCCCAACTGACCCTCCATACCGATTGCTTTTGCACCATTGACCGTTACATAACGAAGTACATCCTGCGCACCGATACACTGAGCCTTTTGCATGTCGCCTTTGTAAATCAAAGCTGCTATATTCATTTCGGAGAACATGTTCTGGGAATTATTGCTTCCACAGCTGTCGGTACCGATACAACAATTTACGCCTGCCTCCAGGAATTTCTCTGCCGGCATAAAGCCGTTACCTAATTTCATGTTGCTCTTTGGATTTAAGGCAACGCTGACCTTATGTTCTTTTAAGATCTGGATGTCTTCATCGGACACTTTTACACAATGCGCAGCGATGGTCGGAACATCAAAAATACCTAAATCTGCCACATATTGAATCGGGGAGCATCCATGTTCTGCGATACAATTTTCTACTTCGTTGTCGCTCTCTGCCAGATGAATGGTCTGACCTACGCCATACTCTTTTGCCAGTTCCGCAATTCGAACCAGATTGTCTGCTGGACAGCTGTAAGGAGCATGAGGTCCAAACCAGAATTTTAAGGTACGGACGTCTTTGAAGGCTTCCTTCTCTGCTAAAAATTCATTAATCTGATCTTCCGAATGTGGATTTCCTACCGGGCCATCCATACCTCTGGTAAGAACCGCTCTCATACCCATCTTATAGGCTGCTCCGGCACATGCACTTTCCGGGCCGACCAGAGCTCCGTCCTTGCTGGATTTTATGTACATATCCACATAGCAGGTGGTTCCTGTTTTTATCATTTCAATGTTATTGAGGAGGGTTCCCCAATAGCAATCTTCTTCTGTAATAAAATTTTCTGCAGTCTGGACTTTGTTCAGCCAGTCCCAGAACAGCATATCATCCGCATAGTTCCGGAAGAAGCTCATGTACGCATGGGTATGGGCATTTATGATACCCGGCATTGCTAATTTTCCCGTACCATTGATTTCTTTTTCTGCTACAAAATTCTCTGGTGCTTGATTCAAAGAAACAATTTTATTTCCGGAAATATAGATGTCGTGATTTTCCATCACGAATCCCTCTTCTTTACGGATTAATGTTTGAATATTTTTGATTTTTATATCCATTTTTTCCTCTTTTTTCGCTATTTGGGCATTCTATCCCAATTACATTTTATCGCAAAACAGCCTTTATAACAAGTCACACATGGGGTATAATATTAGAAAATGTATGTATTTTTTTTAAGGAAAGGTACGGAAAAATGAAAAAAATACTTCTTACCGGTGGCGGTACTGCCGGCCATGTTACTCCGAATATTGCGCTTCTCCCTTATCTGAAAGAAGCAGGTTTTGAAATAGAATATATGGGCTCCTATGATGGCATCGAAAAGAGACTGATCGAAGCTCAGGGTATCCCTTACTACGGAATCTCTTCCGGGAAGCTCCGAAGATATCTGGATTTGAAAAATCTGACCGATCCCGTAAGAATTTTGAAGGGCTTGAGGGAAGCTAAAAAATATATGAAGGAACAAAAACCAGACATCGTATTTTCCAAAGGTGGTTTCGTTTCGGTTCCTGTTATTTTTGCAGCAGCAGAATGTCACATTCCGGTTGTTATCCATGAGTCTGATTTAACTCCTGGTCTGGCCAACAAACTATCCATTCCAAAGGCTACGAAAGTTTGCTACAACTTCCCGGAAACGGAAGAATATCTTCCAAAAGGGAAATCCGTTCACACTGGTCTTCCGGTCCGCAATGAACTCCTTGCCGGCGATCCTCATAAAGGCTATGAATTCTGTGGTTTTCCAGAAGATAAGCCTCTTCTGATGATTATCGGTGGAAGTCTGGGTGCTCAAAAAATCAACGAGACGGTACGTCTGGCTTTAGATGAACTGTTAAAAACCTTCTATATTGCCCATGTCTGCGGCAAAGGAAAGATGGACGAAAGTTTTGAGGGTACCCCTGGCTATAAGCAGTTTGAATATGTTAGCGAAGAACTTCCAGATTTGTTCGCTGCTTCTAATCTGATTATTTCCCGTGCCGGCGCTAACGTAATTTATGAAATCGCCGCACTGAAAAAGCCTTCTCTTCTCATTCCTTTAGGAACGGATCAGAGCCGTGGTGACCAAATTCTGAATGCGAAATCCTTTAAGAGACGTGGCTTTGCAGAAAATCTGTTTGAAGACGAATTAAGCAGAGAATCCCTGATCAACGATATTATCGAAGTAAACACCAACCGGGATTCTTATATCCAGGCCATGACCGAAGCTGGTAGCGCCAATGCTGCGCAAAAGGTAACGGAAGTTATTCTGGAAGTATTGAATGGAAAATAAATAAAATCGAAAAACAGCCTCAAGTGAGGCTGTTTTTTTATTAGTTATCGTGCTTGTACGAATACACTTTTTACTGCAAATCATGACTGGTTCGTTCAATGACTTCATCCTGAATGCCTGGCGTCAGCCGGTTAAAATATGCGCTGTAACCAGCAACTCTTACTACCAGATCCGAATGGTCTTCCGGATGAATCTTCGCATCCATCATATCCTCCCGGTCTACTACATTAAACTGAATGTGCTTTCCACCATGGGTAAGATAGGTTTTTATCATACTTGCAAGTTTTTCCAAATCCTCCTGTGTCTTCAGAGCGGATGGATGAAACTTCATGTTCATTAAGGTTCCCTGATATGGATCTTGATCTACGCGCATTGCGCTATGGAATACCGCAATCGGTCCCCGTACATCCTGACCATGATCTGGGGAAAGAGAAGCATCTGCTAAAATCGTTCCGCCCTTTCTTCCATCTGGAGTCGCACCTGTTACGGCACCACCTGGCTGATGGGCAGAAATGGAAATGGCATTCGGCTTCAACGTGTCTCCGTAAACACATGGCATAGAAAGACAAGTATCCGCATGGAGTTTGTACATCTTTGCAACATAGGCATCCACCTCTGGAATATTGTTGCCATATTTCGGCATCTTCCGGAAATCTTCCTGCATCTCTTCATAGCCAACCCAATCAGCATCCAAGGCTTCCAGCAATTGGCTCATCGTGTATTTTTTCTGCTTAAACACAAGCTCATGAATGGCATAAAGGCCGTTTCCTGCATTTACCGCGCCTACTGCTCCCAGAACTGCTCCATTTTCAAAATCAAAGCGGCGGTTAAACATATCCTTTCCGACTTTTACCCCGTCCTTCATCAAGCTGGAGCGGAATACATCCGGGAACAGCTCTCGCTCCGCAATCAACTCAACGTTTACTCGTTCGTTGGCCATTCGCATTAAATAACGGATTTCATCAAATACCGCTGCTTCCAGTTCTTCATAGGTTTCCATCTTTGTAATGTCACCAACTTCTTTTCCGACGATTTCACCAGTAAACCGACAAAAACCATTGTGAAGAGCGATATCCATTGCCTGTGGAATAATAAAGAAGCAAGCAACCTGGGTACGGGTAACGCCTGGAATATTTCCGTCAACGCATCCTGTGCAGCACCAGTCACGAGCCACTTCTACCGGCAGACGGTTGTCCTCCGACTGACTGGTAAAGAAATTAATATAACTCTGGTCTCCAACAAACGCCGGCATACCGATACCTGTACGAACACATTCCAAAGCTTTCACCATAAGGTCTGTTGGCGTATTTTCATGAACGCGGACGGTAACCGTATGATGCGGTAGTTTCGTCTCTTTTGCTGCTTCTAAAAGTAGATAGGACAGTTCATTCGTTGCGTCGGAGCCATCTGCTTTCGTACCGGAAATGGTCCAGTTGTACCATTTTGCCATTCCGGCATTTTTCGTACGGTTTGCTTGTCCAGACACCCGGTTCAATTTCATATTCTTAATTCGTAAAATTTCAAGAAGTTCTAACACTTCTTCTCTGGTGATTCTTCCCTCTCGGAGATCTTTCTCATAATACGGATACATGTATTGGTCGAATCGTCCCGCTGTGGTTACCGGACTCGGACAACACATAAGGAACGTAAACCAAAAGCTCTGAAGGGCTTCCCGGAACGTTTCAGCCGGCTCATATGGAACCTTACGGCAAATTCTTGCCATTTCTTTCAGCTCCGCTGCCCGCTGTTCCTCTTTCTCTTCCGCAGAAAGCTTTTCACAAAGATCTGCGTAGCGGTTTGCAAAACGGACCCAAGCTTCGAAAACGATGACCGTTCCTTCCCAGAAGGCACGTTTTTCCATGATATCGGTCTCTTCATAGCGGATATTTTTTAGATAACTTTTCGCCTCTTCAATAATGGACTTCGCTCCCTCTTTCAGAATCTTCTCGTAATCGATACATACCAAAGCAAAGCCTGGACCCAGACCATAACCAGACATAGCAAAACCTCCGCCAGAGCCGCCTTTACGGTCTTTCCATGGCGGAAGAATGGTGCCCGACTTCATAAACGGCCACAGCCGCTCATTCCTGCCAAGGGATTTTCCCATTTCCTCAATCAACGTGTTGTTTGCAGCATTCTCCGCAAACCGCTCGTTGAGACGATACAATTCCTCTTCATCCTCTGGAGTAATGGTATATATTTCACTCTTCAGACTTTCCACTTCGTCCGGAGTCCATACGCCGTATTCATACTGCATCTCCAATCCGAACGGTTTGGATGCTCCGCTTCCGCAAAGTAAATCGTCTGGTTCGATAAAAATCGTAATGTTGTCTAAAATATTGGCATGGAGTTTTGCTCTTCGCAGAAGCACTGGATCTCCGGCCGTTTTTTCAAGAGATTCGTTGGCAAGACGGAACACTTCTACACAAAGAGGATATTTATTAATACGCAGACTCTCTTTCATTCTTTGAATTCTGTCGTTCATTTTGCCCAGTTCCTTTCTTTGATACACTTTGAGTTATTTATATCACAAATGTCCGGTCTTGTTGAGAAATTTAAGGAAAATAAACTTAACAGCCATATAAAAATAAAGTACTATAGGAAAAAAGGAGAGAGGAAAATGTCAGAAGAAGAGCTCCGCTTAGTAACGGGCACAATATTTAATATTCAGCATTACTGTATTCACGATGGTCCGGGAATTCGCACAAACG
Source organism: Lachnospiraceae bacterium (assembly GCA_024403635.1). Taxonomy (GTDB): domain Bacteria; phylum Bacillota; class Clostridia; order Lachnospirales; family Lachnospiraceae; genus RGIG5612. The sequence continues at coordinate 2,593 of JAKSRL010000056.1, read as the reverse complement.
TATTTGTCAAGGGCTGTCCTTTGCGGTGTCTTTGGTGCGCAAATCCAGAATCCCAATCAAGTGCTCCTCAGATCATGTACCGACGGGATAAATGTACCGGTTGTTTCAACTGCGTTTCTGCTTGTCCGACCCAGGCCATTTCTACAACAGAAGACGGAAAGGTTGTTACGGACCGCACTAAATGTACGGGCTGCGGAGCATGTGTCAATTCCTGCCCTTCGGAAGCTCGTGTACTTTCCGGTAAACAAGTTTCCGCTGGAGAAGTTTTTGATGAAGTAGCAGAAGACGAGCTGTTTTACGGAGACGATGGCGGAATAACCGTAACTGGCGGAGAGCCTCTTGCCCAGCCAAAGTTTACTACAGCACTTCTGGAATTATGTCGCAACGCTGGTATTCCTACAGCTATCGAAACCTCTGGGTTCTGCTCCTGGGATACTGCAAAATCTGTTTTTTCTCTTTGTGACACCGTGCTGTACGATTGCAAGCAGATGAATTCCGAACTACATCAACGTTACACGGGACAGGGAAATGAACGAATTCTGGAAAACCTTAGAAAAATTAACCAGGAGCTAAGCTGCGACATCGTCGTCCGCGTTCCCGTGATTCCTTGTTATAACGCAGAGGAAGAAAACATCTGGAACATCGCTGCTTTCGTAAGTGAAGAAATCAGCCGCTGCCGACAAATCGACCTTCTTGCCTATCACAACCTGGGAGAATCCAAATCCGAACAGTTAGAAAAAGATTCCGAAGGATTTTTCTCTTCGGTTCCTTCCGAAGAATATATGGAAAACCTTCGCAATATTGTTCGCTCCTACGGACTTCTATGTAAATAATCCGTATTGTCGAACAAAGCCTTGCTTATATAAATTGTAAAAAAAGGAGCGGTGAAAAAACTTTTCTTTTTTCACACGCTCTTTTTCATAAGTTCTTTCTTACGATCTTCCGCCAGAATTATTTCAGTGCTTCTTTAATCTTAACCAAAGCAGCCTCTAATTTTTCGGTATCTTGCTCACCTGGTTTCCATCCAAAAATAACTTCCTGATCTTTGTACCGAGGAATTAAATGAATGTGGAAATGGAAAACACTCTGACCAGCACATTCATTATTGTTCTGAAGAAGATTGAAACCATCTGCACCAAATACGTCCGTTAAAACGATGGCCATCTTCTTTGCCAGTTTGTAAGCTTTTCCGATTAACTCTTCTGGAATTTCATAAATATTTGCATAATGCTCTTTGGGAATAATCAGAGCATGTCCTACAGTTACCGGACCAGCATCAAAAATAACCTTAAAGTCATCGTCTTCATAAAGGGCATTTGTTGGAATGTCGCCATTTGCTAATTTACAAAAAATGCATTCTGGATCTTTCATCTTTTTTTCTTCCTCCCACCATTAAAAGATAATGTTAAAATTATGCCGAACAAGAAGCCTGCAATGTGTGCCACTGCGTCAACTTGTGAATTCGTAAAGTTGGAATAAAACAGGAACAGCAAAACAATACCAATCCGCACCCACATCATGCTCTTGCTTAATCGTCCCCTGCTCTTAAAGGTTAAAACAATTACCGCTCCGATTAAACCATAAATCGCTCCGCTGGCTCCGGCGCATACCGTATTGACTCCCGTAAAATAATAGTACGCACAGGAGATCAATCCTGCACCGATACCGGAAAGCATATAAATTAAAATATACTTTACATGACCGATGGTTTTCTCTAAGTTAAATCCTGCGATACCTAAATATATCATATTTCCCAGCAGATGCTGAAAATTAAAATGCATGAACATACTCGTCAGAATCCGCCAGAACTGATGCTCTTCAAAAACGTATGGTCCGAAGCTGGCGCCCATCTCCGCCATGTAACTAGCCTTGCTCGGATCTCCCTTTAACAGAAGAACGATAAACCAAATCACATTAATCGCAATCAAAGCAACGGTTACAAAAGGAAAACTCTTCAGGTTATTTTTCAATCGTTTTATAGATACCGAAGAAGTCGTTGTCGTCGTCGTTCCCCTGGAAGATGCTGCTCTCGTTGTAGTTCCTACGGTTCCCCAAGCATTCGTTTTTCCGGCAAGCAACGTCTTTTCAATTCCATACCGTATTCCATAGAAATCATCTGGCATGTCGTCATAAATCCGAAGCTGCCGTTCCTCTTCATCTACCATCCATAAGTTAATATTCGGAAGCCGAACAAAGTGTTTATCTCTTTCGACATCATCCGTTACCAGAAAAAACAAAATATTGTCTTCTGATGCATGCGATAAAATCTGGCTCTTAAAATTCAGGACGGTGCTTTCCAGCATAACCCGACTTTGCATACTATGCAAAAGCACACAAAAAATCATCTCTCCATCCACCCTGTTCACAAGAATGGTGTAATAAGGACCGGAGACATTTGTCTGCGCGAAATTCTGTTGTCCAAAAAATTGAATTAACTCGTCATAAACCATACATTTATTTTAACAACATTTTTATTGATGTTCAATGATGTTAAAATTTTCTTCCGTCAGATCTTTTTGCTATCGGACTCTTCAAATACATCTTTTCCAAAATCAACAAACTCGAGTCCCAGATCATCGTCTGCTCCTTCCTT
>JAKSRL010000055.1 GCA_024403635.1 Lachnospiraceae bacterium | reverse complement strand
TTCCTGCTCCAGTGCTTAGGTGGAATTGGTGCCGTATTTGTAAATCGGGTATTTCCGGATATGCCAAATTCTACACATGTATTAATCTGGGCAAGCATGAACCTTATGCCAAAAATCTTAGGCATTATTCTCCTTACCGGTATTCTGGCAGCAGGTATTTCTTCTGCAACTACCTTCCAGTCTTTGATTGGTAGTATGGTTGCCAATGATGTTGTGAAAGCGTTTGATTCCAAAAACATGGATAAGAGCGCAATGGATAAAAAAGCTATCAATATCGGACGTATTACGATGATTGCGGCAGCAGTTGTTGTTACTGTAGTGGCTCTTGGAAATCCTCCGGCAATTTTCGTTATTATGTATTTAGGAGGCGCAATGATTGCAAGTTCCTGGATGCCGGTTGCGGTTGCTAGTGTATTCAGCAAGAGAGTTACTATGTCTGGTGCGTTCGCCGGTATGTTAGCAGGCTTTGTTACGAACTTTGCATTAGAGCTGATTTCCCATTTTGCCGGATGGAGTTTGCCCGTTTGGTTCGACCCTGTATTTGTTGGGATTATCGTAAATATCATTGCTTTGATTATTGGGTCCGCATGCACGAAAGTTACGGATCAGGAAGTTCTGGAAAGAAACAAAATGTTTATTATTCCGGAATCTGAAAAAGATCCAAAGGAAATCAAGAGGACCCTGGTTGCTGCAAAGATTGGTTGCTTGGTTGGAGCAGTAGCATTTATTGTTTGCTTAGTTTTGTGGATTATTCCATATCTGCAAGGTTTGAATATGTGACATAAATAAGGAGAGAAAGATGGAAGAATTTATTGAGAAATTAAAACTGATTAAAAAAGGTGTTGATTTTGAAAACGAAACAGAACTCTTCGATGGAGGATTTTTGGATTCCTTCGATGTAATTCAGATTATCACGATGCTGGACGAGGACTACGAAATTACAGTTCCTCCTTCCGAAATTATTCCTACAAACTTCAACAGTGCAAAAGCAATGTTTGCAATGATGCAGAGACTTGAGGATGAATAAAAAATGACGCTTACTTCCGTTTCGTTTTTTGCTTTTGTATTTGCTACCCTGGTGGTTTATTATAGCATCCCGAAAAAGTTCCGCTGGATTGTCCTTTTGGCAGCCAGCACTGCTTTTTATGCCATTGTATGCTTAAAATATATGCCGTTCATTGTATTTACCGCCATTACCACATGGCTGGGTGCATTGTGGCTGGATAAAGTAACGAACGCACGAAAGGAAGAATTAAAACTACATAAGACCGAATGGGATTCGGATACGAAGAAAGCCTATAAACATAAGACCCTTATGAACAAGCGGTGGATTTTGACTTTCGTATTGGTATTGAATTTTGGAATCCTTGCGTTTATCAAATATTTTGATTTTTTGGCGGAGTGGATTTCCGGATTATTGCATACTCCGGTTCTTTCTTTAGGTATTTTGCTTCCACTCGGAATCAGCTTTTATACATTTCAGTCCATGGGGTACATTATCGATGTATATTGGGGAAAGACCACACCAGAAAAGAATTTTGCAAAATTTGCTTTATTCGTTTCCTTCTTTCCGCAAATTATTCAGGGACCAATTGCTATTTACGACGACCTTGCAAAACAGCTATATGAAGGACATGACCTTCAGTATGAGAATGTGAAAAATGGATTCATTCTGATTCTCTGGGGCTTATTTAAGAAGATGGTGATTGCAGACCGGTTAATTGTTATTTTGAATGCAATTCTGGATAACCGTCCCGGTCTTTATAATTACTATGGAGCAATTGCCATTCTGGTATATGCGGCTCAGCTTTATATGGACTTCTCTGGAGGCATTGATATATCCAGAGGTGTCGCTCAAATGCTTGGAATTAACATGGCAGAGAACTTCAAAAGACCGTTCTTTTCCAGAACGGTTGCAGGTTTTTGGCGTAGATGGCATATTTCTCTCTGCCATTGGCTGAGAACCTATTTGTTCTATCCAATCGCTGTTTCCAAATCCTTTCTTCATTTGGGAAAATGGATTGGAAAGCATGCAAAAAAAACAGAAGAAGATTTACCTGCAGACAGTTTATGGGGCGGCTTTACTTTTATGGAACATGCAGGAAGAGTAATTCCGGGTTGTATTGCTACCTTGATTATTTTCCTGATTATCGGTATGTGGCATGGAGCAAACTGGAGATATGCCGGATATGGTCTTTGGAATGGAATCATCATTTTCATTTCCATGCTTCTGGAACCTGCATTCCGATATCTTCTGAAAAAATTAAAAATCAACACGCAATCTTTTGGCTGGATCGTATGGCAGATCCTCCGGACCTTTTTAATTACCATGGTAGGATTTGCGTTTGATATTGGAAACAATATGAGCGATTCTGCAAGAATGGTTTTGGATTGTTTTCATCCTTTCGGAATGGCAAGTACCGTTCCGGTTCAACTTAGTATTGGATTGAAAACTTCAGATTATGTCATCATAGGTATCGGTCTTCTTATTGTTTTTGCAGTGAGTCTGTATCAGGAATGCTCTCAAAAGAGCGCGCGTGAAACTTTGATAAAACAGCCTCTTTGGTTACAATGGGTTATTATGATCGGCTGTCTTTTATGCATCGTGATTTTAGGAATGTATGGACCTGGAGTTGCAGCAAATGAATTTGTTTATATGAATTTTTAATGAGAAAAACACAAAAATGCCCAAAAAACCTTATAAAATAAGCAAATTTTACTAATACATGTCTTGAATAATTATTTTTGCCATATTAAAATACAAAAGACTATGAAAATAGTCGAGGTGTATTTTTATTTTTATTGGAGGTAGTTATGGGTAAATTTTTGATTAAGAAAACAAACACAGGTATTAAGTTTGATCTTAAGGCAAATAACGGTGAAGTAATTGCTACTTCTCAGGTTTATAAGTCATTAGCAACATGCAAGAATGGTATCGCCAGTGTTATTAGAACGGCAGAATCTGCAAATGTTGAAAATCAGACAGCAGAAGGTTTTATAAAAGAAAAATGTCCTAAGTTTGAAATTTATAAAGACAAAGCAGAAGAATTCCGCTTCCGTCTGAAAGCAACAAATGGACAGATTATTGCTGTTTCTGAAGGTTACAAAACTCTTCAGAAATGCAAAAACGGAATCGCTTCTGTAAAGAAGAATTCTGTGTCTTCCAAAATCGTAGAAGAATAATATTTTTTCTTTGGAAAAGGCCGGCTTTGCCGGTCTTTTTTTGTATTAGCGACGAGGAAAGTGCATCGTGCTTGCACGAATGCACTAAACGAGCGCAGAACAATGCCAAAACGCCGCCTTGTGCGGCTTTCAATGATTTGTGAAGATCGTTCCGTGGGTTTAATATAAAACGAAAGACCTCCCCATTCTATACAAATGCAGGTGATAATGGTATTATTTTTATTTAGGGAAAAGGCGAAAACCGAACAGAAGGGGGCAATTATGACGAAAGCGAAATCCATCAAAAAACGTATCTTGCTATTTGGTGTGATTTCGGTAATTTTGCTTGTCTTATGCGCATGCACCCTTCCTTTTAGAAAGCAGCCAGAGCCGGTAAATCTTCCAGAAGGCTCTTATTTTGAAATTCATTTTTTAGATGTGGGACAAGGAGATGCGTCTTTAATTCTTTGCGATGGAGAGGCGATGCTAATCGATGGAGGAGGTTCCGAAGAATCCAGCTTTATTTACAGCTATCTGGAAAACCATAACATTACTCATTTAAAATATATTATCGGAACCCATCCGGACGCAGACCATATTGGAGGCCTTTCGGGAGCCTTAAATTATGCGGATGCAGAAATCGCTTACTGCTCGGAAGAAGAATATGATACGGCGACTTTCCACAACTTTAAGAAATATCTCGATAAAAACGGAATCACGTTGCAGGTTCCAAAAGACAGAACGGAATTGACTTTAGGTGCCGCTACGGGAAAGATTATCGGGCCGGTTTCTTCCGAGGCAGAAGGAAATAATAATTCCCTGATGCTCCGCCTGGAATATGGCAATACCTCCTTTTTATTTACCGGAGACGCAGAATGGGAAGAAGAGGCGGCAGTATTAGCTGGTAACAAAAAGGTGCGTAGTACGGTATTAAAGGTAGGACATCATGGAAGCAAATATTCTTCCTCCCGAAAATTTTTAGAGGCTGTATCCCCGAAATATGGTGTGATTTCCGCAGGAAAAGACAATTCCTATGGACATCCACATCCGTCTTTACTGAATCGGATGGAGCAGGAAGGCATCTTTCTGTTCCGTACGGACTTGCAGGGAAATATTCTTTGCATCAGCGATGGGCAGACCGTTTCTTTTTCCGTGGAAAAAAATCCGGATGCAGACGTTTACGAAGCAACCAATTCTTATACAGCGGATAATATAGACTAGAAAGGAATGACAACATGATTGATTATAGCAAAATGACTTATGAAGTCCCGGAAGAATGGTATGAGGATGTTTATCAAGACGAGAAAGAATGTACCAAGGGCAGTAGATCTTTTTCCTTAGTACATGAGGAGAAAACCGAGGAATGCTGGCTATTCCTCCATGGATACCGAGGATATCCGGGAGAAATGGTAAGACCGGCAACGGATTTGTTTGATGCAGGATATGACGTTTTTGTACCGAGACTTCCAGGCCATGGAACTTGCGGCAAAGACTTTATCCGATCTCATTCCAAAGATTGGATGGGAGTGGCTTCCAACGCTTTGGCAGATTTAAAAACAAAGTATAAAACCGTTCATCTTTTGGGACATTCTATGGGAACTGCCATGGCTGCCATTCTTGGATGTAAGGACCCACAGGTTGGAAAAATCGTTTATGTGTCCCTTAGCTTTGAAAATAATCAGATGAAACAGCCCGCCAGATTTATGCTGCAAATATTGGCTCCATTTACGCCGAAAGTCCGTTGCAAATGGCACTTAAGCAAACGCTATCATCAGCATTATGAAGGGGCTCCTTGTGATGAAGCCTATTTGGGAGAAGAATACTGGAAATGGTTTTTCACCAAGCAGCTATTGGAATATTACAAGCTGTTAAAGGAAGGATTGCAGATGGTGAAGGACTATCCACACGACCACCTGGTAATCTATCCGCTGAAAGATTCAGTTATTACGGAGCCGTCCGTACAGCTGTACAAAGAAGCCGTTGGTAGTCGGGCAAACGTTGTGGAAATCGAAAACGGAACCCATTCCATCCTCTATGATAAAGATCCGGAAGCAGAAGAAAAAGCGGTCCAGGCGATTTTGAAATTTGCAGAAAAAAGATGAACAATTGCAAAAGGTTTTGGTAAAATAGAAAAACAGAAAAAGTCATTTTGAGTTAGAAAACATAGGGATAAAAATGTATTACACAGACTATGAAGAATTAAATTATAACTTAATATCTTTGATTCATGGATTTGATAAAGATGAAGCCAACCTCATTGCCAATCTGGCCAATGCGGCAGCTTTATTAGCCCAGAATCTGCAAGGAATTAATTGGGTAGGCTTTTATCTGGTACAGAAAGATAAGTTAATGGTCGGACCGTTCCAGGGAAAACCTGCTTGCAGAGAGATTCGAATGGGCAGAGGCGTCTGTGGAACCGCTTGGGAAAAAGACGAACTGCAGGTAGTACCGGATGTTCATGAATTCCCCGGCCATATTGCCTGCGATGAAAATTCCAGATCCGAAATTGTCATTCCAATTCATAAAGATGGAAAAGTCATCTGCGTTCTGGATATCGACAGCCCGGAACGGAATCGCTTTTCTCCTGGAGATGTGATGGGACTTGTAGGATTCGCGAAAATTATTGAAGGCGAAATATAAAGGACAACAATTTGTATTTTATATAAATAAAGGAGGACCGAATGGCAAAATACTTTGAGAAGTATATTCTTCACCCAATTGAAAAAGAAATCACGGATGCAGATGCAAAGGTAGATTTAATCCGCTCTCAGGACAATCCGATTATGGACTTCTTTTATGAAAGCGCGTTTTATCGTCATGATTATGTAATTTGCGATACGATTTATGCGCTTCCATACGAAGAAATTTTTTGCTTTGCCAGCACCAATGGTGACCCGGAAAAATTGGGAGCAACCGTAAAAATGGAAATCAATGGCCAGCAGTTTGAAACGGACAAGAACACGATGCTTGTTGTTCCGGCTTTAGTTCCACATGGAAAAATCGAAGTCACCAACGTAGAGGTTCCAATTTTCTCGTATATTGCAGGGCGTGGCAGAGAGCATGTAGGTCTTCCGGAAGAGAACTGGAAAACAGAAGATGTTCCTCCAATTGAACAGATGGCAACTTACAACAACGGACCAATCAACGATCCTCCACTTCCACCGAAAGCAAAACAGAAATCTCTGGTAAAAGCTCTTTCCAGATATATTCCGGGTATTGAAATGTTTACCGTGTTAAGACGTTTTGAAGAGAGCGGACCATGGTTCTTCTCCAAAGGTCATATCCATGATGGCGTAGAAGTTTTATGCTACTACGGTTCCGATCCATGGCACCCGTACGAATTTGATGGAGAAGTTACCCAGTGGATTGGTGGCGAGAAATTCACCATTAACAAACCTTCGGTATGCTTCTTTGCACCATACGTATATCATTGTCCACTGCAGATTGAAAAGATGAACAAGCCTTGTATTTGGCATTCTCTTTCTCCGGTTTTGGGATCTTACAGTAGCAGCACCATTGAAGGTCTGACTTCCGAAGATGGAAACGATATTGAAGTAGTAAAACCTTGGTAAAAACAGGAGATATAATAATGGCAAATTTATTTGAAAAATATTTATTACATCCGATTGAACGTCCGATTACCGATGCTGACGCAAAGGTAGATTTAATCCGTTCTGCGGACAACCCAATAATGGACTTCTTCTATGAGAGCGCTTTCTATCGTCATGATTGTGTAATCTGCGATACGATTTATGCTCTGCCATATAATGAACTGTTCTGTTTTATGAGCACAAACAATAATGACGATGTTCTGGATGCCACCATAAAGATGGAAATTAATGGACAGGAAATTATTGTAGACCGTCCATGCTACATTCAGATTCCAGCTTATGTTCCGCACGGAAAAATCGAAATCTTTGATGTAAAGACTCCGGTATTTTCCTATGTCGCTGGTTTTGGCAGAGAGCATATCAGTACGCCAGAAGCAAACTGGATTCGGGAACCGGAAATCACCATCGATGAAATGATTCTTTTTAACAATGGTGCATTCATCAACGATCCTCACAGAAATAACCCATGCCAGCATTGTGCTTTAGTATGTTTAGCTGGAAAGACTATGAAAGGGGAAATCAGTGGCGTTATGCGTCGCTTTGATCAAACCGATGGATGGTTATATGTAAGCAATGCGCATGCCCATGGTTATCCGGAAGCTTTAGGATTTTATGGAACCGATGCATGGAATCCATATGAATTAAAAGGAAACTATACTGTTTTTGTTGGTGGACATCCGTTCACCATTGACAAACCGACCTTAGGCTTTTTCCCGGCCTATGTGCCACATTGCCCAATCAAAGTGGAACAGGTAGAGACTCAGAACTTCTGGCATAGCTTTGGTCAGGCAATCGGTTCTTTCAATGCAGCAAAAACGTTAGAACTTACAAATATTAAGTATCCAGGCGAAGGCATAGAACTGAAACAGCCTTGGTAGAAAAGGAGAAGACATGTCCGTTTACACAGTGAATTTTTTATCCAGGGAATTAGGACTGCACACCAAAGTCAGTGTCATAATTCCGAATGGAGACGTAGACCGGCCGTTCAAGACCAAAACCCGAGAGGGCGGTCTGTATCAGGTACTTTGGTTGTTACATGGTGGCACCGATGATTATACCGATTTCATCTATAACACCAATATCGTTAGCTACGCAGAAGCAAACAAAATTGCAGTAGTTATTCCGGAAGACCATGATGCCTTCTTTACCGATAACTACATTCCAAACAATGGCCATTACTTTACGTACACAACCGAAGAGTTAGTTCGAATGTGCCGTAGCATTTTCCCACTCTCTCCAAGAAGAGAAGACAACTTTGTAGCTGGTAACTCTATGGGCTCCGGTGGTGCTATGAAATGTGCGGTTCTTCATCCGGAACTATACGGCGCAGCTTTGATGCTTAGCGGCTCCGGTATCCGTATGCATCGTCCGGAAGATGCTTGGACCAGGGAATTCCTGAACAAAGTAATCAACGACGAAGACGTTTCGGATTATCCGATGGTAGAAGAACCAAAGAAAGACGTTCAGATGGCTCTTCCGATTTATGAAGCTCTGAAGACAAGAAAAGAAGGACTTCCAAAATTATTCTTTACCTGCGGAACAGCGGATACCTATGTATATCCGGATGTTCAGTTGGCACTGAAATTCTACGACAAAATGGGCTTAGATTATTTCTTCGAGGAGGTTCCTGGCTATCGTCATGAATGGCCGTTCTGGGATATGCAGCTGAAGAAGGCGCTGGAAAGCTGGCTGCCTCTGAAGCATGACCTTGTATATTTAGAGGAGGAAAAGTAAATGGCAGTAATTAATTGTAATATTTATTCTCCTGCACTTCGTTGCAAAACCGATGTAACCGTAATTCTTCCATTCTATTCTTATGAAGACATTACCGCTGGAAAACGCGATGATATTTTCCCTACGGGCAAAAAGTATCAGGTACTCTGGCTTCTTCATGGTGGCAATGGAAATGATCAGGACTATATTAACTATACAAATGTTGTACGCTATGCCACCGACCATATGCTGGCAGTGGTTATGCCGACAGGCTATAACATGAACACCGATGATCAGGATCCTGGCATGAAGATGTGTACTTATATTGGAGAAGAACTTCCAAAAATGATGCGCGATGTTTTCCCTCTGTCGGACAAGAGAGAAGATAACTTTATCGGCGGTTTATCTATGGGCTCTAATGGTGCACAGAAAGTAGCTATCCGTTATCCGGAAAACTACAGTGCTGTTTTAGCTATGTCTGCTGGTTCTTTCTTCCCAATTCCAAAGAGTGCTGGTGGAGACCGCAAGAGATTTGAAACTGGTATGCCGATGCCGCCACACAAACCGAACGAGATGGAAGAGAACATGGAAATCCTGAAGCAGGACATTGCAGAAGGAAAGCAGCTTCCAAAGTTCTTTATGATCTGGGGCGAAAAAGACATTGCCCGTTTAGGCCAAAGTAATTCCGTAAAATTCCTGGAAGAACAGGGATGTGATGTTTATGCGGAAGAGGTACCTGGATTCGGACATGAATGGGATCTTTGGGATATGACTCTTAGAAAAGCGTTCAAGGAATTACTTCCACTGAAACATGATTTAGTAGACTGATTATAATTTAGGAAACAGACAAAAGATGAATGCAAAGAGAGAAAATTGGATAGACATTGCAAAACTCATTTCAATGCTTGCTATTATTGTTAGCCACGTTGGTGGTGAACATTTTCGCTTTGCATTCTCTTTTAATGTTACTGCGTTTTTAATTCTCTCTGGTTATACCATCAATAAAAAATACGGAATCAAAGAATTTATAAATCAAAAATTCAACCGACTCATGATTCCTTATTTTATGACTTGTTTTGTAGTGCTGCTTCTGGACCTCTTTAACAACCTTTTTATTTATGAGAAATCCTTTGATGAAATAAAAGAAGCGTTTGCTACGGACCTTGTCCGTTCCTTCTTCGCTTCTGGTACCTATACGAATTTTGGGAAAATAGAGATTGGAAGCAGAATCGGAGCCATCTGGTTTCTGCCGGCTGTATTTTTCTCTCTTCTTATTTTTCGCCTCCTTTTGCAATGGACAGAGGACTTGAGAATATTAGGTGTAGTAACGTTTTTGATTGCAGCTGTTGGATATGTTACGAGGTCGTTCCTTTGGCTACCGTTCAGTGTGCAGTCTGGAATGTTCGCCACATTTTTCCTTTGGATGGGATATGTTGCAAAGAGGTATGATCTTGTAAATCGGCTAAAATGGTATATTGCCTTACCGGCATTGGCGATATTTGTTTTTGGCGCTTACAAGGGCATATCTCCTGTATGGGTGGTAACTGCTTCTGCAACAGTTATTTATCTTTCTCCGATTATAAGTATTTGTGGATGTATTGTTGTTATTTATCTCTCCCGGCTCTTGGAAAAAGCAAAATGGATTGGTTACATCGGACAGCAGTCGCTGACGATATTATGCGTGCATTTAATTTCACTGGAATGTTTAGGACCATATTTTGAAAAGGTTATGAATATTTTCCACCTGGAAGGAAGAGCAAGGACCCTCGCGACTCTGATTCTTTACATGGCGTTTGCAGTTATTGGAGCATTAATTTTAACCTGGCTGAAAGATAAGCCTTATACGTTATACAAGAAAATTGTCAGTTGGAAGAGCGATGCGTCGACCGCTCCGGAACGAGATCGAACAATCGACATCATGCGTGGTATTTTTATTATTGCGATGTTGATTGGACATTTTCCAATAGACCCTACCCTAAGAAAAATTATTTATTCCTGCCACATGGAAGCTTTCATTTTGCTTTCCGGCTATTTTTATAAAAGAACAGAAAACTTCGGCAAAGGAGTTCTTCATATGGTGCGGACCTTCCTTATGCCTTATGGGATCTTTGTAGTTCTTCATATGCTATTGGATGCAGGAAAATGGTCAGGGATATATTTTGCGGAAACTTTGAAGACCTACCTTCTTGGCATGTCGTTCTCGGATAAAATTTTAACCGATATAAGTTCCGTACGACCAGTATATTTTATTCTTTTACTCTTTATCGTCCGAGTAATTTATATGGCT
>JAKSRL010000054.1 GCA_024403635.1 Lachnospiraceae bacterium | reverse complement strand
TCATCCGGAGCATTTGGATTTTTTGATGCATTGACAGGTTCATCATTTTCGAGCATGTCTATATTTGCATTAAACATTACTGTTTACATCACTGCTTCCATCATCATTCAGCTTCTTACAATTGCGATTCCTAGTCTGGAAGAAATGCAGAAAGAAGGAGAAGATGGAAGACAAAAGATAGCTAAGATAACAAGATATCTTACGGTTGGTCTTGCCATCATCGAAAGTGTAGCGATGGTAATCGGATTTGGTAATCAGGGAATCTTTGGTTCCATTAAGGGCGCTGAATATACCTGGACCATTATCTGTGACATCTTAGTACTTACTGCTGGCGCTGTAGTCGTTATGTGGATGGGCGAGCAGATTACAGAAAAGGGCGTAGGAAATGGAATTTCCATCATTCTGTTAGTAAATATCGTTTCTACAATGCCAAACGATTTCTTGAATCTGTACCAGCAGTTCGTAAAAGGCGCAAGCAACGTAGGTATGGCTGTTTTAGCAGCTGTAATCATTATTGCTTTAGTAATTGCAATCGTTGCATTTATCGTTTACTTGAACGATGGCGAAAGAAGAATCAATGTTCAGTATTCCCAGAAGGTTGTGGGCAGAAAAACTTATGGAGGTCAGACTTCCCATATTCCTCTGAAGGTCAACACCGCAGGAGTTATCCCAATTATCTTCGCGTCCTCATTGTTCCAGTTCCCAGTAATCATTGCGAACTTCGCAACAAATTACAAACCTGGAACATGGACAAGATTCTTTACCTCGAGTTATTGGTGTAATCCGAATTTCCCAATTTACTCCCTGGGACTGCTTCTGTACATCGCATTGATTATTTTCTTTGCATACTTCTACACACAGATTACTTTCAATCCGACAGAAGTTGCAAACAACATAAAGAAAAACGGTGGATTTGTTCCTGGTATCCGACCTGGAAAACCTACGGAAGATTATTTTAGCCAAGTACTCAAATACTTAATCTTTATCGGAGCGGTTGGCCTCATCATCGTAGCCATCATTCCGATGATAGTATCAGGAGTATTTAATGCATCGCTTTCTTTCGCTGGAACTTCCCTGATCATCGTCGTAGGCGTAATCCTGGAAACAGCAAAGAAATTAGAATCCATGTTGCTAGTAAGAAATTACACTGGATTTCTTGCAAAGGAATAATTTGGTTATTATGCTTCGGATGCTGTAAAAGGCATCCGGAGCAAAACTAATGAAAACCGGCAATAAAAAGAAAGGCATAACGATGAAAATTATTATGTTAGGCGCACCTGGTGCAGGTAAAGGCACACAGGCAAAAATGATAGCTGAGAAATATACAATTCCTCATATCTCTACCGGAGATATCTTCAGGGCAAACATTAAAGAGGGCACGGAACTTGGAAACAAGGCAAAAGAATATATGGACCAGGGCCTCTTAGTTCCTGATGAGCTGGTAGTAAATTTAGTAGTTGACAGACTCACATGGGAAGATGCAAAGAACGGATATGTTCTGGATGGTTTCCCAAGAACGATTCCGCAGGCAGAAGCGTTAACCGCTGCTCTTGCTGAGAAAGGTGAGAAAGTTGATTACGCAATTGACATTGATGTTCCAGATCAGAACATCATTGACAGAATGGGCGGTAGAAGAGCATGTGTTGCATGCGGCGCTACATACCATATAGTAAACATTCCTCCTAAGAAAGAAGGCTTCTGTGACAAATGTGGAGCAGAACTGATTCTTAGAGACGACGATAAGCCGGAAACAGTTAAGAAGAGACTTGACGTTTACCATGAGCAGACTCAGCCACTGATTGACTATTACACAGCAGAAGGCGTTTTAAAGGAAGTTGACGGAACAGTTGACATGATGGATGTATTCAATGCAATTGTTCAGGTTTTAGGAGCATAATTATGCCAGGCGTAACGATTAAATCCCAAAGAGAAATTGAGTTGATGAGGGATGCGGGAAAACTCTTAAGAGATGTTCATCTTCAATTAGGAGAAAAAATCGCACCGGGAATTTCCACTTTGGATTTAGACAGAATTGGAGAAGAGCTGATTCGGAAAACAAATTCCATTCCATCATTTCTGGGCTACGAAGGATATCCTGCATCGGTGTGTGTATCTATCAATGATGAGGTAGTGCATGGTATTCCAAAAGCGGACCGGTATATTGAGGAAGGCGATATTGTTAGTTTGGATATAGGTCTGATCCATAACGGTTATCAAAGTGACGCAGCAAGAACCCATGCTGTGGGACGGATTTCAAAAGAAGCTGCTGCACTGATTTCAGTAACAGAAGAAAGTTTCTTTGAAGGCATAAAATTTGCAAAAGCTGGAAATCATTTACATGACATATCCAATGCCATCGGAAATTACTGTATCGACAGAGGATATGGAGTTGTATATGATTTAGTTGGCCATGGGATTGGCCGTGAAATGCATGAAGCACCACAAATTCCTAATTTTCCGCAGAAGAGAAGAGGAATTTTGCTCTGCGCAGGGATGACATTGGCAATCGAACCAATGATCAATATCGGAACCGGTGATGTGGATTTTCAAGATGATGGATGGGGCTGCTTAACAGCAGACGGAAGTCTTTCCGCACATTACGAAAACACCATATTGATCACAGATGGTGAACCAGAGATTCTAACACTTTAGGAGGTAAAGAATGTCTAAAGCGGACGTAATTGAGATCGAAGGAAAAGTTGTAGAAAAATTACCTAATGCGATGTTCCAGGTTGAGCTTGAGAATGGACATACAGTTTTAGCTCATATCAGTGGAAAGCTCAGAATGAACTACATTCGTATTCTTCCTGGTGATAAGGTTACATTGGAAATGTCCCCATATGACTTAACCAAGGGAAGAATTATCTGGAGAGATAAATAAAGCAAGGAAAGTTCTTGCGTAGAAAGATTATTTATGCTAATATATTTGGCGGACTTTTTTGGAAAGGAGAAGTTTGACATGAAGGTAAGAGCATCAGTTAAACCAATTTGTGAAAAGTGCAAAGTTATCAAAAGAAAAGGTAAAATCAGAATTATCTGTGAAAACCCAAAACACAAACAGGTTCAGGGTTAACCTTTTTACATTATTAATGGAGGTAGAATTAAATGGCTCGTATTTCCGGAGTTGATTTACCAAAAGACAAACGTGTCGAGATCGGATTAACCTACATCTATGGTATTGGCAGACCAAGCGCTACCAAGATCGTTGAAGCAGCAGGCGTAGATCCTGATACCCGTGTTAGAGACCTTACAGATGATGAAGTAAAGAAATTATCAGAAGTCATTGAAGAGCACTACACAGTTGAAGGTGAATTAAGAAGAAATGTCGCTATGGACATCAAGCGACTTCAGGAGATTGGATGCTACAGAGGCATCCGTCATCGTAAGGGCTTACCAGTTCGTGGTCAGAAAACAAAGACCAATGCTAGAACACGTAAGGGTCCTAAGAGAACAGTAGCAAACAAGAAGAAATAATTAATTACACCCCAATCCGGAAATTGACTTTATATAGATTAACCGGAACGGGAACCCATAAGGGAGGTTAGTTTAGAAAATGGCAGCAAAAAAAGTTACGAAAAAAGTGACAAAAAAGCGCGTTAAGAAAAACGTTGAACGCGGACAAGCGCATATCCAGGCATCATTTAATAATACTATCGTTACCTTAACAGATACAGAAGGTAATGCTTTAAGCTGGGCAAGCGCAGGTGGTCTGGGATTTAGAGGTTCAAGGAAATCTACACCTTATGCAGCTCAAATGGCAGCTGAAACTGCAACTAAAGCAGCTTTAGTCCATGGACTTAAATATGTTGACGTATTTGTTAAAGGTCCGGGCTCAGGAAGGGAAGCAGCGATTCGTGCACTTCAGGCAACCGGTCTTCAGGTAACAAGTATTAGTGACGTAACACCTGTTCCACATAACGGATGTCGTCCACCAAAACGTAGAAGAGTCTGATTAGGGAGGTGCGAAAGAATGGCAGTAAATAGAGTTCCTGTTCTTAAAAGATGCAGATCACTTGGATTAGATCCAATATATTTAGGAATAGACAAAAAATCAAAAAGAGGCGCTGCAAATGGCAGACGTTCTGGCAAGAAGAGTGAGTACGCTCTTCAGCTTAGAGAAAAACAGAAAGCTAAATTCATTTATGGCGTTTTAGAGAAACCTTTCCACAATTATTATCTTAAGGCTAAACAGATGAAAGGCCAGACGGGTGAAAACCTGATGGTTCTTCTTGAGAGAAGACTTGATAATATTGTTTTCCGTGCAGGATTCGCAAGAACTCGTCGCGAGGCAAGACAGATTGTTGACCACAAACAGTTATTAGTTAACGGCAAAGGCATCAACATTCCTTCCTACCTTATTAAAGCTGGCGATGTTATCGAAGTAAAGGAAAAATGCAAAGGTTCTGCAAGATATGAAGGTATCGCAGAAGTAACTGGTGGCAGACTTGTTCCTGGTTGGTTAGAGGCAGACCTTGAGAATCTTAAAGTAACTGTAAAAGAGTTACCAAAGAGAGAAGATATTGACGTTCCTGTAGATGAAATGCTTATCGTCGAGTTGTATTCAAAGTAAAATAAGAATACATTTACATATCAAACAAAGGAGGGCCTATGTTCGAGTTTGAAAAACCTAACATTGAGGTTGCAGAGATCTCTGAAGATAACAAATATGGTAGATTTACATTAGAACCATTGGAAAGAGGCTATGGAACTACTCTTGGAAATTCTTTAAGAAGAATTATGCTCTCTTCTTTGCCGGGTGCAGCAGTAAGCCAGATTAAAATACAAGGCGTTTTACATGAGTTCACAACTATTCCAGGCGTTAAGGAAGACGTTACTGAGATAGTAATGAATTTAAAAGAACTTGCTATCAGAAATAATTGCCCGACAAATGAGTCTAAGATCGGTTACATCGATTTTACAGGCGAAGGCGTTGTAACAGCTGGCGATATTCAGGTTGACCAGGATATCGAGATTATGAATCCGGACCTTGTTATTGCAACTCTTGACAGTGCTGACAGCAGACTGTACATGGAATTAACAATAACCAAAGGCAGAGGCTATATCGACGCTGAAAAGAATGCAAGTGATAATTCAGCTGTTGGTGTTATTCCAATCGACTCCATCTACACACCAGTAGAAAGAGTAAACATCCAGATTGAAAATACACGTGTTGGACAGATTACGGATTATGACAAGCTGACAATCGAAGTATTCACAAATGGTGCATTAGCTCCAGATGAAGCTATTAGCCTTGCAGCAAAAGTTCTCAGCGAGCATCTGAACCTTTTCATCAATCTTTCTGAAAATGCTAAGACAGCAGAAGTTATGGTGGAAAAAGAAGAAGATGACAAAGAAAAAGTACTTGAGATGAACATTGATGAACTGGAATTATCCGTTCGTTCATACAACTGCTTAAAGAGAGCTTCAATTAATACAGTAGAAGAATTGATTAACAAAACTCCAGAAGAAATGATGAAAGTCCGTAACCTCGGACGTAAATCATTAGAAGAAGTTTTCGCGAAACTGAAGGAGTTAGGATTAGAGCTTAAGAGCTCAAGTGAAGAATAACTAAAGGAGGCAAAAGGTTATGGCCGGATATAGAAAATTATCTAGAACAGCCGATCAGAGAAAGGCTTTAATCCGTAACCAGGTTACTGCGTTATTAAATAATGGTAAAATCGTTACTACAGAAGCTAAGGCAAAAGAAATCCGTAGAGAAGTTGAACACCTTATCGCTCTGGCAGTAAGAGAAAAAGATAACTTTGAAGAAGTAACCGTAAAGGCTAAAGTTGCCCGCAAGGACAAAGATGGCAAGCGCGTTAAAGAAGTAAAAGACGGCAAAAAGGTTACAGTATTTGACTTTGTTGATAAGACAATCAAGAAAGATTCTCCTTCCAGACTTCATGCTAGAAGAGAGATGCTGAAAGTTCTTTACCCAGTAAAGAAAGTTCCAAATACTGCAGCTGGTAAGAAGAGAAAAACAGAAGAAGTTGATTTAGTTGCAAAGATGTTCGACGAAATCGCTCCAAAATACGCTACACGTAACGGTGGCTACACAAGAATTGTAAAGATTGGCCAGCGTAAAGGTGACGGCGCTATGGAAGTTCTTATCGAGTTAGTTTAATACTTATTTCTAGGTATCAGAAGAGACCGGGTCAGAAGACCCGGTCTTTTTGCGTCAGCGACGAGGAAAGTGCTTTCGTGCTTGCACGAAGGCACTTAACGACCTCAAGACAATCCCCAAATGCCGACTTGTGCGGCTTTCCGTGATTACGTTAGATGTTGCGGTCATCTGTTCTCGGTTCCGGGAAATCTATACGCTATAGAAAAAAACTTTATATCTGGATAATAAAATGAGCTATTTTGATCTTAAAGTATCCGCATAAGAAGAAAACGCTCTATATGGATGCTTCTGCAAATTTTCGCTTACATTATTAACGGCTTATAAAGAAATTACTTGGTTAATCTACAAAACTCAACAAATTGTTGATAGTAAAGCATATTTATCAGATGTATAATTTAATAGTAAAATTTTATTAAATCAGAAAGGGGGATTTATTATGCAACAAAAAAAATCGATTAACTTTGGTTGGCGTGGATGGATGCTTATTCTATGGGGTGCAACGGCTTTTTTTTCCTATGTTGTAATCGGAAATTATCCATTAAACATTATGGCTGATTTTTATGGAGGGGCTCAGACACTTTCTATTATCTATACTGGCGCTTCTATTGTTGGTATTATTGTTCAGCTTATTTTCTCTAGAAAAGCTGGAGCTATCAAGAGCTGGAAAACTTTAGGCGTAGTTATGGGAATCGTTTCTGTTGTATGCCTCATCATCATGATGCTGATCCCGGCTGGTATTCCATGGCTTATTGTTTATGGTATTGGCACAGCTATTTCCGCTCTCTACGGAACTTGGGCACTTTCTGTATTAGTTGGTGTTTGGTTCCCAAGAAGAAAAGGAACTGTTATGGGTATCATCACTTTTGCATTCCCAATTGGTAATGCTTTAATTGGTAACTTTGCAGAAGGCTTCTTTGGAAAAATGTTTGCATCTGTCGGGCAGGGCGTTGACATGGCAAAAGCTGCTCAGGGTTCTGCACTTGTAAACTTTATTCCATTTCTTATTGCAATTATCGTAGGTCTTCTGATTGGTGTTATCTTCACAAAAGACTTTCCAGAGCAGTGTGGCGCTTACCGTGATAACGATAAGTCCATGACTCCGGAGATGGCACAAAAGATGATGGAATTCGAAGAAATCAACAGAAAAACTACAGTTTGGACAACCGCGCATACTTTCAAGAGCCCAGACTTCTGGTTGATTACAATTCCAATGGGATTACTTCTGTTCTTCGCAGTTGGTTCTATGACACAGACTCAGGCCATGATTACTGCTCAAGGTTCAGCTTATGACTGGATTGGCGGATACTCTGGAGTTATGCTTGTAATCGCAGCTTTTGGTATCATCGGAAGTTACCTCTTTGGTCTTCTGGATACTAAGTGCGGAACAAAGACTGCTGTTTTTGTATCTATGCTGTTCATGATTGTTTCCGGAATTCTCGGATCTTTGGGTTCAGCAACCCCTCTGTTCATCGCATTCGTTCTTTTAGGAATGTTCATGGGAGCTTCTTCCAACTACACGGTATCTGCTGCCGTTCAGTATTGGAGAATTGAGGACTTCCCAAGTGTGTTCTCGGTGGTTAACCCTATCGCAAACCTGATTAACTCCTTTGGACCTACTGTTGTTGCAGCTTTAATTGCAACTACGCTAGGAACTCAGGCAGTATTCATTGCAACAGGTATTGCAGGAGTTGTGGGTGCTATCCTCAGCTTACTGTTTAAGCCAGCTCGTATCAAAACATATGATGACAAATACAGAGAAGCAGCAGGTAAACCTCTGGACGATGTTTTAGTTGGACGTAAATAATACATATTGCTTCAAACTTACCTAATGGAAAATCCACGGCTGAGCCGTGGATTTTCTTACCTGTTGACATTAGACTGACACAAACCTAAGATAATAGAACAGCAAAAAAAGAAAAAGGTCTATTCAGGTGGACGAATGGAAGAAACATTAGAAAAGAAAAGTATAGGACGTGAAAAAGGGATAACCAGAACCAGTATTATTGGAATTACGGCTAATATCTTTCTGGTTATATTTAAGGCTCTTGTCGGATTGATTTCTGGTTCAATAGCTATTGTATTAGATGCCGTCAACAACTTGACCGATGCCGTATCTTCCATCGTCACGATCGTTGGTGTAAAGATGGCTCATAGAGCTCCGGATGAAAAGCATCCGTTTGGTCATGGCCGGATTGAATATTTCAGTGCGATTGTTATTGCCTTCATTATTTTTGCGGCTGGACTGATGTCTCTAATTGAGTCCGTGAAGAAAATCATTTCCCCACAAGTAGCGTCTTTCACAGCAATTTCGTTGGTGATCATTATAGTAGCCATTCTAATAAAAATCTTTCTGGGCATTTATGTTCAAAAGCAAGGAAAGAAATATTATAGCGATGCGTTGATTGGCTCCGGAAAAGATGCCTTATTTGATGCTATTATTTCTGTTGCAACCTTATTGGGCGCTGTAGTCACTTTGATTTTCCATATTTCTATTGACGGATATATCGGTGTTATTATCGCGGGCTTTATCATCAAAGCAGGCGTAGAAATGCTTATAAGCCCGATAAATCAGGTCGTTGGCTTCCGACCTGACAGTCAGCTGACTAAGGATATAAAAGCCTCTGTAAAGGCAATTCCGGGCGTATTAGGGGCATATGATTTGATTTTACATGACTATGGACCGGATTCTGCAATCGGTTCGGTGCATATTGAGATTCCGGACACCAAAACAGCTCGGGAAATCCATGTTTTGACGACACAGATTCAGAATGCCATTTATGAGAAATATCATATCTTCCTTTCTGTAGGAATATATGCCGTAGATACCTCAGAGTTTGCTGCGAATAAACAGGCACATCTGAAAGAAGACATGCTAAAATATGATGGAGTAAAAGGTTGCCACGGCATTTATATTGATAGCGAGATGAAATTTATCTCTTTTGATGTGTTAATTGATTTTAAGGTTAAAGATAAAGTGGCTTTTTTGGAACAACTGAAAAAAGAAGTCTTAGAAGACTATCCTGGCTATGAAATAAAAATTAATTTTGATATCGATTATTCTGATTGAACTAGGGGGCTGGAAAGCCCCTGTTTTTTTAATATAGATTTCATTTGATTTATTTCCTATATATGTTAATATATGCTGTAACGCTATTTTGAGGCGTTCTTTTGTGACGGGATTTTATAAAAAATGAGTTTTATTAAAGCAGAGAAAATTAAATATCGTTATCCCGTAATGGAAGATGTAGATGCTTTCAGCGGAGAGGAAAAAGAAAAGGATAAAAAGCAGGAAGAGGTGAAACCGGAAGAAGATGCCATTAAGGGCGTTTCTCTTGAAATACAGGCTGGACAGTTTATCTGTATTTTAGGTAGGAATGGTTCCGGCAAGTCAACCTTTGCCAAACATCTGAACGCACTTCTTCTGCCTACCGAAGGAACCGTATGGGTGGATGACATCGATACGAAAGAAGATGAACAGGTCTGGGATATTCGGAAAAGTGTTGGAATGGTTTTCCAGAATCCAGACAATCAGATTATCGGGTCTGTAGTAGATGAAGACGTAGCTTTCGGATTAGAGAACTTAGGAATTCCTTCGGAACAGATTCAGGAAAGTGTTTCCCACTCTTTGGAAGAAGTTGGCATGAAAGACTTTGCTAAGTATTCTCCAAATAAACTTTCTGGAGGTCAGAAGCAGAGAGTAGCGGTAGCGGGAATTTTGGCTATGGAGCCGAAATGCATTGTATTAGATGAGTCTACGGCTATGCTGGATCCAAGAGGTCGGGATGAAGTAATGGATACCGTTCTGCGCCTGAATAAGGAAAAAGGAATTACGGTCATCGCCATTACTCATTACATGGAAGAAGCGTTGAACGCAGACTATATTTTCGTAATGAAAAAGGGAGAACTCTTTCTGCAGGGAACTCCAAAGGAAATATTCTCCCAGGAAGATAAAATAGAAGAAGCAGGTTTAACTTTACCGCAGCTGTGCCAGCTGGCGAAAGCTTTACGGGAAAAAGGAATGAATATTCCAAAAGATGTAATTACTGCAGATGAATTAAGAGAAGCGATAAAAAATCAATGATAATTAAGTTAGATAACGTTAATTATATATATAACCAGGGATCTTCGGAAGAAGTCAAAGCGGTAAGCGACCTCAACCTGGAAATCGGAGAAGATACTTTTATCTGTATTATTGGAAGTACCGGCTCTGGTAAATCCACCTTAATCCAGATGTTGAATGGCTTGTTAGTTCCGACTACCGGGTCCGTAACTTATGACGGCGTTCCAATTTACAAAGAAGGAAAGCTGACAAAAGAAGAGAAGAAGGCGTTAAGGAATTTAAGATGCCATGTAGGTCTGGTTTTCCAGTATCCGGAATATCAGCTGTTTGAAGAGACGGTTCTGAAAGACGTATGTTATGGACCAAAGAATCTGGGGCTTTCCGAAGAAGACGCGAAAGAAAAAGCAAAGGAAGCATTAACTGCGGTTGGTGTTTCTGAGAATCTTTTTGAAAAATCGCCATTTGAATTATCTGGTGGCGAGAAAAGAAGGGTGGCCATTGCCGGCGTGTTGGCTATGGAGCCGGATGTCATTATATTAGATGAGCCTACCGCGGGTCTGGATCCGGCTGGAAAAGTTGAAATTCTGGATTTATTAAAGAAT
>JAKSRL010000053.1 GCA_024403635.1 Lachnospiraceae bacterium | reverse complement strand
GCCATGTTTGGATGAATCATGCCACTGCCCTTAGCCATACCACCCATACGGCAGATTTTTCCGCCGATTTCAAATTCTACCGCAACTTGTTTCGGTACGGTATCGGTGGTCATAATACCTTCTTCTGCAAAAAGTCCGCCTTCTACGGAAAGTCCGCTTACTAACTCATCAATGCCCGCTGCAATTGGATTCAGGCTTAATTTTTGTCCGATAACGCCAGTAGAACCCACTACTACGTCCTCTGGCTTAATTCCCAGTTTGTCGGCTGCTAACTGGCACATTCCCTCCGCAATTTCAATCCCATTATCATTGCAAGTATTCGCATTTCCGCTGTTTACAATGACTGCTTGAGCATACCCATTGGCAATATGCTCTTTCGTAACCTGAAGAGGAGCACCTTTTACTAGGTTTGTTGTATAAACTGCAGCAGCTGCTGCAGGAACCTGACTATATACTAAAGACAGATCTCTTTTACTTTTATTTTTTCGTATCCCGCAATTTATTCCATTCGCGGTAAATCCTTTTGCGCTGCAAACATTGCCTTCAATTACTTTCATTCTATGATTCTCCGTTATTTCATAATAGTAAGGCCTGTGCCTTCATCGATTCCCAAAACGATATTCATATTCTGAATCGCTGCTCCGGAAGCGCCTTTTCCAAGGTTGTCAAATCGGGAAACTAACAATACCCGTTCATTATTTCCCTGAACGGAAATCTCCATGTCATCTCTTCCTGCATAAGCTGCAGCAGACATATAACCGTTTTCATCCGCATTCTCATTAAAAAATACATTGCCCTGGCTATAATACTCTTTATATACGGCCTTAATGGCATCTATATCACAATGAAAAAGCGGAACCGTAACTTCCATACCTGCATAAAAGTCAGCGACAATTGGACAAAATACGGGGCTATTCTCCAGTCCACAGGTTTTCTTCATTTCCGGAAGATGCTTATGACTTTGGCTAATACCATATTGTCTAGGACCATCCAAAAGCGGATTTCTTCCTTCCGACTCATACTCTGCAATCATTTTCTTTCCACCACCAGAATATCCTGTCAAAGAAAAGCAAGAAAGTTCAGCCTGTTTTGGAATAATCTTAGCCTCAACTAAAGGAGCAACCAGAGAAATAAAACCACTGGCATGACAACCTGGGTTTGCAATCAACTGGGAATTCTTGATTTTTTCCCTTAAACCTGTCAGTTCCGGAAAACCGTAGGCCCAGGCATCATTGACCCGATGTGCTGTTGAGGTATCAATAATTACGGTATGATCGTTATCTTTATTTACAAAAGATGCAGCCTCTATGGCCGCATCATCTGGCAGACAAAGGAAAACAATGTCTGCCTCATTAATCATATCCTTTCTTGCTCCGTTATCTTTCCGGAGTTTCTCGGATATTTTTAACAGTTCAATGTCTTCCCTGTCTGATAATCTTTCATTAATACGGAGACCAGTAGTACCGGCACTTCCATCAATAAATACTTTTACCATTTTTTCTTATTTGTTATTCTTTGCTTCTACTTTTGCCTGAACAGAAATTGGAAGTCCGAAGAGGTTAATGAATCCAGCAGAATCTGCCTGATTATATACATTGTCTTCACCAAAGGTTGCTAATTCTTCGGAGTACAGAGCCCAATCGGACCATACGCCAGCTTTAATGATGTTGCCTTTATATAATTTCAGTTTTACTTTACCTGTTACATGCTGCTGTGTGGATTCCACAAATGCAGAAAGGGCTTCTCTTAAAGGAGTGAACCACTGTCCGTTGTAAACCAAATCTGCAAAAGTCAATGCCAGTTCCTGTTTCTTATGAGCTGTCATCTTATCCAAAGTCAGAGTCTCTAAGTAGTTATGTGCAAAGTAAAGGATAGCTCCGCCAGGAGTTTCGTATACACCCCTGCACTTCATACCAACCAGACGGTTCTCGATAATATCCAGAAGACCGATACCATTCTTTCCACCTAAATCGTTCAGTGCAAGAATAATATCTTTTGCGCTCATTTTCTGCTCGTTTAACGCTACTGGAACACCTTTTTCAAAGTCCATGGTAATGTACGTAGGCTCATCTGGAGCATCCATAGGAGAAACACCCATCTCCAGGAATCCTGGTTTTTCGTATAATGGTTCGTTTCCTGCGTCTTCCAGATCTAAACCTTCATGGGACAAATGCCACATGTTTTTATCTTTGGAATAATTTGTTTCACGCGTTATTTTAAGAGGAATATTATGTGCTTCTGCATAGTCAATTTCTTCTTCACGAGATTTAATGTCCCACTCACGCCATGGAGCGATGATTGGCATGTCTGGTGCAAAACGTTTAATGGCAAGCTCAAAACGAACCTGATCATTGCCTTTACCGGTGCAACCATGAGCAATGGCATCTGCGCCTT
Organism: Lachnospiraceae bacterium; assembly: GCA_024403635.1. Taxonomy (GTDB): domain Bacteria; phylum Bacillota; class Clostridia; order Lachnospirales; family Lachnospiraceae; genus RGIG5612. The sequence continues at coordinate 8,407 of JAKSRL010000053.1, read as the reverse complement.
CTTTCAGGGCGATTTCTGCAAGTCTCTTACCTATTACAGGACGTGCGAAAGAGGTACCTAACATGTACTCTTCATATAAAGCACCCGCCTGAACCGTTGGAATAATGAAATCATCTACAAATTCATCGGTCAGGTCTTCAATATAAAGTTTGGAAGCACCAGTCTTTAATGCTTTTTCTTCCAGGCCTTCCAGTTCATCTGCCTGGCCAACATTACCAGAAACGGCGATTACTTCACAGTTATTATAGTTTTCCTTTAACCAAGGGATAATGATTGATGTATCAAGACCTCCTGAATATGCTAAAACGACTTTTTTGATTTTACTTTTGTCCATTGCTATTCCTCCATTTGTTTGCAATTAATCTGTTGTTTCACATTATTATCCTTTTCACTCCGTATGTCAATAGTTTTATGCATTTTATTCGCATTTTATTTATATTTTATGCATTTTATTCATTTTGTTTGCTCATTTTATGCAAAATTACAATTATCAAAACAAAAAGCCATCGGGAGAACCCAATGGCTTAAATTTTTATCCTTTTTTTATAATCTTAACCGTCAATTCGCATACAAAGCATAGTAATATCGTCAAACTGCTCTGTATCCCCAACGAACTTATCAACTGCTTCCAAAACTTTTCCTATTTGCTCCTCTGCGGTGGCAGAAGTGTTCTGACGGAATACTTCCAGAAGTCTTTCCTCTCCGAAAAGTTCCTGCTCGTTATTAATGGCCTCCGTTACACCATCGGTATAAAGGAAAAGAACATCCCCTATATTCAAAGTTATGGTACTTTCTTTATAGCGAGTGGTTTCCATTCCTGCCAAAACCAGCCCATGACGATTCTTAAGATAACTACAGCCCTCATCCTTCCGGTATAAAATTGGTGGATTATGTCCCGCATTGGTAAAGTTCAGTTCTTTTTTTATAATGTCATAAATTCCAACCCAAGTAGTAACGAACAATCCCGCATTATTATTTTCACAAAGTAGACGGTTGGCAAAGGTCATGGCCTGAGCCGTCGTCAGTCCGGACTGTAACTGATTTTTAATAACGATTTTTGCAATAGTCATAAAAAGAGCCGCTCCAATTCCTTTTCCGGAAACATCTGCCATAACAATGGCAATATGCTCATCATCAATAGAAAAGAAATCGTAAAAATCTCCACCAACTTCTTTTGCTGTTATATTTTTGGCAAACAGCTGAACCTGGTCATGATTTGGAAAAGCAGGGAAGATGCAAGGCAACATACTGGTTTGAATATCTCGCGCCAGATTTAATTCCGTTTCAATACGGGAATTTTCCATGGTTACTTTGTTCTGCAGTTCTACCATTTCCCGGCCTCGTTTTGCGATTTTTACACAACAAAAAGCGATTACAAAAAATACGATATAACGTGGAAGATAATCATTAATAATTACACTCTTCAGATATTGCAACTGATCATAACCAGCAGCAATAACAGCATCTCTCAGACTTGTAACGACATGAAGTTCATTGGAACCCAAAACTTTTACAATGTTTAAATTTAAAATACCTATATAAGAATAAAGAATGGCGCTGGCAGTAAAAAATACCGTGGTCAGCATGGTCGTGAATTTACAGAATTTATCTTCGCAGTAACGTACGCTTAAAACAACTGGAAGGGCCATTACTAAAGTAACATTATGTCCCAAAATGGCAGAAAGAACAGCGCAAAGAATAACAATGGTTCCCATGAGCATGAATTTCAGCCATCGTTTCTCTCCGGCGAACTTTTTGTTCAAGAGAATCGCCGGGATTTCCAAAACTACGGCAATACCGGTTGCAATTCGCATATCAACTTTATCCGCAGTAAATATTCCAATTTCATTCGCTATCAGACATAAAATCATCAAAATGATAATAAGAATATTAATAATTCCCAACATCATATTCGCTGCAATTTCATTTACCGCATATACATTGCCTAAACCGATTGCATGCGTAATTTTATCCAATAATATATCTTTAAATTTTTTAGCTTTAGCCATCTTTGCTCTCCTGATGATCACTCTCTGCTCTAGCACTAATAAGATATTTTAACACATCTTTACTACCTAATACACTATTTGAAAATCAATTGGGTATTCTCTTGTTCCTTCTTTTACAGCTAAAATCAAGTTATCTTCTACTTCAAGGTTAGGAGAAATCAAAGCAACTGCTTCTCGAATCTCTTCATCCGGATCTACAAGCAATACATATTCATAACGATTCTCTGCTAGATTGTCTGCCCAGATGTCTGCCATTTCCTCAATATCCGTAATTTCTCCCATATCTGCTTCATTAAATAACTTGTCACACCAGATATTTTGAATATTGATTTTAGTTCCCACCGCGACCTGATAATAGGTCTCGTGTTTCTGTGAGGTCTTCCATATATCTCCCCCTAAAGCTAAATAACACTTAGAAGTTTTTTGATTTTCCTTATTGTTTTCTATCTTCTGACTGAAATCCTGAATTTTATTTTCAATTTCATCATAGGCCTTGTTTGAATACTGGTTCGTTTTATATGCAATCATTCCCAGGACAACAACTATGCAAAGAATCAGTTCTAAAATTCCCGCAATAATTCTTCCATATCTCTTTTTTATCTCCACATGCGCTCCTGCATAGACCAAAAATCGCATGAACAAATAGATAAACATAGCAAAGGTCAAGGTCTGAGTATAACGATGAATGGAAGAAATTGTAGTTCCATAATGGCTGGTGTAACCATAGAAAAAGCACAAAGCCCCAACCAAAATTCCTAATCCAGCCGTCCATGCTGCTTTTTTGCTAATATCCTTTAGACAGAAGGTCATAAAAATACCTACTGCAAGGAAGAAAAATGAAATCCAAAGAAACGGCAATTTTCCCCAAGTGGTAATTCCGAAAAAAACGTTTGATATTTTCTGCATGGAAATTCCAGATACATTAAAATCAATAAATTCTCCAGTCCCTTTCGTATGGATAATCAACTGCCAGGAAATGTAAGAAGCCGCAAGTGCAAGTATGGTAGGAAGTCCCTGAAAGCATTCTTTTTTTCTCTTTTCCAACAGCGAAAGAATAATTGCAACCAGAAATACAACCGCTCCATACATGGCTCCGGTGTTCTTCAATGCAGGAAGCATAAACAAAACAAAAGCAAACTCTATGGTAGAAAATTTAGTGTGAAACGGCCGATTGACTGCCAAAAAGATACCAAACCCAAATAAAAAACCTAAAACCGGGTCAATAAACAGACTCAGGTAATAATAGGCCCAGTCTCCACTGGCTCCACTGCCATTGATTGTCAGAAATACCGGCATCAGTAAAAAAACGATTAGTGCCGGAATTATCAGAATCCATTTCTTCCAGTGAATGTTTTTAAATGCTGGAAGAAACAAAGCCAACCCGAATACAGCGGTTCCAAAAAATGGAGAGAACTCATAATATGTTTTTTGAAAAGCCGTAAGGAAATATGTCAATAATGCCATTCCCGGCGGATAGGACTGCATAGTTGTATAAAGAAGCGAACCTTCTCCTACCTGTAAATTCGGTGAAAAGTGAATCGCCTTAGGCATAGCGGACCATAGACGCAATTCATCCCACACCGCTGGTTTTAAATTCATGGAATATATGTAGAAGAAGATCGCCAGCAAAAGAAATGCCGCTACTGCCGGCGTGAAAATACTCGTTTTCCATTCTTCTTTCTTCTTTTCTGTTAATAATTTCCTGACTGCAAGGACCACAGATGCTGTCATTAATAAGTAGATGATAATTCTTCCAATCACAAGAATATTGAAACAATAAAAAACATACAGACAAAAACAGCTCCCCAGGAATGCAAAAGGAATGCATTCTTCTGTTTTTCTGTCGGTAAGGATTCCTATAGCCGCAGCAGCCAAAAGCAGCAAAATTGTTGAAAGAATTATTGAAATCATAGAAAAAATGAAAGGCGTGAAACCCCTGAATCTTCAGAAATCCCACGCCCTAAAAAACTTGTTTAGTTCGGTAATTTGAACGAACTCTTGAGAGAAACGATACGGTTGAATACTAATTTATCTGGGGTTGTATCTTTTGAATCAACACCAAAATATCCATGACGTACAAACTGGAATTTGTCACCCGGTTTTGCTTCTGCCAATGCTGGTTCTACATAACATTCTTCCATGACAGTTAAAGAATTTGGATTAATATTTCTTTCTTCATCCACTAACTGTTCATAAAGACGAGCTTCGCATTTTGTAGCATGAGCTGCGCTTAACCAATGAATCCTTTCTTTAACTTTTCTTCCTTCGAAGCCAGAACCACTCTTTGTTTCTGGGTCGTAAGTTACATGAACTTCTGTTACTTTTCCGTTTTCATCTTTCTTGTAATCTACACATTTAACGAAATATGCATTCATCAGACGAACTTCATTTCCTGGGAATAGACGAAAATACTTCTTTGGAGGCTCTTCCATGAAATCATCACGGTCAATGTAAAGTTCTTTTCCAAAAGGAATCTTTCTGGTTCCCATTTCTTCGTTTTCCGGATTGTTTGTCGCATCCATCCATTCAACCTGTCCTTCTGGATAATTGTCAATAATCAGTTTGATAGGATCTAAAACTGCCATATAACGAGGAGCCTTTGGTTTCAAGTCTTCTCTTACACAGTACTCTAACATTGCATAATCAGAGGAGCTCTGAGCTTTTGCAACACCAGAAAGGTTAATGAACATACGGATTGATTCTGGTGTAAAGCCTCTTCTTCTCAAAGCAGCAATTGTAACAAGTCTAGGATCATCCCATCCATCAACAACGCCATCTGCAACAAGCTGTTTGATATATCTCTTACCTGTAATAACTCCGGTCAGATACATCTTTGCAAACTCAATTTGTCTTGGAGGCTGTTCAAACCCAACATTCTGTACAACCCAATCGTATAATGGTCTATGGTCTTCAAATTCCATGGTGCAAATAGAATGAGTAATTCCTTCTACCGCATCCTCGATTGGATGAGCAAAATCATACATTGGATAAATACACCATTTGTCTCCTGTCCTGTGGTGGCTGACATGAGCAACTCTATAAATTACAGGGTCTCTCATATTCATATTTGGAGAAGCCATATCGATTTTTGCCCTTAATACCCTTTTTCCATCTTCTATGGCTCCGCTCTTCATCTCTTCAAAAAGAGCAAGATTTTCTTCTACGCTTCTGTCTCTATAAGGACTGTTCTTACCAGGAGTCTCATAAGAGCCTCTGTATTCCTTAATTTCATCTGCAGATAGGTCGCAAACATAAGCTTTGCCGTCTTTGATTAATTGAATTGCAGCCTCATACATCTTATCAAAATAATCGGATGCAAAATAAAGCCTGTCTTCAAAATCTGCACCAAGCCATTCAACATCAGCTTTAATGGATTCTACGAATTCCACATCTTCTTTCGTTGGGTTGGTATCATCAAAACGTAAATTAAAAGTTCCATTGTATTCTTCTGCTAATCCATAGTTTAAAAGAATGGATTTTGCATGACCAATATGAAGGTATCCATTCGGTTCCGGAGGGAATCTGGTCTCAACATGATCATATCTACCTTCTGCCAGGTCTTTATCAATTTCGTTTTCGATGAAATTCTTTGATACTCTGTTTTCTTCCATTTCTGTATCCTCTAATACAATTTAAGCCGGACGAAAAATTCGCCCGGCCTATTGTCATTTAAGCATTATTATTTAAGATTTGCTTTTGCTGTTTCTGCTAATGCTGCAAATCCATTTGCATCATTAACTGCCAGTTCTGCTAACATCTTTCTATTCATTTCAACGCCTGCATTCTTAAGGCCGTACATGAATTTGCTGTATGATAAGCCGTTCATTCTAGCTGCTGCATTAATACGAGCAATCCATAACTGTCTGAACTGACGTTTTTTCTGTTTTCTTCCTGCATAAGAGCTTGTAAGAGCTCTCATAACTGACTGTTTAGCGATTCTATACTGTTTTGATCTGGCTCCTCTATAACCTTTAGCCAGTTTTAATGTTCTGTTATGTCTTTTCTTAGCGTTAAGTCCGCCTTTAATTCTTGCCATTTCCTAATTCCTCCTTTAAACCTTTCAGATTCTTACAGATATGGTAAGATCTTCTTCATGTTCTTTACGTTTGTGGCATCCGTCATAGTTGCCTTTCTCAGGTTACGTTTTCTCTTGGTGGTTTTCTTTGTTAAGATATGGCTCTTATAAGCTTTATTTCTCTTCAAATTTCCATTCGCTGTTTTTTTGAAACGCTTAGCCGCAGCTCTTTTTGTCTTAATCTTTGGCATTTCTATTCCTCCTAAAATAAATTGTTATCGTTGTACTACTAAAACATTTTCTAAAGTTCTACTTTTTTTGAACTAAAAACATTACCATGTTTCTTCCCTCAACCTTCGGGGCCTTGTCCACATTCGCAATATCTACGAGCAATTCTGCAAAGTCATCCAATACATGTTTGCTGTCTTGCATATGTGACATTTCTCTGCCTCGGAATCTAAGAGAGACTTTGACTTTATCGCCTTTTTCAATGAACTTACGGGCCATATTAGCCTTGGTTTTAATATCATTTAAATCGATGTTTGGGGAAAGACGGATTTCTTTGATTTCAATCGTCTTCTGTTTTTTCTTAGCTTCTTTTTCTTTTCTCAGCTGTTCATAACGGAATTTTCCGTAATCAATAATCCTGCATACCGGTGGTTCAGCCTTCGGCGCAATCAAAACTAAATCAACTCCGGCTTCATCAGCTTTCGCTCTTGCTTCCTCGATGGAAACAACACCAATCTGCTCACCGGACTGGCCGATTAATCTGACTTCTTTCTCCTTGATTTGTTCATTAATTAAATTGTCGATAATACACCTCCAAAGTGTTTCATGTTTGTTTTTTTAGAAAACGCTGACGCTTTACATAAAGAAAAAGGACAGCCCGAGAGCTATCCACCTTAAATTCAAACTCCTGATTCAGAAGTTTGAAAATATTAACCAACGTGCGCCCTTTTGCGACGAGGTGAGAGTGGAAACTCTTCTTTGTTTTCAAACGACCGTGTTATATTAACACTATCCATTTATGATGTCAATAGAGGAAAGCCTCTAAAATACGTAATTTGGCGAAATAATTAAGTCCATTTTTTCATCATGAACTTCTACTGGAAGCTGGTCATAAATCTGAAAGTCAAAACATAAGGCAACCTTCACAAATTCCGTTTCTTTTTTACTATTTAAATACTTATCGTAGAAACCTCCACCATATCCGATCCGGTTTCTGGTTTTATCAAAAGCAAGGCCAGGCATAAGTATCAAGACCTTCTTTTCTTCCGCAACTCTCGCCTTAGAAAGATCGATACGTCCTTCTTCATCGATACCACAGATAGAATCCTTTGGTTCCGGAATAGACATATACCCAGGAACACAATCCTCCATAGAATCAATATAAATAAACTCCATAAAATCTGGAATAACTACACCTTTCGAATTCGTTTTGGCCCCAGATGCATAGGTTTTTGGAACTGCAACTCTTTTCCCATCAGCCAAAGCCTGCATAATAATTGGCAAAGTCCTTACTTCTTCGTTATAGGACATATAGGCATAAACACATTCCGTTTCTTTATATGCATCCAATTGACAGAAACGGTTCTTCAACTGTTCTGATAAATCCTCTACGGTCTCCATTGATAACTGTTGTTTCTTTTTTGTGACTTCTGCACGAATTTCTTTTTTATCCATTTTTTCCTCTTATCACATAGAGAATTTGATGAGCAGCATTTCTACTCCCGTCTGCTCTCCGATTTCTCCGTTTTTCATCTTTTTATCTGTTTCCGAAATTTCCTCCAGAATATTCCGAACATCTTTCATTTTGAAATATCCTTTCAGATTTTTTTCTGCATTCGCGATTACAAAATCTCTTTTTTTCAACATTCTGGCAACTTCGGAAGTAGTATATCCTTTATTCCTCAATTCTGCCGTTTGAAGAAAGGTACGGAATTGAATTCGAATCATAGCCAGAATATATAACGGATGCTCGTGATTTGACAAAAGGTCATAATACTTTTCCAGGACTTTTTTTACATTCTTCTGCCCCATCGCACTCAACATGTCAAAAATTTTGGATTCAATATCCGCCATAGTAACAGCCAGAACATCATCATCACAAATCTCTGTATGATCACCGGAATAGCTGACTATTTTTTCATATTCCTGACGCAGCCGGTCATAATCTAAACCTACACGGTCAATTAACAGCTGAATCGTACTTTGACGAACTTTTTTTCCTGCCTGGGCGAAACCTTTGGCCAACCATTTAATAACTTCCGCTTCTGTATCCGGATTACACTCGACGACCAAACCTTTTGCCGTAAGCATCTTATAAACGCGTTTATTTTTTGCTGCACTATTTTCCAAGAAGACCAGACAAGTGGTTTTTGGA
>JAKSRL010000052.1 GCA_024403635.1 Lachnospiraceae bacterium | reverse complement strand
GATAAGTATGAAGTTGTATTTGAGAAGGAAGTAAAAGACCTGAACAGTCAGGCGTTTTTGCTGAAGCATAAAAAGACCGGCGCCAGAGTTTTTATTCTTTCCAATGATGACGACAATAAAGTTTTTTATATCGGTTTTCGCACAACTCCGTCGGATGATACCGGAGTTGCTCATATCATGGAGCATTCCGTTCTCTGTGGCAGTGAAAAGTATCCGCTGAAAGATCCTTTTGTAGAATTAGTGAAAGGGTCATTAAATACGTTCTTGAATGCTATGACTTATCCGGACAAAACGGTTTATCCGGTAGCCAGCAGAAACGATAAAGATTTCCAGAATTTAATGGATGTTTATTTAGATGCAGTATTCCATCCAAACATTTACCATCATCCGGAAATCTTAAAGCAGGAAGGCTGGAGTTATAAGATTGAAAATCCGGAAGAACCGATTATTTATAATGGCGTTGTTTATAACGAAATGAAGGGTGCTTTTTCTTCTCCGGAAGGCGTTCTTGAGCGGGAAATTATGCATTCTCTTTATCCGGATACAACATATGGAGTGGAATCTGGCGGTGATCCGGATTGCATTCCAAATCTGACGTATGATGCTTTTTTAGATTTTCATAAAAAATATTATCATCCATCCAACAGCTTTATTTATCTGTATGGTGATATGGATATTGAAGAGCGTTTGGAATATCTGGATGCAAATTATTTAAGCAAGAGTGAAGCTCTTGCGGTAGATTCGGAAGTGAAGCTGCAGCCTGCTTTTGAAGAAATGCATGTAATAAAGAAATTCTATCCAATCGCAGAAGACGAGGATGAGGAAGAAAATACTTATCTTTCTTACGGTGTGGTATGCGGCGATAATCTGGATCCGGCAGTTTATTATGCCATGCAGATGATTCTTTACGCCTTAGTAGATACGCAGGGAGCTCCGATTCGTGACCGTCTTTTGAAAGAAGGCATCGGAAAAGATATTCTTCCGTCTTATGAAAATGGAATTCTGCAGCCATATTTTAATATCGTTGCAAAGAATGCCAAGGTCGACCAGATCGAGCGGTTCCTGGAAATTATTAATGAAGAATTTGAAAAAGCAATCAACGAGGGCATTCATAAAAGCTCTCTGATTGCGAGCCTGAATTCTTTGGAATTCAAGTATAAAGAAGCAGATTTTGGTGGTTATCCCAAAGGCCTGATTTACGGACTGAACTGTTTGGACAGCTGGCTCTATGAAGGGTCTCCGTTAATGCATATTGAATGCAGTGAAACTTTCAAGTTCTTACGAGAGAATATCGAGACTGGATATTTTGAAGGCCTGATAAAAAAATATTTGCTCAACAATCCGCATTCCTCCCTGTTGGCCTTAGTTCCAAAGAAAGGCCTGACAGCGGAAAACGAAGCAAAGCAGGAAAAGAAATTAGAAGAATTTAAGATTGGATTGTCTGCAGAAGAACTGCAAAAACTGATGGATGATACAAAAGCTTTGGCAGAGTATCAGGAAGCAGAGGAGGACCCGGAAAACTTAAAATGCATCCCGCTTTTGTCCAGAGATGATATTAAACGGGAAACGGATCATTTCCGGAATGAAGAACTGGAAGTAAAAGGAGTTCCGGTTATTTTCCATGACTATTTTACCAACGGAATCGGTTATGCCAGCATCATTTTAGACGCCAATCAGATTCCTTTGGCTCAGCTTCCATACTTGAGTCTGTTGAAATCCATTTTCAGTTTTGTGGATACGGACCAGCATACCTATGCAGAATTAAATAATGAAATTAACAGCTTTACCGGAGGCCTTTCCCTGGAAGCCGGCGTCTATACGGATAAGACCGATCCGGAGCATTTTTCTGTTTTAGCAGATATTTCTACCAGAGCTTTATACGGAAATATCGATAAAGCCTTCGACCTTATCGAGGAAGTGATTTTTGGAAGTTCTTATGAAGACGAGATCCGTTTATATGAAATTATTGCAGAATTAAAGAGCAAGCTGCAGATGTCCTTGAATCAAAGCGGACATATTGGTGCCGTTGTAAGAGCCCTGTCTTATATCTCCAAACCGGATTTTGTAAAGGAGCTGATGAACGGGATCGAGTTCTATAAGTTCGTCGAAAATCTGGAAAAGAATTTTGAAAGTGAAAAAGCGAAACTGATTGAAAACATTAAAGATGTGATGAATCAGTTGATGAAGGGGCGTTGCATCATCAGTTTTACCGGCGATAAAGAAGGTCTGGAACTGTTCTTGAACCGTCTGAAGAAAATGGCGGATAAGCTTCCGGAAGCAATGCCGAAATTAAGACAGAACGGATACGCTTATGCGAACGAAATCTTGCTGGAAAAGAAAAATGAAGGGTTTAAGACTTCCGCAGGAATTCAATATGTGGCCAGAGCCGGCCGTTACTCCGACGGCGGTTTTGAGTATACGGGTGCGTTACGGGTATTAAAGACGATTATGAGTTATGAGTATTTGTGGTTTAATATCCGTGTTCAGGGCGGAGCTTATGGTTGTATGTGTTCCTTTACTAGCCTGGGAACCTGTGTCTTTGTAACTTATCGGGATCCAAATCTTGCAAGATCCAATGAAATCTTTGAAGGCGTTCCGGAATATATTGAGAACTTTAGTGTCGACGAAAGAGAAATGACAAAATATGTTATCGGTACCATGAGCGGAGTAGATACTCCGATGACTCCTGCAGGAAAAGGCTCCAGAGACATGATGTCTTACCTTATGGAACTGACGGAAGAGGAAGCTTTAAAGAACCGGTTAGCAACCATTGACTGTACGCAGGAAGACATTCGGATGCTGGCTCCATTAATGAAGCGTGCTTTTCGTGACGGATGCATCTGTGTTGTAGGAAATGAAAAGAAAATAGAAGAAGATAAAGCATTATTTATCACCACCAAGAATTTATTTGAGTAAAGTAAGCGGAATATGGAAAATTATCAAACAAAATCAGGCTATGTGGCAATTATCGGAAGACCAAATGTCGGCAAATCAACATTAATGAATCGCCTTATTGGCCAGAAAATTGCCATTACTTCGAATAAACCTCAGACCACTAGAAACCGTATTCAGACGGTTTATACCGATGACCGTGGACAGATTGTTTTTCTGGACACTCCGGGCATTAATAAGGCGAAGAACAAATTAGGGGAATATATGCTGGATGCAGCTTTAAGCACCTTTGCGGATGCAGATGTCATTATGATGCTGGTCGAACCTTCCAACTTTATCGGAAAAGGTGAGCAATATATTCTGGAAGAATTAAAAAAAGTGAACCTTCCGGTTCTTTTGGTTATGAATAAAATCGACAGTGTAGACAAAGACGATGTGTTTGAGTTTATTGATACCTATCGGAAAACCTTTGATTTTGCAGAAATTATTCCGATTTCCGCAAGAGAAAATAAGAACGTAGATACTCTTTTAGAGCAGCTTTATCAATACCTGCCGTATGGACCGTACTTCTATGATGAAGACACCTTAACGGATCAGCCGATGAAGCAGATTGTGGCAGAAACTATCCGGGAAAAGGCCTTATATTGCTTAAGTGATGAGGTGCCACATGGTATTGCGGTAGTGATTGATAAATATCATGAAAGAGTAAAAACCATAAAGAATGGTGCAGGCTCGGTATATAAAGAGCCAATCGTTGATATTGAAGCAACCATTATCTGTGAAAAAGATTCCCATAAAGGAATCGTTATCGGAAAAGGTGGCGAAATGCTGAAGAAAATCGGCACCATCGCCCGCAGAGATATTGAAAATCTGACGGAAACGAAAGTTAATTTAAAACTTTGGGTCAAAGTAAGAAAAGAATGGCGTGACAGCGATGCCATGCTGAAGAATTTCGGATACGAAGCGAAGAAATAGTACGGGAGAAACGTTGAACACGATCAAAGTCAGAGGCATGGTAATATCAGTCATGCCCATGGGAGAATATGACAGACGGATAGAGATTCTTACCGATTCCTTAGGTAAGATTTCGGCTTTTGCCCACGGGGCGAGGAAGCCGTCTTCTCCTTTAGTGGCTCCTACCAGAATCTTTGCTTTTGGAGAGTTTGAATTGTATGAAGGAAGAACCTCCTATAGCTTGAATTCTGCGAAGATATCCAACTACTTTGAACAATTGACGTCGGATGTAGAGCATACCTATTATGGCTTTTATTTTCTGGAATTGGCGTCTTATTTTACCCGAGAAGGATTAGATGCTACCAAAACCTTAAAACTGGTATATCAGTCCTTACGGGCCCTAAGCCTGGAAACATTAGATAACCGGCTGGTTCGGGGAATCTATGAATTAAAAATATTGGAAATTAACGGCATTTGTCCGGATATCGAGAATATAAAGAGCAGGTTTGAATTGAATCAATCCACGGAGTATGCCATCAACTTTGTTAAAACCATGCCGATTGAAAAATTATTTACTTTTCGATTGACGGAACAGGTTTTGATGGAATTTACCGACATTGTAAAGACTTTGTTAAACCGGTATGTAGATAAACCGTTTAAGTCTTTGATTATGCTGGAAGAATTACCTTGAAACCCTTAGGGATTTTAGTGTACTATGTGAGTTAAAATTCGCCGTAAACCCATGGCAAATAGTTGCCATAAACCAACGACGAAAATATAAAACAGGAGAGAAAAACTATGGAAAAGACAATGGACAAAATCGTAGCACTTTGTAAAGCAAGAGGATTCGTATATCCGGGTTCTGAAATCTACGGTGGTTTAGCCAACACTTGGGATTATGGTAACCTTGGAGTAGAACTGAAAAACAACGTTAAAAGAGCCTGGTGGCAGAAATTCATTCAGGAAAGCCCTTATAACGTTGGTTTAGATTGCGCAATCTTAATGAATCCAAAAACATGGGAAGCTTCTGGACATATCGGTGGTTTTACAGATCCTTTAATGGACTGCAGAGAATGTCATGAAAGATTCCGTGCAGACAAATTAATTGAAGACTTCGCACAGGAAAACGGAATCACCTTAGAATCTTCCGTTGATGGCTGGAGCGATGAAGAGATGGAAGCATTTATTAAAGAACATCAGGTTCCTTGCCCATCCTGCGGAAAGAGCGATTTTACTCCAATCCGTCATTTCAACTTAATGTTTAAGACCTTCCAGGGCGTTACCGAAGATGCAAAAGACGTTGTATATCTTCGTCCGGAAACCGCTCAGGGTATTTTTGTAAACTTCAAGAATGTACAGAGAACTTCCAGAAAGAAAATCCCATTTGGCATTGGTCAGATTGGTAAATCTTTCCGTAATGAGATTACTCCTGGTAACTTTACTTTCCGTACCAGAGAGTTTGAACAGATGGAGCTGGAATTTTTCTGCGAGCCGGATACCGACCTTGAATGGTTTAGTTATTGGAGAGGCTTCTGCGTAAACTGGCTGAAGAGCTTAGGATTGAAAGATGAAGAATTAAGACTTCGTGACCATGATCCAGAAGAACTGTCCTTCTACTCTAAAGCTACTACCGATATCGAATTCACCTTCCCGTTTGGTTGGGGCGAACTTTGGGGAATCGCTGACCGAACAAATTATGACTTAAGCCAGCATCAGGAATTTTCCGGCGAGCCTATGGATTACTTTGATGATGAAAAGAACATCAAGTACATCCCTTATGTAATTGAACCTTCTCTGGGTGCTGATCGTGTAGTTCTTGCCTTCCTTTGCAATGCTTATGATGAAGAAGTATTAGAGGGCGGAGACGTTCGTACTGTTATGCGTTTCCATCCAGCGTTAGCACCAGTTAAAATCGCAGTTCTTCCTCTTTCTAAGAAGCTGAATGAGCCTGCAGAAAAGGTATACGCTCAGTTATCCAAATACTATAACAGTGATAATGATGATAGAGGAACTATTGGAAAGAGATACAGAAGAGAAGACGAAATCGGAACTCCTTTCTGCATTACTTACGATTTTGATTCGGAAGAAGATGGCTGCGTAACCGTTCGTGACCGTGACACTATGCAGCAGGAACGTGTTGCTATCGCAGATTTGGAAGAATACTTTAGACATAAATTTGAATTCTAATATTTAGACAAACGAATTTGGCTTAAATGATGCACGAGACAGCTTTTTATGCTGTCTCGTGCTATAGTGAAGAAAAATGACCGATAGAGGGGATGGGGAATGAAATTTGTTATTCAAAGAGTAAAAGAAGCTTCTGTCACAATCAATGGAGAAGTCGTAGGTGAAATCGGAACTGGTTTTATGGTTTTGATTGGTGCCTGCAGTACCGATACAAAAGAAATCGCTGATAAGTTGGTAAAGAAAATGTTAGGCTTGCGTATTTTTCAGGATGAAGCGGGAAAGACAAATCTTTCCCTGGACAGTGTAAAAGGAGATATTCTTTTGGTATCCCAGTTTACCCTCTATGCAGACTGTAAAAAAGGAAACCGACCGAGCTTTATTGATGCCGGAGATCCGGCTCAGGCAGAAGCTTTGTATGATTATATTGTTGCCTGTATTAAGACACAAAAGCCAGATATGAAAGTGGAAACGGGACAGTTTGGAGCTGATATGCTGGTGCATATTGAGAATGACGGTCCGTTTACGATTATTTTAGACTCTAGGGATTTGTAAAAATGGATAATTCCGGGAAACAGAAAAAAAGAAATATCCAAAAAAATATAATAGTTGCTGCCATTTTGCTGGCAGCAGCAGTTATCTTGCTTTTGATTATATTAGGAGTAACAAGAAAACCGGATTCTAATAAAAAAGCAATTACAGAACTATTTACAGAGAAGGAAGAAATCGTAATAGACTGCCTGGGAGATTCTATTACTTTCGGCCTGTATAAAGATGTTTTTGCACCGAATTTCCAAAGCAAGCCGACTTATCCAGAGAGTTTGGAAGAGAGTATAAACCGCGCATTAAAAGACGCGGGATTTTTATCTTCCGTATTTGTGGTAAATGATGGAATCAGTGGAGACGTCCTTACGAAAGATACCTACCAGCGAGTTACTTGTAGCCCGGATATCGTGGTTCTTTTATCCTCGGGCAATAATTTCCACTTTAATGTTCCTTATAAGGGAGCCTTAGAAGCAAATATAAAAGCATTTAAGGAGAGCGGAACGGTTATTTATCTGGCAAACTATCCTCTTTATCCAGATAGCAGGTTTTATGAAGACTTTTCCGATGCAAATGACTATATCAAGAAGTCTGCACAAAAAACTTCGGTTCCACTGATTGATATTGATGATTATTTCTCCAAACTGGTAAATCGTGGGGACTATGAAATAGACGAACTGTTTAGTCAGGACCTTGTTCATCTTACTCCTTTGGGGTATCAGGTTTTAGGAGAAAAAGTATCGGATTTTATTTTTAATGATATTGCAAGATAAACATACGAGGTATTTCTATGCCAGGTTTAGGAACCATAATTAATACGGCAGCGATTATTGTAGGTGGAATCATCGGCCTGTTTTTTGGTAAAAGGATTCCAGAACGGATGCAGAACGCTCTTATGATGGGAAACGGTATCTGCGTTATTTTTGTTGGTGCTGCTGGTGCGATTTCGAAAATGTTAGTTTTAAATGAGGGCGGTTTTGACACGCAGAAATCCCATCTTTTGATTTTGGCAATCATTTGCGGAATTGTAGTAGGCGAATTATTGAACCTGGAAAAGCAGATCGAACGGTTTGGGGAATGGTTAAAGAAAAAGACCAAAAGCACGAAAGATCATGGGTTTACGGAAGCCTTCCTTACCGCTTCTTGTACGGTTTGCATTGGCGCTATGGCCATAATTGGTTCCATAAATGATGCGATTTTCCATGATTATTCTGTTTTAATCATGAAAGCTATTTTGGACTTCTTCATTATCTGCGTTATGACTTGCACGTTAGGAAAAGGTGCGATTTTTGCTGCTATTCCAGTAGCTATCTGGCAGGGGTTTGTTACACTGATTGCCCACTTGATTCAGCCGGTGTTAACAGATTTGGCCCTTACAGATCTTTCTCTGGTTGGAAATGTTCTTATTTTCTGCGTTGGATTAAATCTGATTCGAGATAAGAAAATTTCGGTGGCCAATATGCTTCCGGCCATTCTTTTTGCCGTCGCTTTTTCCTTTATCCCAGGATTGAACTGATATACATATTTTCTATAAGTGATTAAAAAAATGAGGGTAAAACCTTTACATTTTCTAGATGAAAGTGATACAATACCTTTTGGGTAGAGGCATTTTAGGAGAAAGAGAGGATATTGTGTTTCAAGTTGGTCAATTAATAGTGTACGGCAACACCGGTGTATGCAGGGTGGAGAAAATAGGTCCCCCTGATTTAGTTGGTGCGGCGGAAGGCGTTGATTATTACACATTATCTCCGTATTATTCTAAAAATAGTCGAATCTTTACTCCTTGTGACAATGACAAGGTTGTTATGCGCCCGGTTATTTCTAAAAGAGAAGCCAAGAAATTGGTTGATGATATTCCTGAAATTGAACTTCTTTGCATCGTTGATGAAAAATCCCGTGAAGAACGTTATAAAGAGACTATGAGAAGCTGCGATTGCAGAGAATTTGTCAGCATAATTAAGACAATCTACGAAAGAAAACTGCAACGTTTAGCAGAGGGAAAAAAGGTTACGGCGAGCGACGAGAAATATTATAATATGGCGGAAGACAAGCTGTATGGTGAATTGGCGATTGCTCTTGAAATGGATAAAGTAAAAGTAAAAGAGTATATCAAGGAAAAAGTTGAAAGCTGAGTGCTGTTAAAAAATTTTCTTGACATAGAGTGTATATCGTGATACACTTCGTGAAAATTTCATAAGAAAAACCTATGATGTGGAAGAAAAACTGGTAGCGCACCTATAGAGAGCAGAGGACGGTGGAAGCTTTGCGGAAAGCGGGTCAGACATATGGGCCACTGAGGGCGAGGGGAAAAAACTTTTGTTTTAGTATCTGAGACGTATGGCGGCGTTAACGCCAGAAAATGTGTTGGCATTTTTGATTTGAGTGGGTCTTTTTAGGTCAATTAAGGTGGTACCGCAGATTATTTCTGTCCTTATTTTTATAAGGGCAGTTTTTTTTATTATTATTTATATCCAAAGGGAGGAAAAAATTATGATGAATGATGGAAGTAAACAAAGAGAAATTGATAAGCGGACGATTCCGTATAAGTTGCTACTTGAAGAGAGAGAACTCCCGAGATATTGGTATAATGTTAGGGCGGATATGAAAAAGAAGCCGGCTCCTATGCTGGATCCATCAACGATGCAGCCGATTTCTGAAGATGTATTAAGACATGTTTTTTGCGATGAACTCGTAAAACAGGAACTGGATGTAACGACACAGTTTGTTCCGATTCCAAAAGATATTTTGTCTTTTTATAAAATGTACCGTCCAGCTCCGTTGGTTCGTGCTTATTGTCTGGAAGAAAAATTAGGTACCCCAGCTAAGATTTATTATAAGTTTGAAGGAAACAACACCAGCGGCAGCCATAAATTAAATTCTGCTATAGCCCAGGCTTATTATGCTAAGAATCAGGGACTGAAAGGCGTTACAACAGAGACTGGTGCTGGTCAGTGGGGAACCGCTCTCTCCATGGCTTGTTCTTATCTGGATCTGGAATGTCAGGTTTATATGGTTAAATGTTCTTATGAACAGAAACCATTCCGCCGTGAAATTATGAGGACTTTTGGAGCAAGCGTAACACCGTCACCTTCTTTAACGACAGATATCGGAAAGAAAATCTTAGCAGAATTTCCTGATACCAATGGAAGCTTAGGTTGTGCCATTTCTGAAGCAGTTGAAGTTGCAACGAAAACAGAGGGATATCGTTACGTTTTGGGAAGCGTTTTGTCACAGGTACTCCTTCATCAGTCTATCGTCGGTTTGGAATGCCAGACTGCTTTTGAGAAGTATGGAGTAGAACCAGATGTTATTATTGGATGTGCTGGCGGTGGTTCCAATTTAGGCGGTTTGATTTCTCCATTCATGGGTGAAAAATTAAGAGGAGAGAAGGATTATCGGTTTATCGCGGTTGAGCCAAAAAGCTGTCCGTCTCTTACAAGAGGTGTATATGCATATGACTACTGTGATACTGGAAATATTTGTCCGCTTCAGAAAATGTATACATTGGGAAGCCATTTTATCCCATCTCCAAATCATGCCGGTGGATTAAGATATCATGGAATGAGTTCTGTTATTTCAGAATTATATGATCAGAAACTGATTGAAGCAGTCAGCGTAGAGCAGACCGAAGTATTTGCTGCAGCAGAAGAATTTGCAAGAGTAGAAGGTATTCTTCCTGCACCGGAAAGCAGCCATGCCATTAAGGTTGCTTTGGATATTGCAAAAGAGTGCAGAGAAACGGGTGAAGAAAAGACCATCCTGTTCTGTCTTACTGGTACAGGATATTTTGATATGGTTGCATATGAAAAATTCAATAACAATCTGATGGAAGATTATATTCCGACAGATGAAGAACTGCAGGAAGGCTTCGCAACTTTACCTATTGTTAAATAATTATAATATATAAAAGAACAAAGTAAAAAAGTGCCCGTTGTATAAGACAGGCACTTTTTTTATAATTAATGGGTAAGATTGTGTTAACAATAGAAGATTCTATAGATACGGGAGGGAACAACATGGCGGATCATGCACCAGAATACTTTACAGTGAAAGAAGTATTTCAAGGAGAAGAAATCGAAGCAATCTACAGAGTGGCAAAAAAACCTGTAGCGAACCAGGAAGAACTAGACTTAGAGCAGGCTGCTGATCCAATGGCGAGAATGGGACAGGGCTTTTGTCCGGCATTCAATCCGAGAACCTACGAGGCAGCGCCTGGTATTATTTGCCATCAGGACGTGGAAGTAGTTATGAGAGATGGATGTAAAATCTATACCGATATCATCTATTATGCGAGAATCAGA
>JAKSRL010000051.1 GCA_024403635.1 Lachnospiraceae bacterium | reverse complement strand
AAGATCTGGCTATACTGGATCTGAATGGGCAAGTTGCGGTAAGGACATTCAGGGATAAAGATATTGACGGATAGAAAGTTGCAGATTTTGCAAAATCTACTCGAGAATATAAAGAAATCCCTGATTTTCAATTATTCAAAATTAAAGATGATACGCAGGATGAGTATATTCTGGCAGTTCGCGGAAATTCTTCCAGTACAGAACTGATTGGCCGTATGGCGAAGTATCAGATTGAAACGTTGCTGGCAGCCTATAAAGAGAAGTTTGACCGGGACAATTTCATCAAATCGTTGTTAATGGACAATCTTCTTCTGATTGATATTTTTGATCGTTCCAAAAAACTTCATGTAGAGTTAGAAGTAAAGAGAGTAGCTTATCTGATAGAACTTCAAAAGAAAAATCAGGACGACGCTATCGGCTCCATCAAGAATCTTTTTCCGGATAGCCAGGACTTTGTAACTGCACTGGATAAAAAAACAATTGTAGTTATTAAGCAGCTGGAAGCAAAAACTACAGAATCCGATTTGGAAAAGATTGCGAAAAAGATGGTATCTGTCCTTAAAAGTGATATTGGAGAAGAGCCGATTGTCGCTTACGGAATGACAGTAGAAGATTTGAAGGATGTTTCCAAATCTTTTAAAGAAGCAAAAATGGCGCAGGAAGTTGGAAAGATTTTCTTCCAAGACCGGAACGTAAATTCCTATAATTCTTTGGGAATTGGAAGATTGATTTATCAGTTGCCGATGCCGTTATGTAAATTATTTATCAGCGAAATCTTTCGAAATGTATCCTTAAAGGATTTTGATGAAGAAACGATTGAAACCATCAACAAGTTTTTCGAGAATTCCCTGAATGTTTCAGAAACTTCCCGACAGTTGTTCATTCATCGAAATACTCTGGTTTATCGCCTGGACAAAATCCAGAAAATTACTGGTCTTGATTTAAGAGTATTTGATGATGCGATTACCTTCAAGATTGCGTTAATGGTTTCAAGCTATATGCAGTATGTCGAAAGCTTAGATTATAAATAAAAACTGAGATTTGAAAAATCGGAGGATCATATTCATATGATTAGACTTGAGAATGTCACCAAGACATATGGAGAGAATAAGAATGCTCTCGATAATGTCAGCCTTCACATTTATCCGGGTGAGTTTGTTTTTATTGTAGGCGATTCTGGTGCTGGAAAGAGTACCTTATTTAAACTTTTAATAAAAGAATTAGAGCCTTCTTCCGGAGAAATTATTATTAATGGACAGCCTTTAGTTCGTATGCGTAGAAGAAAGATTCCTATGTTGAGACGTAATATTGGGGTTGTATTCCAAGACTTCCGTCTGTTAAAAGACCGCAATGTTTTTGATAATATTGCTTTTGCTCAAAGAGCAATCGGAATCTCTTCGGATCGGGAAATCCAGAAGAATGTATCAGATGTTTTAAAACTGGTTAAAATTTCCAACAAATATAAATCTCTGCCGGATCAGCTGTCTGGTGGTGAAAAACAAAGAGTTGCTCTTGCCAGAGCTTTAGTGAATAAACCAAAAATTCTTTTGGCGGATGAGCCTACCGGAAATCTGGATCCGGGTAATTCCCAGATTATCATGGGAATCTTAGAAGAAGTAAATCGGCGCGGTACTACGGTTGTAGTAGTAACTCATAACCATGAGATTGTACGCCAGATGAATAAACGTGTTATTAATCTGAAAAATGGCGTAATCGTCAATGATATTCAGGAAGGAGGTCTTGCCAGATGAAAGGTAATTCATTCTTCTATTGTCTAGGACAAGGTTTTAAAGGAATTAAGAGAAACAAAGTGTTCTTCTTGGCATCGGTTGCTACCATTGCGGCTTGCGTATTTATGGTAGGACTTTTGCTTTCTATTATTTTGAACGTTACCCATATTATCGAGGAAGCTCAGGATTCTGTATGTATTACCGTCTTCTTTAAAGAAGACCAGAAGGAATCTGATATTCAGAATTTAGGCGATCGAATTAAACAATGGGATGAAGTCGCTTATATTGAATATACTTCTGCGGATGAAGCTTGGGAAAACTTTAAGAAAGAGTATTTCGCATCCAATCCGGAACTCGCTGAAGGCTTCGCGAATGATAATCCTTTGGCAACTTCCGCTTCTTATTCCATCTATCTGACGGATATTTCTTATCAGTCAAAGGTGGCAGAACGATTGGCTTCCATGCCGGAAATCCGTCAGGTAAACAAGTCGGATGTTACGGCAAGTGCTTTATCCGACTTCGGTAAGATTGCAGGAATCGTTTCTCTGGCAATTATTATCGTATTGCTTGCAGTTTCAATTTTCCTGATCAGTAATACGATTACCACTGGTATTACCGTCCGTTCGGAAGAAATAAAAATTATGAAGTATGTTGGAGCAACCGACTTCTTCGTTAAATCTCCTTTCGTATTCGAAGGAATTATTATCGGATTGATTGGTGCGGTTATTCCTTTAATTATTTTATTCTTCATATACAAGTCTGCCATCTCTTATGTGGTTGGACAGTTACAGACTTTTGCAAGCGCATTCTCTTTAATACCTATGGGAAGTCTGTTTGCATTACTGATTGTTGTTTCGCTTATTCTGGGAATGGGAATTGGTTTTGTAGGAAGTATGATTGCAACGAACAAATATATTAAAGTCTGATAGGAAATAGCATAATGGATGAAAATAATAACGAACTAAATCAGGAACCGAAAAAAATTTCTTCGAAATTCTTTATGGGATTTCTGGTAGGCGCTTTAGTTGCCGCGGCAGTTCTTCTTGCTGCTTTTGTAGGATATACGTTTATTGCTAACCGAACTGCCTGGGTAAACGCGAAAAAGAAACAGACCCAAACAGTAGAGAAAGAAAAATCTTATCAGGACAAACTGGATACCATTTTTCAATATCTGGATGCCTATTATGTTGGCGAATATGATGACGAAGAGATAGAAAATGGTCTGTGTAAAGCCCTTTTGGCAAACATTGGTGATAAATATGCCATGTACTATACGCCAGAAGAATTCATTTCTCTGTTGGAAGATTCCTCTGGAGAATATGCAGGAATCGGTGTCAGCGTTGTCATGAACGAAGACAATGAAGTAGAAATCTACAAAGTCTTTGAAGGAACGCCTGCAGAGGAAGCGGGCCTTCAGATAAGGGATATCATTATCAGTGCCGATGGCGAAACGAAATTTGAAGTATTGGATGACCTGGTATCTCTTGTGCGTGGAGAACCAGGAACGACGGTTGATATCATCGTAAGAAGAAATGGGGAAGAAGTTCCTTTTACAATTTCCAGAACGATTGTTCAGACTCCAACCGTTGAGTTTGAGTTAATGGACAACGGTATCGGATATATCTACATTTCGGAATTTGATTATGTGACCGTTAATCAGTTTAATGATGCCTTGGATTCTTTACAAGAACAGGGAATGAAATCTTTGATTATTGATGTTCGTGATAATCCGGGAGGAGACTACGATACAGTTGTAGCAATGGCAGATCGGGTACTTCCGGAAGGAGTGATTATTTCGACAAAAGATAAAAATGGAAACGAGAAAGTGGAAATGTCGGATGAAGAACATCAGCTGAAGTTGCCGATGGTAGTTTTGATTAATGAATATACAGCCAGTGCAGCAGAGCTGTTTTCCGGAGCAATTTCAGATTATGGCCTGGCAACTCTAGTTGGAACCAACAGCTATGGAAAAGGCGTTGTTCAGAGTATCTTTCGTCTTTCCGATAATTCCGGTATGAAATTCACGACAGAAAAGTACTATATCCCAAGTGGAAGATGTATTGATGGCGTTGGTCTCCAGCCGGATGTAGAAGTTATTATTCCAGATGAAGCATATGAAGACTTCGTTATTACGGAAGAGGAAGATGCACAACTTCAGAAGGCCATTGAAATATTAAGTGGTGTCGAATAGAACAGAGTAATTATTTAACTGTGAATAAAGGAATCATATGAAAAAAAGAAATTTGAAAAACTTCATACGTATTTTTGCAATTAGTGTCCTTGTTGCGGCTTTCTTGGGTCAAACGGTTATGGCGGATGATATCTATGAAGCGAAGCAACGCCAACAGGAAATCGAAGAAGAATTGGCTGCCAGTGAAGCAAGATTAGAAGAACTCCGTGCGAATGTTGCGTCAGCGGAGCAGGAAGTTGCGGAAATTGATGCGGAAATCTACGCTCTTCAGGATATTATTAATGGTTATCAAAAACAATCCGATGAAAAACAGGCAGAAATTGATGATCTTCAGAAAGACATTGATCATGAGCAGACATTGATTGACGCAGAGTATGAGGCTATGAGTAAGCGGATTAAGTTCATGTATGAGAACATGGGAAATTCTTATGTAGAAGTGTTCTTTACATCCGAATCTTTCTCCGATGCTATTAATAAAATCCAATATCTGTTTGAATTAAATAATTATGACCGCAAGCAAATGGAAAAAATCCAGGAAATGCAGGATGAAATTAAAGAAAAACAGAATGAGGTAAAAGAAGAGAAGGCTGCCATTGACGAGCTGAAAAAAGGTCAGGAAGATCAAAAAGCAGTATTGGATGAAGTCCTGGCAGTAAAAGACCAGCTGGTAGATGAATATCGAAATGCAGCAAAGATTGAAGAAGAGCAGAATGCTTTCATCAATCAAGAACTGGCAGAACAGAAAGATTTAGTAAACAGCTTAATTAAAGAATACGAAGCGCAACGGAAACAGGAAATTATCGACAACGGCGGTACCGGCTACGTTGCATCCCCGGGCTCCTTCTTGTGGCCTTTGGCTCCTCCGTTTGACCAAAACTGGATTACTTCCTGGTATGGTTGGAGAGATGATCCGTTTGGCGGTGGATTTACCTCCTGGCATGGTGGCCTGGATATCGGTGCTTATTGCAATACGCCGATTTATGCGGTTTTGGATGGCCAGGTTATTATTTCCAGTGATGGATGGAACGGCGGATGTGGAAACTATACCGTACTGTATCATGGCGATGGCTTATATACGGAATATATGCACCAGAACTATCGTGCGGTTGAAGTTGGAGATATTGTTGTTCAGGGCCAGGTTATTGGTTATGTCGGAACCACAGGGTCTTCTACTGGTTACCATCTCCACATCGGTGTTGTAAAATGTGATTGGGGCTTTGACTGCTCATGTAGAGTAGACCCTGCGCCATATTTGGGATTGTATTAAAGAGTGTATTCGTTAAAAAACATATAAATGCAAAAAGACATTAAGCCAAATGGTTAAATGTCTTTTTTATAAGTATTGAATCCTTAATTCTCTGCAATCGTTACTGTAAATTCTACTGAAGTTTCCAGACCACTTTCGGTATAGATAATCAGACGACCATGTCCGTCCCAACCGGTTGTTTTTACGAAGGTTCCACACATTCCGCCTTCTGCAGTGGCAACCATTGGTCCCACAACATCGATAACACCTTCTGCAGCAAAAGCGATTGGTATCTGTGCATAATTGGCAACATTTCCATTTTCGTCTAAAATTTGGATGCGAACTAGCGCCATATCGTAGCAGGAGCCTTCCACCAGTTCATAACTGGTAGCGGTAGCTTCGATATGTAGTTTCCCTCCGGAAGAGCAGGTGATACTTTTTACTACTTTGTCATTCTTTATCGCATCAAACCGCCACTTGGTAGCAATATTCTCCCAATTGCCAATATATTTTCCATAAAGACGATTAAATTCTTTGTCATCAATCTGGCACCGTGATTTCATCAAAGAATATCGTATTTTTTCTTTGAAGGACAGCTTTCCAGAGTTGTATCGTTCGGAGGCTAGGAGACATTTACGTACCATTTCTGCTTTCTGGGAAGAGTAGCCTTCGTTGGTTTCCAAAAGATTTCCAATCGTATCGGTTATTTCTATCGGCCCATGTTTCAGAGAATCCCAATCCCTGGCACGGAAGGTCTGTATATAATCGTTATTTTTATACAATTTGACTTCGTCAGCGTTCGTGAAAGCGTAAACACTTCCCTTGATTCCTGCGGGATAATCGCCGATTTCAAAAGTAGAACCGATGAAAAGTACTGGCACCTCTTCTCCCTGACTGCGGTAAAAATAAGCGGCAGGTTTTGGATTACGGAAAGAATCCAGCACGCCATGATAACAAATGCAGTCTCCGGAACCAAAATCAGAATGGGTCGCGTAATCAAACATGCACCACTGAATGGAACCGGAAATTCCAGGAGTGGTCATAGCCGCATCTAATACCCGAGCATGGCGTAGAGCCTGCTCCTGACGGTGAGCACCATCATCAAAGGCTTTCGTTGGGAACATATGACCATTGCTTTCTGTAAGAAGCAATGGCTTGGAAGTGTCGGATAAAACCTTTTTCTTTGGAAGGCAACCGAAGTTGCTTCCATCATGTGAGAAATCATTATAGGCATAGACGTCTTCTAAAAGATTGCTGTTTTGGATACAACGTACGCCACTGGTTTGGCGGTATGGGTCCAATTCATGAGCCAGCTTGTTGGTTTCCTTGTAGAAGGAATCGTCATCCGGACTTTCATTTATTCTTACGCCCCAGACAATAATGGAAGGATGATTTCGATATTGCAGAATCATTTCCCGAACATTTTCCAGAGCATGTTTTTTCCATTTCTGATCGCCAATGTGTTGCCAGCCAGGAACCTCCATAAAGACACAAAGTCCTAAACGGTCACATTCCTCAATAAAATAAGGGCTTTGCGGATAGTGGGAGGTACGGACTGTGTTCACACAGAGCTCGTTTTTTAAAATTTTAGCGTCTGCTCGCTGCAGGCTTTCCGTAGCCGCATAGCCGATGTACGGATAGCTTTGATGACGGTTCAGACCACGGAGGAAAAGCTTTTCTCCATTCAGATAAAAACCGTCACTCTTAAATTCAGCCGTTCGTATACCAAAAGTCGTTTCATAGAAATCGTCTCCGTCGTTACTACTGAGCGAAACGATGCATTTATAAAGATATGGACTATCGGGAGACCAACAATGAGGTCTTGCAATATAAATATCCGTAGATTGGGAACAATTCTTTTCTGATGCAATCAGGCTTCCCTCGGCATCGTAAATTTCCACATCAATAAGAAGAGGCTCGCCAACCATAGCCACATCTACATGGATATTATTGCTATCGATCGTGGAAACATAGACATCTTCAATATAGGAATTTGGACGGATGTCCAACCATACATCGCGGTAGATGCCTCCGTAAGTCAGATAATCAATTACATTTCCAAATGGTGGAACATCTGGATTTTCGGTACAGTCTAATTTGACGGCAATCGTGTTCCGTCCGGCACGAATGGTATCCGAAATATCTACACGGAATGGAGTGTAGCCACAATAATGGGTGCCGACCAATTCATTGTTCAAAAATACTTCGGCAATATGGGCAGCTCCATCGAATTGAAGAAAGACCTTCTGACCGATAATTTCTTTTGGAACATCAATATCATGGCGATAGCCACAAATCGTCTCATAATTAGAAGGGCTTGCATAGTGAAGAGGAATGTTACCTACATTGTGGGGAAGACGAATAGACTCTCCATCGAGAAAGCCTTTCATAAAATCTTCCGACCAGTTATACGTAAATTCCCATTGGTTATTTAATCGAATCATGTGGAAATTATACCATAAAACCAGTGAAAAGGGGTGGTTCTTTTTCTGGGCTGTTGTGCTATGATACACTCATGGATAAGAGAATTGAATGGATTGATGCATTACGTGGAAGTGCGATGTGGCTGGTTGTTTTAGGCCACACCTTTTTTGACCGTTCTCATCCAGTAAGAAACTATGTATATTCTTTTCATATGCCGTTGTTTTTCTTTATTAGCGGCCTAACTTACAAGCGAACGGAAATTAGTTTTCTTAAGTTTTTAAAAAAGAAAGCAAAAGCCTTTTTGCTACCATATCTGGCAATCAATATTTTCGTTGCAATCATAAAATATATTCTGCATTTCACGACCAACCTTTACGCCAATCTTTCCTTAAAGTCCATGGTATCCGGCATGCTGACGGGAGATGGAGAAAATGCACCATGCATTCAAAGCTGGTTTTTATTGACCTTGTTCTTGACAGAAATCATTTTTTATTGTCTGGATCGGCTGATGCGCGGTGAAACAGGCCTGTTCATCGCCAGCGTGATTGTAGCTGCTTTGGGATGGGTGTATTCCAAGGTTTGGTGCTTTGGTCCTTTATGGTGGCATCTGGACGTTGCTTTTCTGGCGGTTTTGTTTTTCTGGTTTGGGTATTTCTTTAAAAATAATTTGGTAGATAAAATCGAACAGCTTTCTATGGTGTGGAAATGGGTTTTATGTGTAGTTGCGTTTATTATTGGTGCGATTCTTTCGACTATCAACGGAAAGGTTAGCATGAATGGAAGCTATTATGGAAGAATCTATTTCTTTTTGCTTGCGGCCTTCTGCAGCATTTTAGGATTCACCTTCCTATCCATGGCTGTTTTGAGAAAAACCAGGTTCATTAACACTGTGGGACGAAATACGATGTTTTATTTAGGATACCATGCCTTTTTCACTACCATTTTCAAAACTTTTTTTCCGATGTTGTGCAGGGTTTGGTATTTGACGATTCCGGTTTCTATCGTTTGCCTGTTCCTGGTTTACTTTCCGGCGAAATATGGAACGAAATATGTACCAATTCTGGTAGGAAAATGGTGGCCGTCGTCCGAAATTGGTGAATAGTTTGTGAGATGAATGGTTTGCATTGCAACTGAATCAAAAATATCGTAAAATCAAAAAGGCCCTTAATTTAAGGGCTTTTGAAAATGAAAAGGAGCCAATTTATGTATCAGATTAAAGAATATAGAGGACATATCCGTAATTGGAAAAATCTTTGCGGAGAATTAAATATAGATCTTTCTTTGGATAGAGAAGAGAGAGAGCGAGCAATTCTGACCGCTGCTTTTGAAAAATGGGGCGAAAAAGTGGGAGACCATATTTATGGCATGTTTGCTTTTGCAATGGTAGACGATGAAACCGGCGATATTTTTGCCTGCAGAGATCAGTTTGGAACAAAACCGTTTTATTACTATCTTACAGAAGATGGTCGGCTTTTATATGGTACGTTCATTCGTCAGATTATGGCTCAGGAGGGCTTCGTAAAAGAACTGAACGAAGATATGCTTCAGCTTTATATGACATTGACTTATGTTGCAGGAGAAGATACCTTCTTTAAAGGCGTAAAAAAACTCTTGCCAGGCCGTACCCTTACATTTAAAAATGGTCAGCTGGAAATCAAACGCTATTTTCGTCCGGAATTCCATCCGGATAATAGCAAGAGCCTGGAACAGTGGGCTGATGAAATTCATACTACCGTAACTCATATTATGATCGAAGTAAAAGAACCGGAAGAAACGGCGGAATCCTTCCTTTCCGGTGGAGTAGATTCTTCTTATGTGTTGGCGGTTAGTGATGCAAAAGATGCAGATACTGTTGGATATGATGACGAGCGCTTTGATGAATCTCCTCTGGCAAAACTTACGGCAGATGGGTTAGGAGTAAATTTAAATCGTTGCAGAGTTACTCCGGAAGAATACTTTGCTATTGTTCCTTGGGTAATGGAAAATATGGAGCAGCCGTTAGGCGACGCTTCTGCGATTGCTTTTTCTATAGGATGTAAGGCAACGGCTCAGCATACCAAACTTTGCTATTCGGGAGAGGGCTCCGATGAATTTTTCGGTGGCTATAATATGTACCGAAATGCAGAACGATATGGCGAGAATCTGAAGACCTTCTATGTTGGCAATACCAATATTATGAAAGAAGACGAAAAGAAGGTGCTTCTGAAAAATTATAAGGAGGGCGTGCTTCCAATTCACCTGGTAGAAGAAATCTATAAAGAGAACGAAGGAGCAGATCCTTTGACAAAGATGCAGGATGTAGATATCCAGATCTGGTTAGAGGGGGATATTTACCTTAACGTAGATAAAATGAGTGAGGCTGCAGGCCTGGAAATCCGGATGCCTCTTACAGACTTACGTGTATTTGATATTGCGTCCCGCATGCCTTCAGAATACAAAGTAAATGCAGAGCAAAATAAGGTGGCTTTCCGAACCGCGGCTGCCAAAGTTATTCCGGAAGAAGTAGCTTTCCGAAAGAAATTAGGCTTTGTCGTCCCAATCCGTCATTGGATGGCTGACCCTTCCTATAATAAAGACGTATATGAAAAACTGCATGGCGCCGATGTAGAGAAGTTCTTTAATAAAGAGGAAGTAGAAAAAATCTGGGATGAGTATCTTAGCGGAAATTCCGACCTTTGGAGAAAAGTCTGGGTGATTTATACCTT
The DNA here is from genome assembly GCA_024403635.1 of Lachnospiraceae bacterium. GTDB lineage: Bacteria > Bacillota > Clostridia > Lachnospirales > Lachnospiraceae > RGIG5612. The sequence continues at coordinate 668 of JAKSRL010000051.1, read as the reverse complement.
CCTGGTATGGTATGACATTTATTTTAACTAGACCTTGAAAACGATTCCTTAAGTTGTTTTTTGACGGGGAATATATTATAATTTGGTAGTTATATTGACAGCATTTTAGAGGAGTACTTGATGAAAAAAATACTAGCAATTGTTCTGGTTTGCATGTTAAGTATAGCGTGTCTTTGTGGATGCGGAGATAAGAAACCAGAAGGCGGTTCTTCCGAACCGAAAGAAACTAAAAAAGAGGCCGGAATTGATTCTGCTTTAATCGGAACCTGGAACGAATATGGAATTCCGGAGGAACAGCAGTTGGGCGATTATTGGACCTTTAATTCCGATGGCTCTGGATAATGGGGCCTTATGGATGTAGAGTTTACTTACACCGCCAAAGACGGCAACCTTGTGATTAATTGTGATGAAGGATGGGGCGAATATAAATATACCTATTCTATCAATGGCGACATATTAACATTAACGGAAGAGGGCAGCAGTGCTTACGAATATCAGAAACAGTAAAATAACAAAAATGGCAGCAGCTCTTATTTGTGCGCTTTTTTTAAGCATTGCGCTGACTGCTTGTGGAAAAGAAGGCCCCTCAGAAAATGCGGTTCTGGATGAGAACCTGTTTGGAACCTGGAATCAGATTACAGAAGATGGTACTCCTTCTTTAGATGATT
>JAKSRL010000050.1 GCA_024403635.1 Lachnospiraceae bacterium | reverse complement strand
GCAAGGGCTTATAGCCCGCGCCTCGAACCACCCGTTTTACGGGTGGCGGCGCTTTGCAAACTTTATTTGCAGAATTCTTTCGGATTCGTTTTTTTCTTAATTTTCCGGTACCAGAAGATCCGTGATTTCTCTCATATCTTCGATGTCTTCCAGATGATCCACCAAGTCAATCAACTTCTCTGCCGCAGAATATTTGATTAATCCATAGGCATCTACCTGGTCCCAATACTTCGCAAGAAGCTGCTCACGGGTTGGATAATTATGCATATCAAAGTCATTGCTATCTTTGAATACTTCCAACTTGGTTCCATCTTTTTTCGTAATGGTGACGCGGATGGTTCTCGGATTCATCGGCAGTTTTTCATCATGCGTCAGACGAGTAATACTGGTAAGCCGTAATAATTCCGGATCATGAAGAACTTCTTCGGAATAGTGTTTTACAGAGAATGGACCTTTCAATAGAGGAGCACATAATGCATATTGATAGCTGAACTGGGCATGCGTCAAAGCGTCTCTTCCGGGTTCATACGCTGGCCAATAGTACATCTCATAATCTCCTACCGGCGTTGCCATTTCAATATCTACAATATCCGCTACATCACATTTTCCATAAAGCTCGCTGCCGGCAAAAGCTACAATCGTTGCTGGCGTTCCTACCGGATACAGCTTAATGCTCTCTTCCATATAGAACTTTTTGCCATAATCTTTCGTCAGATAGTCTGGATTGCAAGCATTGTCCATGCCACGGTACTGGCGGAACAGGTTCCGGTCGCCTTCAAAAATATTATTCAGACTCGAAAAGTTTTCTGCAGCCAGACGAGTTGCAAAGTCTGCATTACGGATGTTATAGCCAGCGCCTAATTTTGCAGAGGTTGCATAGTCATAAATGTGAGACATAGTACCGCCTACCATACCCATCGCCATGCCCCAAGCGTCGCGGAGCTGTAATGCATTCAGCCCTCTCATACGAGCGAACTGAGCACAAACGCCATAAATCGGCATGGTAAAAGAGCTGTCCCAGCCTACGTTGAAATCCCAACGGCCGCCAGCCGCCATAATTCTTACAGAAAGGTCTTCCCCAACGATTTCATGAGCCATATAGTCTTTTCCGGAAAAGCCGTAAACTGCTGCTGCCGTCAAAGTCGCATTAATTAAAGTTGCGGATTCTTTCGATGGCCAATGGACTCCGTCCAGATTCATGAACATTGGTTCAAAATCGTTGGAGCGGGAAGATAAGGCGTTAACCATGGCCGCGTTTCCTAAAGAAGCTCTGCCACCTAACATAAAGATTGGCGCTTCTTTGGATTCTTCATAGCTTTCAATCACCCGTTTTACTTCCCGGTTTCCAAAAGCTAATGCGCCGCCAGCCAGGTTTCCGATATTATCCAAAAGCTTGTCCTTGGAAATTTCGATATTTCTTTCACTTAAATCTTCAAAACGTACTTTTAGAGCGCCTTCGGAAAGAAGCTCTGCTACATTTTTTTCACTCATTTTTTCTCCTTACATTTATGGCCAAAATTTATAGGAAAATATTACAAGTGTGGCCTTTTTTCAATTTATTCCATGGTAATAGCGAACGGACCAGCAACAATTTTCTCTCGTTTATTGCCAAAAATGTCGGTGTCGAAAATAATGTCTTCACCATTTGGTCCTTCAAATCGCTCTTCCGGTTCAAACGCTATGCCTAAAGTGTCGGTAGTAATTAATTTTGCCTCTGGAAGAAACTCTTCGTAATTGTTTTCCAACGTCCATGAGCCAAGAATGCATCCCGTCTCTTCATCCGCTTCTTTGCAGGTCAGCTTCACATAGACTTTATGCTCATTATTCACGGTGAAGTCTTCTTCTTTCTTGCTTGGCTGTGCTCCGTTGAAGAATACATTTCCTCCGGTCCATACTGGAAGCGGAATATAATACAGATCGCGATTAAAATCGGAACCTTGAAGATGATTGCCTTCGAACAAGGCTTTCCATTCTTCCTCTGTATTGTAATCCGAATAGCTTACCGTTCCGCAAACTAACGTCTCATCATCCCACTGGTCACCTTCACAAATATCAGCTAAGCCCTGACGGATGTCCGGCTGAATAAATACATTGTTGTAAAATCTTACATCACCGTTTAATACAGACATAAATCCAGTGATGTCGGTGCTGTGCGGCTTATGGATTGGAGTATAACGAGTGGAATCCAGCGTGCTCGTTCCGTTCTTAACTCCTTTTCCTACCGCCGTTAAAGAACCATAAATCAAATTATGTACGAAAGCGCAACCCTGAGAAGCTAATCTTATCGCGCGATCAGAAAGAAGCACGTTATTATCTACTAAGGTTGGCCCATGAGCAATTTCGATAAATAAGTCTTCGCCCATTCCCATACCTGGCTTATGCTCTTTTTTCAGCAGATAATCATACGGCATACAGTTGTCATAGAAAATGTTGGAAGAAATCCGGCTTCCCTGACACTGCCAATCCAGCCATACACCACGAGTGCAATGATGGATGCGATTGTTTCGGATAATTACATCGATGGCGCCGTGGAATTTAATTCCGCCGATTTCTGCGCCGCCAATATCTCGTTTATTATTAATGTGATGAATTTCGCAGTTTTCAATAACGGAAAATACGCAGCCTAAATTTCCCACGATACCCGTCTGTCCACAGTCATGAATGTCGCAGCCACGAACGATATGGGAACCGATGGTCTCTTTGCTCCATCCATCCAGCTGAGCAATCAGCGCACAATCACGCTGGGTCTGTGTACCATCTTTATATTTCTGTAAGGACCATTTATTGTCATTACCTTCTTGATAATATTTTCCAAGAGAAATTCCGGAACATTTAGAGTCGGATACTTCACAGTCCTCAATTAACCAGCCTTTCGACCAGTGAGGACCTATCAGCCCTTCCTGAAGAGCGGTCGGAGGTGCCCACTGAGTTGCTGCTTTATTCATCACAAAGCCTTTTACCGCAATATAGTTTACATGCTCTTTCTCTGGATAGAAGCAATGGCGGCGGACTGTAAGTTCGACACACTCCTCGTTCGGATTTGCTCCCTGGAAGTTGGCATAAATAACGGTCTTGCCTGGTTCTTCACAGGTAAACCAGGTATGTTTTGTAAATTCTTTATCCCAAGAGCCTTCATAAATGACCGGATGTTTCACTTCTTCTAAGGTTTTCTTTTCATACATGGCCTTGCCATTTAAGAAAACTTCGCCCGTATGGCCAAAAGTTACGATGTCCAGCCAGTCGCCACTTAACATCGTTTTATATGGATTGTAAGAGTCGAAATATTCATTGTCTATGGTCAGCTTCCATACATCGCCTTCTATCTGTTCCCATCCTTTGAAAATATCTGCGCCAGTAATTCGAACGCCTCTGGAATTTTCTGCCCGGTAAAGAATCGGCGCAGATTCGCATCCAGCATTTCTTGGGTTAACTTCCTCCCGATAAATACCGTCTTTTACGATAATTTCATCTCCTGCTACAGCAAGTTCTGCTGCCTGGCGGATCGTTTGGAAAGGATTCTCCTTTGTACCATTTCCGTTGGCATTACAATCAACATAATAAATCATTATTCGGCCTTTCTGCCCATAGGCGGCGTTTTATTTTTGGTTAAAAATCGTGTAATCTCTTTCAAAAAGGACTTCACTGACTTGTGCCTTCAACTCGTTCTCCTCTATTTTTTCCGGAATCCGGTCCACGATTTTATCGATGACAAACTTTCTGCTTTTCTCTTTGTACTTCGGCATTTTGTTCCATTCCTGAATCTGGGACAGCTCCGATTTCCATAGGATTTCCAGCTTCCGTTTCCACTTTACTTTCGGATTCGGCTGTGGCTTCCGGTACATGTAAAAATCCATGACTCCATCCACTAATTCGATGGTGATAATTCCCCAATAATCCGGAACATGTTCTTCGATATGAAGGGCGTGGGAAGTGCCGACTGCAACAATATTATAATCAAAATATTTGTCGTAGTCCTTTACCTGACTCTCCAGCCGGGCGTAGGTGTCCGCATCGCTTTTTATTTCGATTCCATATAAAGCTTCGTCGGTTACCATGAGAATGTCCGCCCGGGACTTCCCCATCGTTTTTTCTTCCAAGATCCGAATCTTCCCATAGGTCTCATCTAAATAATCAAACAGCGGTTCTCGAATGTCTTTATCGTGCAGCATTTTTCCGTCCTTCACAAACATTTAACATATGGTTATTATATTGAAAATAATTTCTTTTCACAAGAAACAAACGCTATCTTTACGAAACCTTTTACGATATAATAAGCCTATGAAAAAATATAAATTTCTTTCTCTTTTTCTAATAACAATTCTTATGTCTTTGGTGCTATCAACTGTTGCTGGTGCCGATGTTTCCGATGACCTGAAAGATGCCAATGCGTTGCAGAATGAACTGCAGGCAGAGCTGGCAGAAAATCAGCAAAAAGTTAATTCCCTGAAAGAAAAACAGGGAAATCTGGAATCCGAAATCGCAGAAGTAGATGCTCAGATTGAGGATATTTCAAAGACTCTGGAAGACTATGCCGCAAAGCTGGAAGAAAAGCAGGCAAGAGTAAATGAATTAGTTACTCAGATGGAAGATCTGAACGTTCGGATTGATGATGCCTATAAACGTATGTCATTGCGGATAAAATATATCTATGAATCCGGTTCAACTAGCTTTTTAGATGCGATTCTGTCTGCATCTTCTATTGAAGACGTTATTAACAATATTGCTTATACCGAAGAGATTACCCGCTACGACCAGCGCATGCAGGAAGAACTGATGGGCATGCTGAATCAGTTAAATGCAAACAAAAAAGAGGCAGATCAGGCGCTGGCAGACATTCAAGCACTGTATGATGCACAAGAGCAGGAACGTAAAGTCTTAGAAGATTTACAGTCGATAAAATATGGTGAATTGGCAGTTACCGAAGAAGAACTAAATAAAGAAATGGCCGCCATGGAAAGCCTGAATGCGGAACTGGAAGCAAATGCCGACAAGATTTCCGAACTTTCTTCCCAATTGGATAATATGGACTGGCTCGATGACGATGACTATAATGATGACGACGATGACGGCGGTGGTGGTTATGCTCCACAGATCTCCGGCTCATGGATCTGGCCTTTAGACAATTATTTTTATGTATCTTCCGGATTTGGCGCTCGTTGGGGAAGTTTCCATGCCGGCATTGATATTCCTGCTCCGGAAGGAACTCCTGTTAAAGCGGTTGACGGCGGAATTGTTGTTTTGGCCCGTTGGTCACCGACATACGATACCGGCAACTACATTGTTATCTATCATGGTAACGGAGTTTATTCCGAATATATGCATTTAAGTGATATCTGGGTTTATGATGGGCAGTATGTTTCTCAAGGCCAGTACATCGGTGCAGTAGGAAATACCGGTGAATCCTACGGAGCTCATCTGCATCTGTCCAAGGGCATCGGCGATTGCTATTGGCAAAACCGTGTGGATCCGTTCGGTTGATTGATCAAGGAATGTCTTTCAAAGTATTCCGTATCAAATAACTGTCTACTTCATCATGAATAACAAGCACTGTTTCCTGATTAAAAAAGGCGCAGACATCTTCGGCAATTTCATCCGTGGTTTCCTGAGAGCCGCCAATAAGTGTGATCTGCAAGGAATTTTCCCGGACAAATTGCCCGTTATCATGAAAATATCCCCCAGACAAGCGTGAAACAGAGAAAGAAACGTGATAATTTTTACAAACGTTATACAGAATTCGCTCCAACTTTTCCGTAGCGAACTTCTGCTCTTTTGTATCTCCGTCATTCAGTCCTACATATATGGTATATCTATCTGTTTTCATTTTTACAATCCTTATGGTATCTAAGTAATTTTCTGACTTTGGTATTATTGGTTGTCTTTTTGTTCTTTTGACCAGGACTCCGGCACTGGCTGTATGACAATGTCATCCACTCTGGCCACAATTTGATATTTGTCTTCATATACGATTTCACCCGGTGTATTCGTGTAGACCAGGTAATATGGAATGTTGTACTTGCCTAACAGCCAAAGGGTCGGCTTAATCCATTTCAGCATTTCGTTATCATTTTCCGTTTTAAAATAACAGACAACCCTTTCCTGATTCATGCACGGCTCCGGCCACGGAAGGTTATTGGAAAACCATTTATCAATTTCCAGATAAAGCTCCTCATCTTCCTGCTCCATCACATGGTCACGGACCAATTCCATGCAAAGACTGAAAATGCCCTTTCCCGTAAGGGTATTGATGACCGGATTTCTGCCTTGTATTCTCAGATATTTGTAATTTGTTTCCATGATATCCTCTGATTATTCCTTTTACTTGAATATAACTTGATAGCTCTCTACTAATTTATCGAAAGAGCAAGCAGCATTTGCCGGGGACGTGGACGGAAGCTTTACTGCTTCAATTCCCGTGAGAGGATAATTGAATTTTTGATAAAATTTATATGCGCTCGTCCCTGTTGCAAATACTTTTTTTATTTTTGTTTTTCGAATCAGGCCCGGAATATCGGTTGGTACCGGATTTCGGATTGAACTGTCGCTGGCTCCGATAATATCGCATTCCTCCAAGGAATCCCAAAGTGCGATATGGTGCTTTGCCATCATCTGCTTTTTTTCTTCTATTGTTTCAGGAATATTTTCATTCAAAACCGCCGCCATTACTTTCCAGAAACGATTCTGTGGATGACCGTAATAAAAAGCCTGTTCTCTGGATTTGGGAGACGGAATGGATCCCAATATCAATATTTCGCTTCTTTCATCGAACAATGGTTCGAATTCATGCGTAACATGAATATATTTATTTTTCTCGTCTGTTGTTTTCATTTTGATATCAATACGACGCACTCACAATGCTCCGTAAATGGGAACATATCTACTGGTTGTATTCGTTTTACAGAATAATTATGGCTGGTAAAGTAGTTTAAGTCCCGGGCTAAGGTTTCCGGATTACAAGAGATATAAACCACTCGTTCCGGAGACAGTTTCCGAATGGAATTCATAAAATGCTTGGTGCTGCCACTTCTCGGCGGATCCATAAATACCGCGTCACAGGCCGTTCCTTCCGCAGCCATCTTTTCCATGAACTCGCCAGCGTCTGCGCTATAGAAACGAGCGTTCTTTACTCCATTTTCTTTGGCGTTGGAAACAGCATTTTTAATGGCGTCTCCATTCAGGTCCACGCCGATTACATTCTTCGCATTCTTTGCGGCGATGAGACCAATGGTTCCCGTTCCGCAATAAGCGTCGATAACGTTGGCCGCGCCTTCCAGCTTCGCAAATTTCATGGCCGTGTTATAGAGCTTTTCCGTCTGCATCGGATTTACCTGGAAGAAGGAATTTGGGGACATGAAAAAGGTCTGGCCACAAAGCTTTTCCTTTATTTTTCCAGGGCCATAGAGAACAATATTGCGCTCGCCTAAGACCATACTCGTGTCTTCCGGATTTACATTCAAAACAATGGTCGTAATTTCCGGATGAATCTTGACCAAAGCTTTGCAAAAATTATTTTTGGATGGGAATACGGGCGAAACTGCAACCAAAATCACCATAATTTCTCCGGTCTTGTTGCCTTTGCGAACTAAAATATGGCGCATAAGTCCATAGCCGGAGTCTTCGCTGTAGATTGTAATCTTAAAGGATTTCAAAAGCTGGCAAATGTCTGTGATAATCTTCTGACAGCCTTTATCTTCCAGCAGGCACTCATCCACATAGACTACTCTTCTCGTTCCCTTCATGTAACTTCCGGAAACGATGTTACCCTTTTTATCTCTGGCCAAGGCATGATGAACCTTATGGCGATAGTAATAAGGGTAGTTCATGCCGATGATCGGCTCCACTTTCCCGAATTTACCTAACAGCTTTTCGCAGTTTTTCTGCTTCTTTAAAAGCTGGTCTTCGTAAGATTCCCCTGCATATTCACACCCGCCGCATTTCTTCGCAACGGGGCATATTTTTATTTGGTTTTTTGCTTGTTCCATGATTTATTATTTGTCGTCTTTTTAGTTTTTGTCGTTTTATTGTTTGTCGGTTTTGATGATTGTCTGTCGCTTTGTTTTGCCGAATTCTTGCTAATTGAAGACTTTCCGCCCGCTTTCGCCGCGCCAGAATTCCCTTTACTTTCGGAAGAGCGCTTGGTTTCGCCAGCCTTCGGCTTTCTGCTCAGCTGTCTTGGTGGAATCAGACAATGAGTCCGGTCAAAGCCGATTAAATCTTCCCTTCCCGCCGTCAGTAAAGCTTCCTTTACCAGCTTATAATTCGCCGGGTCCCGATATTGGATCAATGCTCGCTGCATAGCTTTCTCATGGTAAGTTTCCGGAACATATACCGGCTCCATAGTTCTCGGATCCAGCCCGGTGTAATACATGCAGGTAGAAATTGTAGACGGAGTCGGATAAAAGTCCTGCACCTGCTCCGGCATATAACCCATATCACGTACACTTTCTGCCAAGGCGATGGCGTCCTCTAAGGTAGAGCCCGGATGGGATGAAATCAGATATGGAACTACGTACTGTTTCATATCCAATTCTTTATTGATGCTGTCAAACTTCTTGCAGAAGTCTTCGTAAACTTTTTTCTTCGGCTTGCCCATAAGCTTAAGAACCCGGTCGGAAACATGCTCCGGCGCTACGCGAAGCTGTCCACTAACATGATATTTGCAAACCTCTCTTAAGAAAGTCGAGTCCTTTTCCGCCATCACATAATCGAAACGGATGCCAGAGCGGATGAAGACCTTCTTTACTTTCGGAAGGGCACGCAATTTTCGCAGCAAAGCGAGATAGTCCGAATGATCTACAACCATGTTCTTACAGATTTCCGGATACATGCATTGCTTGTTGGTGCAAACGCCCTTTGTCATCTGCTTGTCGCAAGCAGTTCTTCGAAAGTCCGCTGTTGGTCCGCCTACGTCGTGGATATAACCTTTAAATTCCGGATCTTCCGTCATAGCCTTCGCCTCTTTCAGTAAAGACTCATGGCTTCGCACCTGAACTACTCTTCCCTGATGGAAGTTCAAAGCGCAGAAACTGCAGCCGCCGAAGCAGCCCCGATTACTGGTCAGGGAGAATTTGATTTCTTTGATTGCAGGAACACCTCCCTCTTTTTCGTAGGAAGGATGATAGGTATTCATATAAGGCAAGTCGTAAATCTCATCCATTTCTTCCATCGTCAGCGGATACGCCGGCGGATTCTGGACGATATATCTTTTCTCGCCGTATTTTTCGATTAAAATTTTGCCACTAATGGCATCTGTATTCTGAGATTGAATGTTAAAGCTCTTTGCATAAGCAACTTTGTCCGAGGAAATTTCATCATAATCCGGAAGAATAATTTTCGGACCGGAAATGTTGTCGATTTCTCTGGCTTTGTAAACCGTTCCCCGAACATAGGTAATTTCCGAAACAGAAAATCCCTGATTCAAAGCATCCGCGATTTCTACCATCGTTTTTTCGCCCATGCCATAACTTAAAAGATCGGCGCCGGAATCCATTAAAATGGACCGTTTCATTTTATCGGACCAATAATCGTAATGACCCAACCGGCGCAGACTGGCCTCGATACCGCCGATGATCACGGGAACGTCTTTATATTTTTTCTTTATAAGATTACAGTAAACTAAAACTGCCCGGTCCGGGCGCTTGCCGGCTTTTCCGCCGGGCGTATAAGCATCTTCATGACGGCGCTTTTTGTTTACTGTGTAATGATTTACCATAGAATCCATGTTTCCGGAGGACACTAAGAAGCCCAGCCGAGGCTTGCCGAAAACATCAATGCTTTCCGGATCATTCCAGTCCGGTTGGGAAATAATGGCTACTTTATAGCCATGAGCTTCTAAGACTCTGCTGATAATGGCAGGGCCAAAAGAAGAGTGATCAACGTAGGCATCGCCGATAACATAAACGAAATCCGGCTGCTGCCAGCCCCTCTTTAACATGTCTTCTTTTGTAATCGGGAGAAAATCCTTCTCTGGATTTGTTTTCATTGGTTTTCCTCGTAATATCATATGCTATATGTTTAATATATCATATTTTCCTGCCTTTCGTTGCATTCTTTGTTTTTTTCTATGGTATAATAAACATAAAATCCTGTCTTTTTTAGTTTGGCAGGCGAAGAAGGAGTTATCATGGACATTCAAATGATTGAAACCGGTGTGTTTTCAATACTTCCTCCATTGATCGCTATTGTACTTGCTCTAATTACCAAGGAAGTTTATTTTTCTCTATTTTTAGGTCTTACCTCTGGCATGGTGATTTACACCATTTTTTCCGGGGAATCATTTATCGCTATATTTACCCATATATTTGATATGATGTGCTCGAAAATTTCCGCCAACGCATATATGATTATTTTCCTAGCGCTTTTATGGGCGGTTGTTGTTTTGGTATCCAAATCCGGCGGCAGCGAAGCCTACGGAAGATGGGCTGGCAAACGACTGAAAAACAAAAGAGGCGCCAGTCTTGCAACTGCAATCTTAGGCGTTCTGATTTTTATTGATGACGGATTCAACTGTTTGACCGTGGGCACCGTTATGCGTCCGATTTTCGATCGGTTTCATATTTCCCGCGAAAAGTTAGCTTATATCATTGATGCAACCGCTGCTCCAATCTGCATCATCGCCCCAGTTTCCAGCTGGGCCGTTGCGGTTGCGAGTGAAGTTAGTGCCGAAAATGGTTTCCATACATTTTTATCCACTATTCCTTATAATCTTTATGCTATTCTGACCATCATTATGGTTCTTTTTATCTGTCTGACAGGCAAGGACTTCGGTCCGATGAAAAAAGCTGAGCAGAAAGCATTCGAAGCTGTTCCTGTAGAAGCGACCGTCGAAACCGATACAAAGAAAAAAGGCCGCGTATTCGACCTGGTGCTTCCGATTGTTGTATTAATCATCTGCGCCATTTTAGGAATGGCTTACGTTGGTGGCTTCTTTAGCGGCGTTCCATTCTCCGAAGCCATTGGCTATAATCCAACTGCCGGTTTGACCTTAGGCGCTTTCGCTGGTCTGGTTACTGCGCTGTTTTTATATCTTCCGAGAAAACTAATGAAACCGAAGGAATTCATCAATTCCATCGTTAGTGGAATCGGAAGCATCGTTCCTCCGATGCTGATTTTAATTCTTTCCTGGAGTCTCGGCGGTGTGTGCCGCGAAATGATCGGCACCGGCCAATTTATTTCCGGCTTTCTGAACAATGTTAATTTACCGTTTGGCTTCCTTCCATTCCTGCTCTTCGTGGTTGCAGCGCTCATGTCCTTCTCCATGGGAACTTCCTGGGGAACCTTCGGACTTTTAATTCCAATCGTTACTATGATTTGCGCAGTAGAAGGTGCAGCCCCATTGCTGATTCCTGCTTTAGGCGCAACCCTGGCCGGCTCTGTTTATGGCGACCATTGCTCGCCGATTTCCGACACTACCATTCTTTCTTCCACTGGTGCGGAATGCGTCCACATCCGACACGTAGCAACCCAGCTGCCTTATGCAAATTTAGTCGCCTGCGCCT
>JAKSRL010000005.1 GCA_024403635.1 Lachnospiraceae bacterium | reverse complement strand
TATACTGCTGCGAAAATTTTCAGTTTACAGAGGCGATGTCACTTTTCCAAATTCTAATTTGTCCGCATCTATAACGAGCATTGGATTTTTCCGTACAAAATCCACTTTTCGATAAAACAACCTTATCACACGCCGAGGAAATGGAAGGTCTTTATTTTTATATTAATATTTGTTATGGACTCTTTCGAAGAAACACATCAAGTCTTTCACTTCTACTACCGTTCCCTCATCTAAAATTGCCTTTCCGGATAGTTTCCCAAATACCTGATGTTGGTCGGTTATGATAACCTTTACATCGATTTTTGCTGCACGATCTAATACAGGAAGGAAGTCCATCTCAAAACGGCCGTCGGAAGATGTAATGGTCCAAGGCTTTGTGTAACTGTCTTCTGGGATGTTGAAAGTAACATCATCCAGTTTATGAGCTTTTCCGTCATAGAAAATAATATTTTCCGAAGCAGCTTTTGTGTCGCCGAAGCCGTAACCTAAGTTGAAGCCAAAATCATGCCCCTCAACTTTTCCATTTCCAGAGCCCCAATGCCACATGTTATCGTAGGTCCATACGCCACGTCCCCAATCCAAGGTGCCGTAGTCTTTTTCTGGGTTGAACGTGTAGCGCTTTCCGTCAAATTCTGCCCATCCTTCTGCTGGCATGCAGTTGATTTTTTGGTTGTAGTAGAAGCGGTGGTTCTTTGGCCAAGGAGTAGCGATGACCATGGTATCCATATCTGGCTGGTACAACGTAATATCACAGGAGAACGGTTTTCCCTGATAGAATTTATCAAACTGACAGGTCAGATGACGATGGCGGATTACTTCACCAGAAGAATTTTTATCTTCTTTTACTTCGAATTTCATGGACAAGCGTTTGTCGTTGTAGGAAGTAATTCCGTGAGAAGAGTCCGAAGGCAGTTTAAATTTTCCCATAGGAAAGGCATTTAATACAGTCTCCGTATGTTCCCAAGGGGTTTCATTTAATTCCAGAAGGGAAACCGACTGAAGCCCGATATAGCCATCATCAGAAATAGTCAAGGCTACGGCATATTCGTCTGCCATAATCATATAATAGTCCCACTCTTTAATTCGGAATTTCGGGGCGCGAATATCTGCCCGGTTATATTCCTGCAAAAGCTGTTTCGACCAGCCAGGCTCTACCAGATTTCCATCTTTCAGCAATTTATGAGTTTCTGTTACTTCGTGATTTCGCATAAGTTCCTCTTTTTCATCAATGCATTTTATTCATAAATCGGTTCAAAGTCGCTGCTATCGTGTCCGCATAATGGGCATGTGAAATCTTCTGGAAGGATGGGGCCATCGTAACGATAGCCACAGATTTTACATTTCCAGCCTACAATTTTTTTCTCAGCAGCTGGTTTTTCTGCTTTTGGTTTTAAGTTTTTCTGGTAGTCAGCATAAGTTAAAGGTGAATTCTCGCTTAAAACTTTGGCATCATCGATTTCTGCAATAAACAGAGTATGGCTGCCCAAATCTTTTGCATCAACAACGCGGCAGCTTAATACCGAGCAAGCCTGCCATCCCAGATATGGGATTCCATTTTCATCAACGGGAGCCTGAATCATACTGAATTTGTCTGCATCCCTTCCGGACTGCATTCCAAAATGCTGGATGGTATTGAAGGTGCAGGTATTATCTAAGATGGAAAGAGTAAATAGTTTACTTTCCTTAATTAATTCACAAGTATAGTTTGCGTTAATACAGGCAATGGCAATACGAGTTGGATTGGATGCAACCTGCATACAAGTATTGGTGATACATCCATTTACTTTTTCACCGGATTTCGTTGCTAGCATAAAAACGCCGTAAGAAAGATTGTATATTGCTTTTTTATCCATAGGGTCTCCTTGTTTTCCGTTCTTTAAGGCAGAATGTCTTTTTGATAAAAACCGGGTATTATGATTAATACCCGGTTTTTATTGTATCATTTATTGTCAATTTTAGTAATTCTCGCAGTTAATTTCAAAGTATGCCTGTGGATGAGCGCATACTGGGCATATTTCCGGAGCCTTGGTTCCAACGACAATATGTCCGCAGTTACGGCATTCCCAAACTTTTACTTCACTCTTTGCAAATACTTCCTGAGCCTCTACGTTGTGAAGGAGAGCTCTGTAACGTTCTTCATGATGTTTTTCGATAGCTGCTACCATACGGAATTTTGCTGCTAACTCTGGGAAACCTTCTTCTTCTGCTGTCTTTGCAAATCCTTCGTACATGTCGGTCCACTCATAATTTTCGCCGTCTGCTGCTGCAGCAAGGTTTTCAGCTGTTGAGCCGATGCCTTCCAGTTCTTTGAACCACATCTTAGCATGTTCTTTTTCATTGTTTGCTGTTTTTTCAAAGAGAGCGGAAATCTGCTCGAAACCTTCTTTTTTAGCTTTGGAAGCGAAGTATGTGTATTTATTTCTAGCCTGTGATTCACCTGCGAAAGCTGCTTCAAGGTTCTTTTCTGTCTGAGTTCCTGCATATTTGTTTGCCATATTTTTTACCTCTTTCTTTTATTTCTTAAAATTTTCTACAAGTTATTTTTCCTGACAGTTCGGGCAGAGGCCCTTGAACACAATATCATGGTCTAAAAATATCATTCCGTTTTTATTCCGGATTCTGTCATCCAGATCCGTCAGCACCGCCAAATCGGCATCAAAAACTTTTCTGCATTTGACACAGGTTACATGGTAATGCTTTCCGACATTATGATCGAACCGGTCAGGCCCTTCCGGAATTTCTACTTTTCGGATTTCGCCTTCTTCTGCCAGAATATTCAGATTACGATAAACCGTTCCTTTGCCGATAGAAGGGTAATCCTTCGAGACGCAAGCGTAGATTTCTTCTGCCGAGGCATGATTTCCAAGGCTTCGAACCGTCTTCAAAACGATATCTCGTTGTACCGTATTACGTCTTTCCATAGATACTCCTAAAAATACGTTCCTATTCCTAAAACTATTTTCTTGGCATATAATAGGAATAATTCTTAATTAAGATTATATATTATTTATCATGAAAAAGCAAGAATTTTTAAAAAAAGGAAGGTTTTCCACCTTCCTTTTTTTAAAAATTCGTTATGAATTAATTAAATACGATAAGCTACTTCATATGCACCGTAGATAACATCCATCAGGTTACCAACCTTCTTCGCATCGCCAATGATATGGAGATTCTTCAAACCAGCAGTTTCGAATTTGCTGGTAATTTCTGTGTTTGGTACATAGCCTGCGGAAACAACAACGGTATCCGCCTCCAAAACCTTTTCGCCTTCTGAACCGGTTACATGAACCAGAGCCTTGCCGTCTTTATTTTCAACAGCAGTTAAGGTGGTTTCGGTCAGCACGTTTATGTCGTAGAAACGTACGATTTCGTGGAGCATGTTAGAGTTTGCAGCACAAAGGCCAGGAACTAACAGGATGTCTTTCTGCATTTCCACAACCGTTACTTTGCTGCCTTCTAAGGATAGTTGGTAAGCGATTTCAATACCGGTCAGACCACCGCCGATGACGATAACGTTTTTACCGGCTTTTCCTCTACCGCGAAGATAATCGATCGCTTCTAAAACGTTATCTGCCTCAAGGCCTTCTACGTTCAGTTTTCTAGGAGTAGCACCGGTAGAAATGATAACGGAATCGAAATCTTTCAGAAGTTCTGGAGTTGCCTCTGTGTTCATTTTGATATTAATATTTAAAAGCTTCATCTGGTTTTTATACCAGTCGATCAGCATTTTGTCTTTTTCTTTAAAGGAAGGAGCAGCTGCTGCGATAAAGGTTCCGCCTAACTCGTCGCTCTTCTCAAATAAAGTTACATTATGGCCACGCATCTTCAGGAGACGAGCGCTTTCCATGCCACCGATTCCGCCGCCGACAACTGCAACGTTTTTCTGAACTTCTGCCGGAATCAGTTTCCATTTGTCTTCTTCCATGGTGACTGGGTTTAATGCGCAATGCGCCATCTTAGCTTCCATGTCGGAATCTTCTCTCTTGATATAACCAAGTGGGAAGCATGCATTATGGCAAGCGATACATGGACGGATTTCGTTTTCGCGTCCTTCCGCTACCTTCTGCATCCAGAATGGATCTGCAAGGAACTGGCGGGCAACGCCGATTCCATCGATAGCTCCGGTTGCAATGGCGTTGGATGCGAATTCTGGTTCTTCCATACGACCTGCACAGAAAACAGGGATATTAACGAAATTCTTAATGTAGCTTACTTCTGGGAAGTTGCAGTGCAGCGGCATGTATACTGGAGGGTGAGCCCACCACCAGGAATCATAGGAACCGTTGTCGGCATTCAGAAGATCTGCGCCGGCGGCCTCCAGCATCTGGGCAACGGCAGGGCTTTCTTCCATCGTACGTCCAAACTCTTCGTAGTTCTCAGCTGGAAGAGCACCGGCGTTGAAGCCACGCATCTTGCTGGCTACGCTGTAACGAACGGAAACAGGGAAGTCTTCTCCACAGGTTTTCTTTACTTCTTTTATGATTTCGCAGGCGAAGCGGAGACGGTTCTCTAGGCTTCCACCATATTCGTCGGTTCTATGGTTGGTATTTGCAACTGCAAACTGGTCTAACATATAGCCTTCATGAACTGCATGAACTTCGATGCCGTCGATGCCGGCTTTCTTGCAAAGAAGTGCTGTTTTTCCGAAAGCTTCGATGGTTTCATGAATTTCGTCAATGGTAAGGCCTCTGTGTTTCAGGTCGGGATTCCATACGTTTGGCAGACCATCTGCAGGAGCGGTACAGAGGCGATGTGTCATTTCCTCGTTCATATTTGGAGGCAAAATCTGTACACGGCCAAAGCCTGCGCCTAACTGCATGAAAAATTTCGTTCCATAAGAATGGATTTCATCCATCAGGTCCTTGATTGGTCCTAAGAAAACGTCTTCGTGCTCATAGAGAAAATCATTGCCGATTCGCACCTGGGTAACACCAGGGATAATCAAGGCAACGCCGCCTTTTGCACGGTCTAAATAATAATTCCGGATACCCGGATGGTAATCGTAGTCAAAGTGGCCGAAAGGAGAAGTGTTTCCCATCGCACATAAGATTACACGGTTTTTCAGTTCTGTTCCGCCGATTTTAATTGGGCTGAAAAGTGCTTCATATTTTTTGTCCATAAATACCCCCTGATAAATACATAATTCGTTTGAACAAATACGGTTTTTATTCAAATTAATCATAGTATTATCCCCGGAAATTTTCAACAAAGATGTCCCCTAGCGGTTATTCTTGGCCAAGAAAAAGTATACATTATGGAGTGATTTTGGCTAGAATCCAGGATTGTTTTCTTTATTAATTATTTTTTAACAAGTTGTTTTCCTGTATCATTTTCATGGAAAAATGATAAAATTAAAAAAGCAATTATGTTTTAGCAATCGGATGGTTCTTCATCCATGAACAATAATTTCTAATTGCATATTTCAAAAGGAAAGAATATATGGAAATTTTTCTAATAGGGGTCTCAGCCCTTGAGTATTGGTTGAATGGTACAGATAAGTATTATTATTTATCTTATGATAAAATTACGCCCAAGCCAAATTTTATATTCAAAAAGATTGAAAAGATTGCAAAAAATTTGGCAAAAGAATATGGTTTGTCGTTGCCGATTCAGTGTATGGCGGCTCAACACAGTTGTCGTCGCAATAATACTGCTTTCCGAATTTCTCCCTTTATCAATCACTTACCGGAGTCGAGTTTCGTCCGTCTGAATGATCGGGCAGACAATCTTAACGTCTTTGTTGCATGCCCAGAATTGGCATTTATTCAAGCAGCCCGTTATTTTTCTTTGCCAGTGACCGTGCTTCTCGGCTGTATGTTGTGTGCTATGTATGTTTGTGAAAAATCCTATCCCTTAGGTCAAGTCGATCGCATACCAATCACGAATAAAAAAAAGATTTTACAGTATCTAAAAAAGGCGGAAGGAATTCATGGCATAAAAAGGGCCAGACGGGCAGTAACCTATATTTCTGATAATTGCAATTCACCAATGGAGGTTTCGCTAGCAACCATTGCGGCGCTTCCAATTTCTGAGGGAGGATATGCGATGAAACCATTTCAAATGAATGAAACGATTCAATTGAAAAAGAAGGGCGCTTTACTACTGGGCAGAGAAGAATGCCGTTGTGATATGGCATGGGTGGATGAACGGCTCGTAGTAGAGTATGAAAGTAATCTGATTCATATAGACAAAAATCAACACATTTATGACAATCGTAGATTGACGTCCATAACTTCCTCTGGATATTGCGTCGTAAAAATAACATCAAAAAATGTAGCGTCTTTGAGTAATCTTGATGATATATTTTTTTTGATTCGGAAGATACTGGGGCAAAGACCGCTAACAACGAAGTTCAAAAATACAGAAGAACTTAGGCGAGAGGTGTATAAAGAAGTGTTTTTTAATGATGTTCTTGAATTATTAAAGATGCAAAAATAAATCAGCGCAATATTTTCGATTACGTATCAAGAATAATTTATATAATTTATTAAAAAAGCGGTGCATTGGGAAAATTTACTATTTTTATTGATTTAATCATACCTTTTATAAATATTATTTGATGTGAATTGAGAAGAAAATAAAAATGGTACGTTCTTTACAAAAACGATGATACGTAATCGAAAAAAACGTGCTGATTTTTTTAAAAACCATTACAAAAGGATATTTTTCTAAAAAGATCTGGATATATGAAGGACTAGGAGGCATCAATAGGGGCGAAGAGCAGTAGAACGAGATTATTTAGGTGGCTATTTACAGTTCTTTTAAATTGGAATAGAATAATAGCGAAATTATAATGCTTTTAGCAAACTGTTTAGGAGGTATTTCAATGATTAGAAAAGCGCAAGTTGAAGGCGGAACCGTTGTAGGTATTCCAGCAGCTGATCCTAGAATCACAGCATTCAAGGGCATTCCATTCGCAGCTCCACCAGTAGGTGAGAACCGTTGGCGTGCACCACAGCCAGTTATTCCATGGGAAGGCGAAAAAGAATGTTTCAAATTCGCACCTATTTCCATGCAGCACATTCCTGGCTTAGATAAAAACAACATCTATTCAAGAGAATGGAACGTTGATCCTGAAATCGAAATGGACGAAGACTGCTTGTATTTAAACGTATGGACTCCAGCAAACTCTGTTGATGAGAAGTTACCAGTATTCGTATGGTTCTTTGGTGGCGGCCTTAGAGAAGGCAACCCAGCAGAAATGGAATTCGATGGTGAGAGAATTGCAAGAAGAGGCGTTGTAGTTGTAACCGTTAACTACAGACTTCAGGCTTTCGGTTTCTTAGCACATCCAGAATTAACAGCAGCACAGCCAGATGCTCCAACAAACTTCGGTCACTTAGACCAGAGACAGGGCGTTATCTGGGCAAAGAACAACATTGCAGCATTCGGCGGTGACCCAGAAAACATCACCATCGGTGGACAGTCCGCAGGTGGCGGCAGCGTATGTGCACAGCTCGTTTCCCCATTGAACGAAGGCTTATTCCAGAAAGCTATTGTTATGTCTGGCTTTATGGGCGGTGTATACCCAAGCAGAATGAAGATGGGACGTACCTGGGAAGAAAGCCAGGAGCTGGGCGTTAAATTCTTCGAGTTCTTAGGTGTTAAGAACCTTGAGGAAGCAAGAAAATTAGACGCAGCTTTCGTAAGAGATAAAGGCGATGAATTCACAGCTAAATTCGGTCTCTTCGGCGGTTCATTAGACGGCGTTTTCATGAAAGAAAATCAAATGGATTCAATGATGAAGGGCAACTACTGGCATATGCCAATTATGATGTCCTACACTGCAGGTGAATTCAAATCTGACCTCCAGGCAGCAAACCTGGATGAATTCAAGGCTTTAGCGAAAGAATGCTTAGGCGAGAATGCAGAGAAATTCTTAGAGCTTTGCGGCGATGATTTAGAGAAAGCTATCGATACATCCAGAATCAGCGGACTTGAAGTTGGTCTTCGTACCTTCGCAAAGAAGAATAAAGAAAACGGAATTGATGCTCCATTATTCTTCAGCGTATTCAATCCATCCATTCCTGGTTGGGATAATCCTGGTACATTCCACTCATCTGACCTTTGGTTCTGGTGGGAGAACCTGGCAAAATGCTGGAGACCTTTCCAGGGTCCACATTATGATCTGGCTAGATTCATGTGCAACTATCTGAGCAACTTCGTTAAATGCGGTGATCCGAACGGCTTAGATAATGATGGCACACCAATGACCGAATGGTTTGCAGCGGATGCTGAGAAACCTGGCTTCATGTGGTTGGAAGATGGAAAGACAGCTTTCCGTCACAACGCACCATGTCCAATTACCGAACTGGTTATGGAAGCTTACAAAAAGAGATTCTAATTGAAAATATATTTCATATGTTTGAGGAAGCCCGCCGAATTTCGGCGGGCTTCCTTTTCTGCTTTTCAAAAAAGAATATATGCAAGCTGTGTTTTGTGTTAGAATTAAAAAAATAAATTTGGGGGATTTTTATGAAAATAGCTATTGTCGGAATGACAGCTTTATTGGGTGAAAAAATCGCATCTGAATGCAAAAAAAGGGGAATGGATGTAACCATTCTTACCGGAGCGGAAGAATACCAAAAGCTGAAAAAAGATTTTGTTGGGCAGTTCGATGTGCTCGTTGACGCAACCGACTGGTCTAGTTTAAGTGTGGACGAAAGAGAAGATGCCAAAGGAAAGTCTGAAAATTTGGCAGATCTTATGTGCGAGCTTCCAGAAGTCCGCTATGTAGTTACCGGAGATGCCGGCATGCTCTATGTTGACGGAACGAAGAGAGCTTGTGTTGGAAAGAGAAATGTTTTCCACGCAGGACTGGTGCAGATGCCGTCGAACTGGACTTGTTTTACTCCAGCCGAGAAATTCTTAGCAGAAGGAGAAAAAACCGGTGCTTATGTTTTAGGTAGAGAAATTCGTATTCTGAATTCTTTAGGCGAAAGCAGCATTTCCTATGATGACTTCGCATTGGCTTTAGTGGATGAATTAGAACAAAAGCATTTCATCCGGAAGAAATGTACTGCAGTTTCCGATACTAGCGCTTATCAGATGAACAAAGAGCTGAACCTGATTGATATGACCAACGGCTCTGGAACGACCTTCAAGGCTGCTGGTGCTTACTTCGGAATTTTTGCAGACAATACAGGAAAGAAAAGATCCGGTCTGGCTTATCAGTCCGGCAAATTAAAATTAGTTTCTCGTCGTGCGATGCCAGGCGATGTACCGGGAAATAGTTTTGATCTGCTGAACATTTATCCGTTATATCAGGGCGAGCAAATCGGCTTTGCAGTAAAATTTGCTCCGACCGAACTGAAAATGGTTACCGCTTACGGCGACATTTCCATTACCTATGCGGATGCAAACATGATGTACATTAAAGGCGAAAATGGTCTGGGCCTGAAAGTGGAACAGAATATGAAAGCAAAAGACTGCTATAAAAAACGTGCCGGAAAGGCTTGGGAAGGCGTATACCGCTGGAGATGCTCTCTGCTGCTAAACCCTCTGGAAGGAAATCTGGAAATGAATGCTCAATGGAACAGACAGACTCAGTCCACGCCTCATATAGAAGGTATGGTAATTCCGAATGTGGAGGGAGAATTCCTCCTTGCGATTCAGGAATCCGTTGCAGCCGCTATGGAAAGAGAGTCCTATCCAACCTATGAAGAAGCCTATGAAAAAACCACAGCAGATTGGGAAAGCTTCTTAGCAAAAATTCCGGAATTCACGCCGGAGCTGGCAATTGCTCGAAAAGAAGCCGCATGGATTGAATGGTCTTCGTTACTGGAGCCATCAGGATTCTTGAAGAGAAAATCCATTTTCATGACCCTTGGTACCATGGCTTCCTCCTGGCAGATGACGCATCAGGCAGTAGCTCTTCATCACGACTTTGAATTGGCTACCGAGCTTTTAGTAAATATGATTGATAACATCGGCAAACGTGGACAGTTCTCTGACTTCATTTTAGATGGGCAGAACCAATGTCAGGGCCTTCACCCGACAACGCAGGGTTGGGCGTTGAAATGGCTTATGGGCCTTCATGATTTCAAGACCGAAATGCCGAGAGAAACTTTAGAGTATTTGTATGATGGCTATGGACAGTGGGCAAATTGGTTCACAAAATACAGAGATGATGATAACGACGGCCTTCCACAGTTTGATGATGGTGACGAAAGTGGATATGATGATGCTTCTCCATTCGTTGACTATCCGGATATTGAAGGTGCAGACATTGCAGCGTATGTTGCTTGTTCTTTTGATGCTCTTGGAGACGTGGCAGAAATTTTAGGACGGGACGAGGAAGCCAAAAAGTGGCATGAGCGTGCAGATGAAATGATTCAGAAAATGATAGAGACTTACTGGAATGGTGAGAAATTCATCGCGTTGAGAAACCATACCCACGAAGTCATCGATTCTGAATGTATTACCGATTACATGCCGATTATTTTAGGAAAGAAACTGCCTCAGGAAATTATCGATAAGATGACGGCGGACCTTTTAGTAGAAGGCACTTTCTTATCCAACGTTGGTCTGGCAACGGAAAAGATTACCAGTGACCAGTTCCGTCAGGCTGGTTTCTCCCGTGGATTTGCATTGCCACAGGCCAACCTCATGATTCTTACCGGTTTGTATATGGCAGGAAAGAAGGATGAGGCGAAGATGATTGCTACCCGTTATTCCAACGGTATGATCAATCGTGGCATTGCCCAGTTCCTAAATCCGGTAAACGAGTGGAAAGCAACCTTTAACAGTTCCTGGGTAGCTTGTGGCTTTATTGCGCTGGCTGACATGGCATTCAATATGTAAGGAGGGATAAAGATGTTTACTGCTTATGATAAACTTAACAATACGTTTTCAATGGGTGCAACTTCCTTTACTTGTGCAGGCGCGTCTTTCGGTATCTCCGTAAAAATGGCCAACCATACCAACCCAGCTCATCTTGGAGAATGGGGAAACGGCGCAACCTACCTGACCACCATGAAGGGCGCATCCAATGCAATGAATAACGGAACCTTGATTCAGCTGGTTCCAGTGCATCATGGAAGAGTAATTCCTTTCGCAGTAGAGACTTCTCCATATGAGATGAAATACCGTACGGAATATGGTGACATCTGTTGCTGTTTTGCAGAGCCGTCCTTACTGCTGATGAAAGGTGAAAATAATATAGGACTGAAAATTGAAAAATCTTGTGGAGAACATGGTGTTATCCGGAAACGTGGCCAAAAGGGCTGGGAGCTTACAGAAGCTTTAATTAGTTGTTTCGTATTCTATCCACAGATTGGTGAAATTGCCATGGACAGTAAATGGGAGCTGGAAAGAATGTCCACTCCATTGATTCGTGGGGAAGTATTGCCGGCAGAAGATGGGACCTTCGAAATTACAATCGAGGAAACCGAAGATTTAGGCTATGTTCGGGAAAGCTATCCAACCTATGAAGAAGGGTTGGCAGCAGCAAAAGCGAACTGGGAAGACTTCTACGGAAAAATCGCACCAGAAGGCGGAGAAAAGACGGCAGATGAGGCAGCAGCATACATGATATGGTCTATGCTGGAGCAGCCAAGCGGCCGCTTAAAGAGAAGCATCATCCATTCCGATTATACGCATGCAGCTCCAACCTGGACCGCTAGTTTGATTGTGGCGGCTTTGAAGAATGACCTTCCTCTTGCTTTGGAAATTCTTTTAGGCCAGTTGGATCAGCAGGAACCAAATGGTGAAATTCCAAGCTTATTTGACCATACCAACCGCGATTGCCTGAATGCAGGACTTCCTCTTCAGGGTTGGGCCTTAAATAAATTAATGGCAGCTCACAACTTTAAGACAGAAGTACCAGAAGAAACTCTGAAAGCTCTTTATGAAGGCTATTCCAAGTGGGCAAACTGGTTCTTAAAATATAGAGACGATGATGAAGATGGCATTCCACAGACAGAAGGCTCCGTAGAGGCTGGCAGTGAAGACAGCCCAATTTTCAAGTTCTTCTATATCGTAGAACTTCCGGAAGTATGCGCATATCTGGCTCTTTTAAATGAGAAGTTAGCAGACCTTGCAGGAATGTTAGGACTGGGACAAGAGGCTGCGGAATGGAAGAGGAAGGCAGCAGAATACGTAGACAAGACCTTAGCGTTCTGGAATGGCGAAAGATTCTTAGGTAGAGACCATTACACCGGAGCCATGATTAACACAGAATCCTTGCAGTTCTACCGTCCATTAGTTTTAGGTGATAGACTTCCAGAGCAAGTTGTTGAAATAATGGCAGAAGACCTGACTCTTGGTAATGGATTTTTGGTAAAAGGAGGACTTCTTTCCCAACGCATGACCAGCATGGATTACAGCAAGCTAAGCGTAAACGGTGGCAGCATTCTTCCAACCGACAACCTGATGATTATCGATGGTCTGATGGCAGCAGGTCAGGAAGACCTGGCAAAAGAAATTGCAGCGATGTTCTTAAAGGGCGTAGGAAAAGGATTTACTAATGCAGAAACTGCAGCAGCATATTTCCTTTTGAAAGAAATTGTGAAATAAGATTATCCGCTGTTTATTAAATAAGAATAAAAAACGGGCAGGGAAATGTTCCCTGCCCGAAGTTTTTAGAAATTATTATGGAATCATTTTCATTCCAATCATCATCGCTTCAATCAACAACATTTTCACCAGTAATTGGGCCATAGTCTTCTGGCAGACGATACTGGGTCAGAGTAGGGGTTGTTACAACCTTCAGTGGAGTTTCAACACCCGGCGCTGTCGTGATTTTGTAAGTGATTTCGATCGGATTTCCACGGCCGATCAGTACATCCAAATTATAAGCTACTTGTAAGCCATGGTATTCATCTTCCAGCATATACATACCATTGCTGGTTTCAACGTCTGTAATCGTGCCACCGGCTGGTGCAAAGCAATGAATGAAGGAACGGATGTCACCATCATAAGTACCGATGATATACCAGTTGATTTTTCTTTGCTCCTCATCACTCATCATATTGTTCAATGTGATTTTTACATCATACGTTCTGGAGTTGTCTGCGTTAATGACCGGCTCGCTGATTTCTGGAATGATGTCAACGTACCAACCTAGCTTGCTCGCATCTGCCAGGGAGAAATAAACTCCGGCAACAGGATTTTCTGGGTCATCGTTCAGTTTTCCGGAAATTCCTATTTCTTCGACAATTTTTTGCTCTTCTGGATTTGACATCCAGACATTGATAATTTTTTGTTCCGCACCATCCTTGAATAATTGATAATAATCTGCAAATTTGCTGATTTCAAAATTAGAAACAAATTCCTTCATTACCTTTTTCGCTGTTTCCGCAAAAAGAGTATCAGCAAAATATCCACTATTATCGTCAAAGGAGTCTTTGCAATAATATTTTATATAAATCTCATGTTGTAAAATTCTTGTAGCATTCTCTCCGTTTAATACGGTTCCATCAAACAGTTGAACTTCACCGATATCTTTTAACAACATTTGAATGATTGCAGGTGTTAAGGAAACAACCCCATCAACATGGTAAGGTTCTTCATCCGTACTGTAATCATAATTTACCCCATCATAGATTCCGGTATACATGATTCCGCCATATTCGAAATCATATTCTGTTTTTCCGGTATTCTTTTCTTTTTCAGGGTCTGTTTCGGCACCAGGTTCTTTGCCACCAGGTTCTTTGCCACCAGGTTCTTCGCCGCCCGGCTCTTCGCCGCCCGGCTCTTCCCCATCCGGCTCATCGACTTCCGGATCTCCAACAAGGAAGGTTCTATCTATAACATAATCTATTTTATTGCTTAAGATTTCGCCAATAACATCTTCATCTTCCGGGGCTTCTGTATTGTCGGATACAGTTTCCTCTTCACTATCATCATAGAAATAATCGTAGTCGTAATAGTATTCTTCATTTCCTTCCGGATGGGCTAACTGATAGTCCTGATAGGCAACCGCCCATACTTGTCCAACTTTTTTAAAGTCAGGAATGAAGCAAGCGTCCCTAGGCGCATCAATCCATGTTCCGAAAATATAGTCTGAACTATCAAGACCGGATTTATATGAAATGGAACCGTCAAGAACATAATATACACTAGCGAAATCTCCGATGGTCAGAACACCATCTTTGATTTTTATGGTACCAATGGAACCAGGGAAACCGCCAGAAGCTCTGATTTCGGCAGAGTTTTGGGCAGCTAAAAGATAGAGCCTATCACTTCCGTCTCCAATGAAAACTCTTAAAAATGGGAGAAGAGCAGACGCTTCATGATAAGCATCAACGGCTTTGTAAATAGAATCTTTCTTTTCCCCAAGAAAACCTCCAACAAAGGAATCCGTATCAATGGAGTTGATTTTTCCAAGGATTTCTTCCAGATAAGGCTGCTTTTCTTCCAGAAAATCCAGATAAACATTCATAAGTTTTGTATTAAAACCATCGCCAACTTTCAAATCCGTTAACGGGTATTTTTTCATTTTCTCTACAAGCGGAGACAGCAGATTATCTTCCACATCATAGACGATTGTTAAAAGCTCGTCGGCAACATCGAGCTCTCGATCAACAAAAGAAACTTTTCTGGCAGTTTTCCAAAATCCGTCATTTAAAGTGTCATTCAGGGTATCTGTTTTTTCGCGTGTATCCGCTAGAGCTTTTTCTGCACCTTCTGAGTCTTTATTTTTAACACAATCAAGGAAATATATTAGAGAATCTTTTAGATTAGAAGCCTGGTTTTTCGTGATACTAACTTTTGCAATCGGTATAGAAATAAGCGCCAATAAAACAATAACAATTGGCAGAATAATAAAAATTGGTTTAATACGTTTTTTCTTATGCATAGATACTCTCACTTTGCATTTTATAAATTGACCAATATTATAGCATATTTTTTGTGTTGATAGTGTGATTTCTTTGAGATTCGTTTGAGGAAAATCCTTTGCATTTTCTTGCGGGAAGAGAGGTTAATTATTATAATAAAATCATAGTTTTGAACCACAAATATTTTTATTAGAGGGGGAATTATGAGATCAAGTTATAAAACCGGTTTTGTTACACCGATAGAATATGAAGAAGCGATTTTTAAAATTGCAGACGAAATTAAATGCGTCAATGACAAGAAACCAGAACGTTTCCAGCGACTGATGTACACCAACCGTGGAAACATCAATATCTTAAGTCCGTTCCCTGTACCAGAAGACGGATTGGAGCCAAAAAACCCGTTAATCGTAGGTTTAGGCGATAGCGTAACTGCTGGTAAATTTGAATCCACATTTACAACACCAGAAGAATTTCAGGCTCATATTAAAAAAATGACCTCTGGAACCATCGGAGAAAATGATATTGGCGAAGTATCTGATATCGGCAACAGCTACTTGACCAAATTCTGGCAGGCTGTTGCAGACTTTTACCAGAATACCGCCCTCAGCGTAGTAAATTCCGGAATTGCCGGAGACAATGTTATGGGCATGTTAAAGAGATTGGACCGTGATGTTATCCGCTACCAGCCAGATCTGGTAACCATTAACCCAGCACTGAACTGGGATGAGCATATGGGCATTTGTGAAGTTTTTGCAAGCCATCTGGATAAAATCGTGGAACGTATTAAAAATGAAACCGATGCGGACATTATTCTGATGACGCCAAACCTGATGATTGCTCCTCGTCCGGAAATGGAAAATCATGTATGCACCTTGGAAGAAAGAGTTGCAGTTATCCGTGACTTAGCTGTTAAATATGATACTTCCCTTGCGGACACTTATGCCGTATGGAAAGAGTATGAGAAGCAGGGTTATCCAGTAAAACCGATGCTGGCCAACGGCTTCAATCATCCTTCGGAAGCTGGACATCGTCTCTTCGCCAAAGTGCTGATGAAGGTTGTGGAATAAGAAAATAGGAATCAAAAAACAAATAAAAAATAAGGCTTACCGTACTTTGGTGAAATCTGGCGGAGTTGATTTCCTTTTCCGGTAAGCCTGTTTTTATAAGCCGTTTCCGGCGTTATAAAATACTATTCGGGAATGCTTTTATTGTTTTGATATCCGCACTTTGGGCATCTCCCATTTTCTTTTAATTCTACTCCACAGATTGGACAGAGTTCCTGCATCAACAGCGGAACAAAGTTCTCACAAGCTCCATTGTCACCGCTGGTAAAGGTAATCTTGGAGATGTTCAGTTTATCCTTTAGTAAGTCATAAACAATTTTAATCATACCTTCTACCGTCATAGTTTCTTTGGTTACGACTATGCGACAGGAGGGATACGCTGCTGCCAGCGTAGTTTTGAAAGCAGGTCCCATGTTGGTGTTAGTTTCTGTCCCGTCATAGATTCCTTGGTTTTTGTAGACCGCCTGAATAGCCGGAAGCAGAGGGTCGTCTTCTCTTAATATCAATGCGTGGTCGAAATTTCGTAAAACCTCCCAGGCGGTTTTTTTAATTTCGTTGCAAGGGAAGACCATATTGACGCCTTCATTAATCGGAGCTTCCACCTCGATGGTCAGGGTTCCAGTGTGCCCATGAAGGTATTGTGCTTCTCCGCCGAATCCGTAAAAACGGTGAGCATACTGTAAAGTAAATGTTGTAAAACTTCTCATTCTTTTTCCTTTCTGTACAATATCTATTTCATCGCGTGGATTTTGTCGAACGCGTTATTTTGTTTTTGTGGTTTCAAAATATCACCTTATAGGATAAGTACAACTACCAGATACGAAGCGGAATAATTCGTTTGTGATGGAATATTATTTTTTATGAAAAAAAGCACTCATCAATTTATTTGATGAGTGCTTTGCATTTCGTATCTTTTTGTGGTTTCAATTTTCTGGAAGATTTTGAATCGTACTTTAGAACAATAAGGTTTTATCTTCGCCAATTCCGACACATCCGGTCAGATCATATTTATTGCCAGCTTCGTCTAATATATATCCCTCTAGTTCACCAAAAGTAACGTAGTAGTCGATATTTACCAGAAGAGCATGAGTAATCATCGGATGCAGGCTGTAAATTTTATACTTTAGATTTACCATGCCATATTCGTCCTTCACCAGACATTCTGCATAATCCCGGAAGTCTTTGGTTTCCGGAGTACGGGTAAAGGTTACCGGTGGGAGAAGGCTGGAGGAACCTTCGAGCCATAGAATGTTTTCGTTAAACTGTTCCTGGTCAATGGACTGGTTTCTTGTCAGGTTAAAAGCCAGATACTTTTTCTCTCCATTAATATCATACCGCCCCATGGTAGTTAACCAATCATAATGAGCACGACGCGGATAGTAGCCACGATGGTCATCAATTACTGCGGTTGTATTTTCATCACATAGAAACTCTTCTCCGTTTATTGTTAGTTTTCCAGATACCTTGAAGAAATCCTTTTGGGAATATAAAGGACGAGGACGGGTTTTTGAAAATGGAATACTGGCAATGCAAGGGCTGGAAAGACGGGTTAGCTGAAGGTCATATTCCAACGAACCAGTTCCCTGGTTTTCCGGAATCGCTTTTACCGCGGTCTTTTCTTTATTTGGTACCGTAATCAGACATTTTCCTTTATGGCAGCCAGAAAGTTCCGCGCGGCCTTCATTAAAGGTATTAATATATTTAATGAAGCCTTCAGGGGTTTCCGCATAAGTCATGTCTCCATTTATTAAAGTAGGTGCGATCAAAGCTTTTTTGCTGCTCATGCGTGTGTCCCAGCAAAAGGTTTGATGGGTTCTTTTGTCGTAAAAAATATGAAACATGATGCCGAAGAAGCCCATGTCACATAATGCAGCAAGAAGAACTCCTTGTTCCAGATGAATTTCTGTTGCTTCCCATAAGGTCAGTTTTAATCGGTTGAAGACATTCGGAAGAGCCGTTGGACCATTTATTTTCAGAAAATCCATTTTTGGAAATTCGGATTCAAACGTTCCGAACTCGCAGGTTCCATCTGGTTTTAAGATGTTTTCTGGAGTCTTTATCGCCCGACGTGTTTCATGAATATATTTACTGTATTCGCCCCGGATGGAAGCAGATTTATTATGTTGCATATTGTCCCCCTTGACATATCTTAATAATCTTGTTCCATCAGGCCACGGAAATATTTCTGTGCCAGACGAATCTGGTTTTCAATATAATCGTTATAACCTAAAATCTTTCCGCCGTGGAATGGCATATGGCAGAATTCATAGCCGATATAGCCTTCATAGCCGACTTCTTTTAAGGTCTTAATAAACATTGGATAGTTCGTCAGAGCCATCTGATTATCATATTTAATCATTTCGATGGAACCATCTTCGTTTTCTTTAAACTCAGCGTTTGCATGTGACAGAACCTGAAGATCTCCCACGTCACGGGTTGCCTTTTGCATATATTCATCGGTCTGTACCGCTTCATAGTATCCACAGCAAGGAGCATCGAAGCAGCATTTCAGCCATGGGGAATCGATAATCTGTACGTATTCGATCATGTCGCGGTAGTCCTTAATCACTGGCTCATGATTTTGAAGAGCCAGAACAACGCCATATTCCTCGGCCCATTTTACTGCTTCCTGGAGGCAGGCAATCACGGACTGTTTCAGCTGATATGCTAAAGCACCATGAGTTTCTAATTCATGGGTCGGCTCATAGGTAGCGATGCCATCGCGTTTTGTGATTCCGCGCCATGCAGCGAAAACACGCATTACCGGTGCACCCAGCATAGCGGTAATCTTAATCTGCTCGCGGACAAAAAGCAGTTCCGCTTCAATTTTTTCTGGTACGATAGATGCAAAGCAGTTGTTGGCTGCTGTTGCGTAGATTTCGAGGCCTAATTTATCTGCATAGTCTTTGATTTCCTTGCAGCGTTTTTCGTCTAAGTCTATAGGCGATCCGTGAGGTCTCTTAAGATCGATTTCAACGCCGTCATAACCGAATTTCTTTGCCGTATCCATAAACTCTTCTACGGTCAAAGCCGGGCGGTCGTTGAACCATGTTCCTGAACAGGAAATCGAATATAAACCAACTTTCATAACACTTCTCCTATCATTGGGCAGGATGTTCCTGCAATACAAATCAGTTTCTGTTCAAGTATGAAATTATGTCTTATTTGAATTTTATCACAAAATAAAAAAATAGGAAGGTTATTCCGATTCGATAATCTGGATTGCGTCCCCGGCTTTTCGTATTTTTTCCGAATCGTTTTTTATATAATCATAAATCCGGCTGTCCTGCAGCAAGATTTCCCAGGCACTTCGAACGTTTGTGATAAAACATTTTTCTAATTCCCGGCCTTCCGTAACCAGGGGACACTCATATGGAAGAGGTTGATTAAACAGAATCAGCTGAAATTCTCCAGCTGCTCCAAGATAAGGCATTAAAGGGAAGGTACGGCATTGGATTGGACGAAGGGTTCGTTTGCAATTTTCAGGTCCTGTACAACGCACTGCCCAGAATCTCTTTCCCCAGGATTTTGGAAACAGATGTTTTTTAGAATTTAAGCGGTACCATTTCAGCCATTTGTCATTTTTATCATGAAGACAATCTTCTCCCGGAAGCATGTAAACCCAAAGGCTGCTGTAGAAAAACGTCTTTTTCGGTTTACAGCAAACAGCACCACACATCTTCCCGCAATCGCAGGAAAGAGGTGTGGCATTGTCTAATAACTCATATACTTTTTTAAAATCGTCTTTTGTGAGCATTCTTTCGAAATCCTGCAGATGATTACAGCATAATTCCGTTTACTACGGCACGTACTCTGTGGTGGTGATATAACTCATCGTTTGGAGCCATGTTGTGCATATAAGCTACTGCGAATTTGTCGGTAGGGTCAGCTTCTACCCAGATTCCGGAGCCTCCGGTCCAACCAAAGTTTCCTAAGTGACCATTGTGACCATATTTCTGGGTGAGGAGAGTACGGAAACCGAAACCATAGCCATAGCCAGCCAGATAATCGTTGGTGAAATCTGCCATCTGAGCATCGCCCAGGTGATTCTCATGAAGCATAGCAACTGTGCCTGCGCCTAAGAATTTCTCTCCCTTGTAGGTTCCGCCGTTTGCCAGCATCTGCATGAAAACTGCGAAGTCATGAGCACTGATTAAGAGGTTTGGACGAGCGCCTACTGGAACGCTGCCTTCTTCTGCAACAGAGAAGCCAGGAGCAGATTTAAACTGACCATCTTTTTTGAAATAGGTGGTAACGATTTTGTCTCTATTTCCATCATTTACCAGAGTATCGGCATCCTTTAAGCCTAATGGCTCGATAATGCGCTCTTTAAATACCTGCCTTAATGGTTTGCCAGTGAAAGTTTCTACTAAAACGCCGGTGATTTCGGAACCGAAGCCGTACTGCCAATGGCTTCCTGGCTCAAACATAACAGGAACGTTAGCCATAACGTGAACTTCTTCTGCAATGGTACTAGGACCTTTCTTTAAGAGTTCTGCCATTTCGCGGCTCATAGCAGCCAGAGTTGGAGTGGTTGGATTTGCAGAAGGAACCATGCAATAAGGAAGACCACACATCATATCTACTGCGTCACGAATGGTGATTGGCTTCTCTAAAGGCTCCACGTCTACCTGTCCGTTTGGACGAACAACATATTTCTGGGTGTCTTTCCATTCTGGCAGATAGTAGTACAGAGGATCGCTGAATAAGAATTCGCCCTCTTCATAAATCATGCCAAGAATGGCATAGGTGAAAAGCTTAGTGGTAGAAGCCTGGCTGAACATGCTATGCACGTCGATTTTCTTTCCCTCTTCGATGTTGGAATATCCAGCTTCGCCGTGATAAATCATTTCATCGCCCTGCATAATGGCAACGGCGCAACCTGGGTTCGTGCCCTGGTCAACAAAACGGTTAATTAACTTATCTAATTTTGTAAAGTCTTTCATTTTTTCTCCTTCTATTGTTCACTCTAAAATTTCGCGAATTTTCTTTTCTAAGGCATCCGCTACTGCAGCATGAGCCTCTTCGCTCAGATGGATGCCTTCAAAGGTTGTAGTTTTTGCATATTCACCTAAGTCGATATATTCGCAACCGTTCATCTTTGCGGTATTTTTATATTGTGCTGCAAGAGCACGGGATTTTTCTACCTGTTTCATACTGATCATTCCCATAGGAAGCTTGGTTGCACCCTCATCAATTGGAACAGGAACAGCAACCAGAATTTTAGGAACGGGAGCACCCAGATAAAGAGCAGGATCCTTTGCAATCTTAATCAGTCTTGCAAGGCCCATAGCGATTTCTGCAGGACTTGCGTTCAGAATATCCTTGCAGTCGTTGGTTCCCAGCATAATGATAATCAAGTCCAGAGGAGCATGAGTTTCAATACATGGCTGAAAATAAGGCAGACCGTTACGGTATGGGGAAGTAGGGTCTTCAAAGCAGGTGTTTCGTCCGCAAAGACCTTCTTCGATAACATGGTACTCGCTGCCTAACTGATTCTGAAGGCGGCCAGGCCAACGGGTGTTAATATCATGGCGTCCAAAGTTTCCATGAACCCACTCTGGATTTAACCCGTAAGTATTGGAATCTCCATAACATAAAATAGTTTTCATAAAAATACTCTCCTATTTGCAAAAAAAACGATGTGTCTATTTTTTAGAAATATCTGTCAACAATTATATACATTCCTTATAGCATAGGCAACAATACAAGCGACCTTTAAGATGAATTTGAAAATGAAAGGGATTGCCCAGTAATCGAAAAAAGCATTATTCGTGATAAATTACAAAAGACTACTTAATAGTAATAACAATTATGTTAAAAGGAAGATTGCATCCACCAATTGACCATTGCCTATTTTTTTGGTGGATGTTTTTGCCTTCAAAATAATGAAAAGTTCGGACGATTTCACCAAAAGAATGAAAATAATAAAATTGGTGGACTGTTTTGCCATAAATCGTCCACCAAAATTCACGTATACTTTGCATAGGTGGACGAAGCCTACGAAAATGAAAAAAAAGAAGGTGAATGCCTCAAAATCATCCACCAGTTTTTGAATTAACTTGACATAGGTGGACAAACCGCTACAGAACCGTGAAAAATCAGGGAAAAGAAGGAATTCCTTGCATAACTGAAGTGGGCATACTTCGTTACTGGGGATTGTACTTATAAAATAAGCAGATATGCTGAAGGCAGAAAAGAGCCGAAGCCATTTCCAAAAAGAAAAGGCGGAACGGTTCTTTCGAAAAAGAAAAAATCAAAAATAAAATAGAAAGAATATCATATGGAAAATGTAACGGTAGTTAAATTAAGGAGGAAAAATATTGACAGACACTAAGACACAAAACAAGCATGTAGCAGCATTGATTATCGCAATTTTAATTCCGCTGGCCGTTGGTGCCATTTCTGCAATTCTGGCCGCAAAAGACATGCGCTTTTATGATATTATGAACCACCCGCTTCTTGCACCTCCGGGATGGGTTTTTCCGATTGTATGGACGATTTTGTATATTATGATGGGATATGCATCCTACCTTGTATTCACAGCGAAAACGGATCCGGATTTAAAACTCCACGCTCTGATTTTCTATGGCATCCAGCTGGTCATGAACTTTTGCTGGCCATTGGTCTTTTTCGTAGGTAAAAACTATTTGGTTGCCTTGCTTCTGATTATAATGATGTGGATAACTATATTGATTAGCACCATTCAGTTTTTCCGTGTCCAGAAAATTGCCGGAGTTATGATGTTGGTGTTGCTTTTATGGACTACATTTGCAACCTATTTTAATATTGCGTACTACATTATGAGCATTACTCCAATGCCGATACCTAGATAAATTAATTTTTATATTAAGAAAGGAGATAAGATAATAGAAGCCCCGGGAATTTCCCGGGGCTTTTGTAATACTTTTATTTTGAGACTATTCGTTTCTTCGACTGCCGTGCCACCATGGACGAAGTTCCTTTTGTGCAAGGATATGGTTGGACAGATAATAAAAACTGTCATCGGTTTCTTTCACGGTGACTTCGTGAGAAAACAAGTTGGAAGTATTTTCTTCTGGGAATACGGCATGGACAGTTAGCGTGAGGGAACCGTCATTATTCTCTTGGTAGGAAACCACCTCTGGTACTGGAATTTCTGCATAGTCCTGTTCATGAAGGCTTCTTGGCTGGAACAGATAAGTATCCGTGTCCGCATCATAGGACAAATTGTCGCGAAGCTCTTGACTGGAGATTGCGAAATGCTTTGTTACTACTTTTTCAAATTCCTCTGATGGAACGCGATATTCCGCGTTGGAAGAAAGTTCTTCGCTATAAGTATATGGGAACTCCGAGGAATACACTTCGGAATAGAATTTTTCAAAAATGTCGTAAAAATCCAGGCTGTGGAAGGAGGAATCATTCCATTCGGTAATAAAAACATTATTTCGGCTATAGGAAAGGGGAGAAATATATTTTTTGTACAGTTGACGGCAAGTGTCATCCAATGGGTCAATCCGTAAAGCAATATGTTCTTGCTCTTCCGATAAAGTAAGCAGATAAGATTCCGGCGAATATACGGTGCCAGAGATTAGAAGATACCCATCTTCGGTCTGTTGAAAATTGGAGGCAAGGAATTCATATGCCATTGTTGGGCAAAGTTGATGATTCAGATATTGAAAATAGGATAGAGAAGCAGAAACTTCTCCTTGCTCCGATTGGAAATGAAGGATAGAAAAATTGTCAGCCGGAAAAGTGCGTACCACAACGACTTCTGCATTCTCACCGGCTTCTTGTTTTTGGATGAAATCCTTCAGCGGTTCTGTGCAGGTCATATTCACAAGATTGTCGTAGTCGATTGCGGTATAGCCAGCTGTTCCTAGCTGCTGAACGATAAAAGAGGTCTTCTCGTTGTTGTCGTTTATGGCCTTCGCTTCTTCATATATTTCATCGCACAAGTTTAATAGCGTTTCATCCGCAATGGGAAGAGCATGCTCGGAAGCGATGATCATGTCGGATTCCGATGGCTGGTTATGTTTGTTTCCGCCACAACCTATTAATAAAAAACAAAGCGCAGCAACAAAAGCGCAGATGAATTTTCTTTTCATAAGTGGTTCCTTTTGCAAGTGTCTCCGAAGGATGTCAAAAGCGACTATCTAGTCCTATATTAGTATAGTGGCCGGAAAGTTGCTTGTCAAAACAGGCAAAATTCGAAGGATTCATTGACGGGCGACGAAAGGCTTTCTATAATTTTAGATGTTGATAATTCAATGCGATTGGACAGCTTTGCAATACCTGAAAGGACAAAAGAATAAAAGAAAAATCACCGTACTGCTGTTCTGAATCAAATAAAAAAACGAAAAGAGTTTAGTAGCATGAAATCTGTTTTCTGTCGTATAAAAGCATTCTGCCTCATAATTCTTTCTGTGCTCCTTGTCTGCAGTTTCTCTATATCTGCGAAAGCATTTGAGGGCACCACAAACAATGCACCGGACAACGCTGCACGTCCGTCTTCGACGGGCCAATTACATCTGGAAGGGGCACAACTGGTGGGCGAAAACGGTCAGCTAGCTGTTCTTCGCGGTGTAAGCACGCATGGGCTTACGTATTATCCGGATTATGTGAATCCGGACTTGTTTTCGCATATCAGCAAGGAATGGGGCGCGAATCTTGTTCGGCTTGCTATGTATTCCAGTGATTACTGCAACGGAAACCAAAAAACGAACATGAAGCTGCTGAAAAAAGGAATTCAGTACGCCGTGGAAGCAGATATGTACGTTCTAGTGGATTGGCATATCCTGGAGCACGGAAATCCGAATCAGGATCTGTCCGAAGCGATTGCTTTCTTTGACACCATCGCTGCGGAATATGCAAATGTGCCAAATGTTATTTTTGAGATATGCAATGAACCGAACGGAGATGTCACGTGGGCCGATGTGCGCAGATATGCCTCCTGTGTGATTCCTGTGATAAAAAGCTATAATGAAAACGCGGTTATTATTGTCGGCACGCCGGATTTTGACAAAGAGATTTCCGCGCCTCTGAAGGAGCCGATAGAAGGCTGGTCTAATATTATGTATACGCTCCACTTCTATTCGGCAACTCATGGCGAAGAATTGAGAAATGAGCTTGAAAATGCATTGAACAGCGGATTGCCTGTATTTATCACCGAGTGTGGCTTTTGCGAACATACAGGGGATGGCGATATTGACTACGAGGAAGCAGAAAAATGGATGTCGCTTCTGAAGGACCGGGGCCTTTCCTATGCGGTATGGAGTCTTTCTGATAAGGATGAGGGCTCGGGCATGTTTCAGCCGGGAACGTCCGCAAAGAAAGCTTTGTCGGACAAAAATCTTTCATCGTACGGAGTTTATGTCAGAGATATCCTACGCGGAGTACCGATGGCAGAGGCAAAAGCAGATTCCTACACACGCGCTGCAGCAACTTCCACAGTTCTTGGAGCTATGAAGAAACAGCCATTTCTGGAATGGTTGTTTATTGCCGCATTCTCCATAGCTGCCCTTTTGTTGAGTATTGGTATTTCTCATATCGCACGACGAATCGGCAAGAAAAAACATTTTACCTACAATGATCTTCTCTCGCGCACCAGCGATGAAAAGAACAAATACAGTAAAAATAGTAGAAAAATTAAAGCGGGCAAGGTTTTTCTCATTATTTCGACGTTTTGCTCGCTGACCTATCTTATTTGGCGTATTATCGCAACGCTGCCACTCATCTACGGTTGGGTCGCAACGGCATTGAGCATTCTCCTCCTCGTTGTTGAAATTGCAGGATTTGCAGAATCGCTCGTGCACTATTCGTCGATGTCCCGCCTGCGTACATACCCGCTGCCGGAAGTGGAGGAAAGCCAATATCCTGACGTGGATGTCTTTATTGCGACATACAACGAATCAACCGAGTTGCTCCGTAAGACGCTTGTCGGCTGTTTGCGGATGAAATACCCAGACAAATCAAAAGTGCATATTTATCTTTGCGATGATAATCGAAGAAGTGAAATGCGTGCTCTTGCACAAGAACTCGGGATAAACTATTTGGACCGACCGGACAACAAAGGCGCGAAAGCCGGAAATCTGAATCACGCGCTTTCTTTGAGTACGTCTCCATATGTAGTCACATTTGATGCAGATATGATCCCACGTGAGGAATTTCTTCTTAAAACGATTCCTTATTTTATCGATGCAGAAGAAAGAAACAGCCGTCTTCCGGAAGGAAGCCGTATACCACTCGGACTGATTCAAACGCCGCAGTGCTTCTATAATCCGGACGTATTCCAGCACAATCTTTACTGTGAAAACAGGATTCCGAATGAGCAGGACTTTTTTTATCGCACGGTTGAGGCAGCTCGTACCTCTGAAAACACGGTAATCTACGGTGGGTCTAATACGATTCTCAGCAGAAAAGCACTCGAAGCAGTCGGAGGATTTTACACGGAGTCCATTACCGAGGACTTTGCAACGGGACTGCTGATCGAATCATCGGGCTTTGTCAGCCTTGGATTGCCGGAGCCTCTTGCCTCAGGACTTGCTCCAACCTCATTTGCCGAGCATGTAAAGCAACGTACTCGCTGGGGACGCGGCGTTATCCGAACGGCAAAGAAACTGAAGATATTCGCAAGACGCGGACTTTCTCTTAGACAGAAGATCAGCTATGTCAGCTCCGTGACCTATTGGTTCTCTCCAATCCGGAATCTGGTGTATGTCATTTCACCGCTGCTGTTTGCTGTGGCGGGAATACCGATGTTTCTGTGCAGTTTTCCGGAGTTGCTGCTGTTCTGGCTTCCGATGTTCGTTGCGCAGTATTTGTGCTTCCGTCTGATAAGCAGCAACACGCTCTCCACAAAATGGAGTGGTATTCAGGAAACATCTGTCATGCCGTTTCTTCTGATACCGATCCTTCAGGAATCTTTTGGCATCTCTATGTCAACATTCAAGGTGACGAACAAGCAGTCTGGCGCGGTCAGTAAAGGTCGGAACCTTTCCTATAAAATTCCATTTTGGATTCTGCTTGCCTGCTGTATTTTTGGCTTGATACGAGTTTCTATCTTGCTGTTCCACACACAAGCGTTTGGCTTGCTTACCGTATTGTATTGGTTATTCCGCAACGTATATTTCATCATCATGTCCCTTTGCCTTGTGGATGGCAGAGATTATGACGGGGAAAATGTTACGGTCAAAGATGCGGAAATGGTCACGGGAGAAAAGAATGGGAAAGTATACCAGGGCATAACGACCTTGCTTACCGAGCACAGCATGAATGTCTTTTTTGATGATCCTGGCGTTTTTCGTTTGGGAGATCCCGTGAAACTGGAATTGACGGTGGACGAAACGACACTGAGTCTGCAGGGTACCGTAGTTGGGGTCAAGATTCGGAGAAATACCTCGGCGCCATCGGTATATACGGTGGAGATTCTCGATTTTGGCGGGCGAAAGGATGAGTATATTTACCTGCTTTACAACAGAGTTCCGACGTTGCCGCAGTCACTGGACCGTGATTTCGGAATTGTTGAGGTACTGTTTAAAAATATTTCGGAAAGGATATAAGCATAGTTTTCCGTGTGGATATTTATGATGCAGAAGGTTGGATCGACAATAGTAAAGTTTGACATACACTTCTTTACATTATCACACTATCGTGGTAAACTGTTACAACGATAAACAAATCTAAAAAATCTTTCAGATAATTTAGGAGGAAAACATGAAGAAATTTTTAGTCATCGCACTTGCTGCGTTAATGATTTTTGGCCTTGTAGCTTGCGGAGGAAATTCGAAAACTCCAACAGAACCATCTTCTGAAAATACTTCAGATCTTGCTTATGTTCAGGAAAAAGGCGCCCTGGTTGTTGGTATCACTGATTTCAACCCAATGGATTATAGAGGAGAAAATGGTGAATGGATCGGATTCGATGCTGATTTGGCAACGGCTTTTGCAAAAAGCCTCGGTGTTGAAGTTGAATTTATTGAAATTGAGTGGGATAACAAGATTCTTGAGCTTAATGGAAAGACCATTGACTGTGTATGGAACGGCATGACTCTTACCGATGAAGTAACGAGTGCAATGGAATGCTCCAACGCTTATTGCAACAATACCCAGGTAGTTGTTCTGCCTGCAAATATCGCTAAGGACTACCCTACCGTTGAGAGTCTGAAAGATCTGGTTTTCGCTGTTGAAGCTGGCAGCGCAGGTGAAGCAGAAGTTACAAAATTATCCTATCAGGCAACTCCTGTAAAGGATCAGGCTACTGCATTGATGGAAGTTGCAGCAGGAACAAGCGACGCAGCTGTTATTGATGCTTTGATGGCA
This sequence comes from Lachnospiraceae bacterium, assembly GCA_024403635.1. Classification (GTDB taxonomy): domain Bacteria; phylum Bacillota; class Clostridia; order Lachnospirales; family Lachnospiraceae; genus RGIG5612. Next base: position 1,974 of record JAKSRL010000005.1, on the reverse strand, counting down.
GGAGCTATGGTTGGTGAAGGCACTGGCTATGACAAGTTGGTTTATACATTCAGTCTGAACGAGAAAGATGGAGAACAGTATGGTGTTGGCTTCCGTAAAGGCAGCGACCTTGCAGCAAAACTGAATGAGTTTCTGAAACAGAGCTACGAGGATGGTTCTATGATGGCTTTCGCAGAAACTTATGGTGTTCAGGCGTCCATTATTGCTCAGTAAATAATTAATTAAATTTGATTTATTTATGGGGTGTTGCAGGATCTGTAACGCCCCATATCAATCTATATAACCAAACAAATAAAAGGCAGGATTCGTTCCATGAGTACTTTTTTTCAACAGTTTCCTACAGCATTTCAGGAGCTGAATATCGGATCACTTCAGACCTTGAAACTGTTTGCTGTTACGCTGATTGGGGCAATTCCGTTAGGACTTTTAATATCCTTCGGATCCATGAGTAAGATTAAGCCGGTCAGCGCCGTATTTCGATTTATTGTATTGATTGTGCGTGGCACACCTTTAATGCTGCAGATGCTGGTAATCTATTTCTTCCCTGGACTTGTCTGGAACAATCCTATTTGGGGAAGTGGTGAAAGCGGACGTTTTCTGGCATCCGCTGTTGCTTTTATTATCAATTACGCATGCTATTTCTCCGAAATTTTCAGAGGCGGAATACAAGGCGTTCCAAAGGGACAGCAGGAGGCAGGTCAGGTGCTTGGTATGACCAAAAGCCAGATCTTCTTTAAAGTCACGCTGCTTCAGATGGTCAAGAGAATCGTTCCGCCAATGTCCAACGAAATCATCACCTTGGTAAAGGACACTTCCTTGGCACGTATTATTGCGCTGCAGGAAATTATCTGGGCTGGCCAGGCTTTTATGAAAGGCTCGCAGGGAATATCGGGCGAAATATGGCCACTGTTTTTCACAGGCCTTTATTATCTGATTTTCAGCGGAATTCTGACGGTGCTGTTGAGAAAACTTGAGAAGAAGCTTAGCTTCTTCGGCAACTAAGGAGGTTATCTATGGCATTTTTGGAAGTCAAGAATCTGAAAAAAACATTTGGTGGAAAGAATGATGTTTTGAAAGGTGTGGACCTGAATCTCAATAAGGGGGAAACGATTGCCATTATCGGTTCTTCCGGAAGCGGAAAGACAACGTTTCTTCGCTGCCTTAATTTTCTGTATTCCGTAGATGAAGGAAGCATTACCGTAAATGGCGAGACCTTATTTGATTCGAAGAATATAAGTAAGGAATCCGATGCAGTAGTGAGAAGAAAGAGACTGCATTTTGGTCTGGTATTTCAGGACTTTAATCTGTTTCCACAGTATACCGCGCTTCGAAATGTTACGCTTGCAAGCGAGCTTTTGGCAAAAGAACGACCGGACTACAAGGAAAACCGTAAGCAGATACTTCAGGAAATTGAAGAGAATGCAAAGAGGCTTTTGAAAAACGTAGGTCTGGGGGAAAAGATGGATAGTTATCCACATCAGCTTTCGGGTGGTCAGCAACAGCGTGTAGCCATTGCCAGAGCGCTTGCGTTGTCACCGGATATCCTTTGCTTTGATGAACCGACATCGGCATTGGATCCAGAGCTTACCGGCGAAGTACTTCGTGTAATCCGTTCCCTGGCAGAGCAGCACATGACTATGATTATCGTAACACACGAAATGGCATTCGCAAGAGACGTGGCAGATCGTGTAATCTTTATGGATGAGGGTGTTGTTGTAGAGGAAGGCCCGGCTCGCGAAGTAATCGATCATCCGAAAATGGCACGGACCCAGCAGTTCCTGTCGCGGTACCATGGCCTGCAAACAGCAGAGGAAAGCATCTAAAATCTAGTAAAAAAATCGCACATAGGTCGCTTCTATTGGTGTTCCTGTATGGTATAAAAAGAGCGGAAAGCCTTGAGAATACAAGGCTTTCCGCTCTTAATATACGGCTTTAGCCTGTTGAGCGAGGAGAAGCTTCGCTTGCGAAGCCCGA
>JAKSRL010000049.1 GCA_024403635.1 Lachnospiraceae bacterium | reverse complement strand
TGATAAAACCAAAAAAAAAGCAACCTTAAATCGAGAGAAATTCTGGGAAATATAGAGTATTTTACGTGACCGAAGGCGGAGAAAAAGAAATAATCAATATCACATAATAGGAAGGTGGATTTTAGGATTTCAAGAACAGCGAAAGCCAGCCAACCTTTAAAAATCAATAGATGGAGAAAAATAATGCGTATCGTTATTAAAATCGGAACCAGCACGTTGACTCACAAAACCGGCAATTTAAATATCCGTCTGGTGGAGAAACTGTGCGAAGTAATCAGCGACATTAAGAATGCGGGAAATGAGATTATTTTAGTTTCTTCCGGTGCTATTGCCATGGGTGTAGGTAAGCTGGGCTTAACTGCAAGACCCGATGACATCCCTTCCAAGCAGGCGGTAGCAGCCGTTGGCCAGTGTGAGCTGATGTACGTTTATGATAAATTATTCAACCAGTATCACCACACCGTAGCTCAGATTCTGATTACCGACGCAGACGTAGAGAACGAGGAGCATCATCAGAATTTCTCCAACACCCTTCAGCGTCTGTTAGAGTACGGCGCTCTCCCGATCATTAACGAAAATGATACCATTGCTACCGATGAAATCGTTATTGGTGATAACGATACTTTGGCAGCGATTGTTTCTAAAACGGTAAAGGCCGATCTTTTAATTCTGCTTTCCGATATTGATGGTCTGTACACGGCAGATCCGAGAACCAACCCAGATGCAAAATTGATTTCTATTGTAAAAGAAATTAACGATGACATCCGCAAGCTGGCTAGTGGCAAAGGGACGGCTTTTGGAACTGGTGGTATGGTAACGAAATTAAATGCAGCAAAAATCTGTAACGATGCCGGTTGCGATATGATTATCGCCAATGGCTCTGTTCCAGAGAATTTATATGATATTTTAGACGGCAAGGCGGTAGGAACCCGTTTCCTGGCGTAAACGGAACGGGGGTAGCATCATGGATACAAGAGAAATGATGAAAGCAGCGAAAAAGGCATCCTGTCAGATGGGTATGTTGACCACGGAGCAGAAAAATCTGGCCCTTACGAAAATGGCGGATGCGTTAATCGCCAACGTAGATAAAATTATTGCAGCCAATGATGAAGACATGGCAGCTGCAAAGGGCGTGATTTCCGATGTTATGTTAGACCGGCTGATGATTAATAAGGACCGCATTGAGTCTATGGCAGCTGGCATCCGTGACGTTGTAAAATTGCCGGACCCAGTCGGAAGAATTCTGGATGAAAACGAGCCGAAGCCGGGATTAAAAGTTAAGAAAGTTTCCGTACCGATTGGAGTTATTGCCATTATTTATGAAAGTCGTCCGAACGTAACGGCGGACGCAGCAGCTTTGACGTTGAAAAGTGGAAACGCTTGTGTATTACGTGGCGGAAAGGAAGCTTATCGCACTGCTCGCGCTATTGCTGATGTTTTAAGAGCGGGCGTGGAAGCAGCCGGCATCGATAAGGACGCCATCAATTTAGTCGATGATACTAGCAGAGAAAGTGCCAACCTGCTTATGACCAGTCCGGAATATATTGACCTTCTGATTCCAAGAGGCGGCGCAGGACTGATCAATGCATGTGTGAAGAACGCTACTGTTCCATGTATCGCAACCGGCACTGGTATCTGCCATGTTTATGTTGATAAAGCAGCAGACTTAGAGAAAGCGGTAAAGATTGTAGAGAACGCAAAGACCAGCCGTCCGAGCGTATGCAACGCAGAGGAAGTTCTTTTAGTGGACAAGGCCATCGCCGGGGAATTCCTGCCGATGATCAAAGCTACTTTAGTGGATAAGAGAATTGCCAACGGTCAGGAACCAGTGGAATTACGATTGGATGAAATTGCTGCTGGCATTATTGAAGGAACTCCTGCTGGCGAAAAGGATTTCGATACCGAATTCTTAGATTATATTCTGGCAGTGAAATGCGTGGACGGGGTAGAAGAGGCTATCGACCATGTACAGACCCATTCTACCGGCCACAGCGATGCTATCATCACAGAGGACGAGGCAGCAGCAGGTCGCTTCACCGCGATGATTGACAGCGCGGCAGTTTATGTAAACGCTTCCACACGCTTCACTGATGGCGGCGAATTTGGATTAGGTTGCGAAATCGGCATTTCCACCCAGAAGCTTCATGCAAGAGGACCGATGGGCTTGTGCGAAATGAATACTCACAAATATATCGTTACCGGAAACGGAAATATCAGATAGGAGAAAGTTATGAAATACGGTTTTATCGGATGTGGAAATATGGGTGGAGCCATTGCAAGAGCTCTTTCCCAGACGACGAAGGATATTATGTTAGCCAACCGGACGATGGAAAAGGCCCAGAAGTTGGCAGCAGAGCTGGATATTACATACGGAACCAACGAAGAAGTAGTGGAAAGTTGTGAAGTCATTTTCTTAGGTGTGAAGCCGCAGATGAGACAAGGTGTAATTGATTCCCTCAAAACTTTGCTGGTAGAGAAAAAGCCGGTGCTGGTAACTATGTTGGCAGGAACGGAAATGGCAACCTTAGAAGAACAGTTGGGGGAAAAGCTTCCGATGATTCGTATTATGCCGAACACTCCAGTAGCTGTAGGCAAGGGCGTGATTCTGTATTGCAGAAACGAAGCAGTATCCGATGAAGTATTAAATGAAATTATTGCAGACCTTCAGCCTGCTGGATTTTTAGATGAGATTGCAGAGAATCTGATTGATGCAGGAAGCTCTGTTTCTGGCTGTGGTCCTGCTTTTATGTACATGTTCATCAATGCGTTAGCCGATGGCGGCGTCGCTTGTGGACTTCCGAGAGCAAAGGCCCTGAAATATGCAGAACTGACGATGGTAGGTTCTGGCGAACTGGCTTTCCAGTCCGATAAACATCCGGAGCAGTTAAAAGACGAAGTATGCTCCCCTGGCGGCAGCACCATTATGGGCGTAAAGGCTTTAGAGGAAGGCGGCTTCCGAGACGCTGCTATTTCTGCAGTTCTGGCTGCCCCTAAGAAGACGAAGGAGCTGGGCAAGTAAAGAAGGACGCGTTGTGGTTTAACGGATTGCGGTTGCTGTAATCGAAAACCACGAACTGAGGCTCTTTGGATTTTGGACAATCCGCTTCCCAGACAGAATAAGAAAACAGATCTACATGACATTGCTCTTTTGCCGGAGCAATGTCTTTTTTGTTCTGGAGGGATTGTTTTGGAAGTCCTTCCACAAAACTCCTGTTGTTTTCGGAAAACTGGCGGGCAATATCTTTTGTGATTCCATAATAAGGTTTCAAATCCGTCGCAAAGGCAGGACGGGTCTTGCAGTTTTCCCGTAAATACATATCGAAAGTTAAAAGTTCTTTGAACAGGTCCGCCTGATCTGGAGCAAATTCCAAAGCGAAATCTAATAACAAGTTATACCGGTAAACCCGGGCAGGATTGTTGATAAAGAAGCCCTTCTTTTCAAAGAAGGTGGACAACTCTTCATACATTTCGAAAGGCGTTTCAAACAACTTTTCTAATACAGGGAGCGTATAAGAAAACTGGCCGCTGTTGTAGAAAAGGTCTACCATTTCTTCTATTTTTTTCAGTTTCAGACAGTCTCCATAAGACAGCCATTCCGTGCTTAATACTTCGTAAGGAGCGGTGTCCGTATATTTCAGATGGTAGTCCGCGATTTTTTGAGCCATATAGGAGCCCTTCAAAACTTTCAGGAACCCTAACTGGAATTGGTCCGGTTTCATGGCATAGACTTCGTTAAAACTGTTTTTGAAGCTTTCCAGATTTTCGTATGGAAGGCCGGCAATTAAATCCAGGTGTTGGTGAATGTTGCCGAACTTATGGATTCTTTCTGTGATGGATTTTATGGTATCCAGATTCGTTATCCGATGGATTTCTTTCAGGGTTTTTTCGTTGGTGGACTGAACACCGATTTCCAGCTGAATTAGACCCGGGCGCATCTGTTCCATAATCGCCAGCTCTTTTTCGGAAAGAATATCAGCTGCAATTTCAAAATGGAAATTGGTGATGCCATTGTCATGCTCTAACAGATACTGGAGCACGAACTCACTATGGCCATGGTTGCAGTTAAAGGTGCGATCCACAAATTTGACCTGAGGAATTTTATGGTCCAGGAAAAACTGTAACTCTTTCGCAGTTTTCTCGTTCGAGCCAAAACGTACATTTTTATCTACGGAAGACAGACAGTAGCTGCAGGAAAACGGACAGCCTCTGGAAGACTCGTAGTAAATGATTTTATGATCAAAGTCATGAATATTTTCTTCCTTGTAGACGAAAGGAAGGTTGTTCATATCCAAAAGGGGACGAGAATCGGTAAATCCAGAAGGCAGACAAAGTCCGGCGATGTCGGAAAAATCGGAACATCCCTTTTCATAAGCTTTTGCCAGCTCCTTAAAGGTTTCTTCCCCTTCCCCAATCATCACGCCCGTAATTTCCGGGTGATGATTCAATACCTTATCGGCATCGAAAGAAACTTCGGGGCCGCCAAGCCAAAGGTCCGTTTTCGGCAGAATCTTCGGGAGCTCTTTGCAAAGCTCCTGCACATAATTCCAATTCCAGATATAGCAGGAGAACATGATGCAGTCCGGTTGGCGTTGATAAATATCAGCCAGAATCTGAGACTGTAGATTGTTAATGGTATATTCTGCAATTTCAATTTCCGGAACTTCTGCGAGCTCTTGTTCTGCGTAGGCTTTCAAGAGGCGTAAGGCATAGTTGGAATGGATATATTTGCTGTTGATGGCGGTCAGTAAAATTTTCATAGAGTTATCGCTTAATAATCAGTTTACAGATTTTTTGTCCTAAGGCAGAAAATTTGGTTTCATACTCGGTCATAATGTTGCCTTCATTCATTGCAGCATCTGCATGAAGGTCTCGGGTTACGGCAATCAGATTCCATTTGGAAGCTTCTATTTCTTCCAAAGAAAAATCGAAAAGATCTACATTATCCGTTTTAAACTCCACAATACCGTCGGCTTTTAAGATTTTGTCGTAACGGTCTAAGTATTGATGAGAGGTCAGGCGGCGTTTGGCGGTTTTCGCCTTTGGCCATGGGTCGGAAAAGTTCAGGTAGATTCGGTCAACTTCCCCCTCTGCAAAAACATCCTTAATATATTCCGCATCCATGCGGATAAAGCGGATATTCGGAAGCTGCTCTTCGTCCTGTTTCTGAAGGGCGCGGAGAAGAACGCTGGAATATTTTTCGATTCCGACAAAATTCATGTCTGGGTTGTGACGGGCTTGCTCCATAATGAAGGCTCCTTTCCCCATTCCGATTTCAATGCGAATCGGGTTGGAATTTCCGAAGACTTCGTCCCAATGGCCTTTTACTTTCCAGTCACCTAAAACCAGACGGCCTCCTTCATCAGATTTCTTGTCGCCCATTTTATGAAGGCGGATGCAAACCTCTACGCCTTCGGCAGGTTCTTCCTTGATTGCATATGGGTTTGCGGCTATTTCTTCCCGGGAACCGGGGATATTTCTTAATCTCATAATTACCTCTCTAAATCGTCGTTGCAATATAAATTTTTTATATGGTCATATAAGGCTTTTGCAGCCGGAGACATATTATCATAATTTAAGGTAGACAGACCGACAATTCGGTAGCCTGGAATTTCAAACGGATACACCTTTATCTTAATATCGTAAGGAATTCCCTTCAGAACCATTTCTGGCATAACGGCGAAGCCGAAGCCACTTTCCACCATGGCCAGGGCGGCCAAGTCGTCTTCAATGTGGCAGGTGGAACTGTAGGTGATCTGATGATCCCTTAAGTAATTACGAACGTCGAAATCAACGCTTTCCTGCAGCATAATGAATGGCATGTAGCGAATCTCGTCAAAGGTAATTACCTCCAAAGGAGCTTTCTTCTTATAATCTTTTGGCAGGACACAGAGCAACGGATCCTTGTGAAGGGACTCGAAAGGAAGGTTGTCACAAGCAGAACTGGAAATGAAACCGAAATCAATGATACCGGTTTTAATCCACTGTTTAATATCGTCGTAATTTCCCTGATAAATATCGATGCCGATGTCCGGGTACATATCGTTAAAGGTATGCAGAATCGTTGGAATCCAGTTCGTGCAGACAGAAGAGAACGTGCCAAGTTTTACCATACCTGTATGGTTGCCAACTAAATTTGAAACCGCCTGTTGGAGCGTCTGCTCACTGGTCAGAACATTGTTAATGTAAGGGAGCAGATTTCGGCCAAAGCTAGTTAAGGAGTTCCCCGATTTGCTTCGGATAAAAAGAGCAGTGCCTAATTCGGATTCCATAGAAGCTACGGCATGGCTGACAGCAGAAGGTGTAATGCCCAAGATTTCTGCAGCCTTCTGGAAACTTCCCTGTTCTACTACGGCTTTAAAAACTTGATAGGAAAGTAAAGTCATGATTCCTCCTTATAGCATTCTAGTATTGCGGCCGGAATAAGGGAGATGATGTCACTAGCGGTTACGGACATTTCTCCTACGGCTTTTGCAACCAAGTCACCGGCTCTTCCGTGAAGGAATACACCCATGCGGGCTGCATCTAATGCAGAGTAGCCCTGTGCCGCTAAGGAAGCGATGATACCACTTAATACATCGCCAGAGCCTCCCGTGGCCATACCTGGATTTCCTGTAGTGTTTTCAAAAATCGAAAAGCTACCATCTTTCGTGTAATCCTTTTCGAGAGCAGAGTCGTCTTCACTTCCGATTCGCTTCTGTGCAATCAAAGTGCCGGAGCCTTTTAAAACAGCGATGCAATCAAATCTTTCTGCCAGAGCGCATACGGCATTTTTTCTTCCAGATAGACCGGAAATTCCTTCACAGGTATCCAGTAACCGTTTCGCTTCTCCTGCATGAGGAGTAATGATGATTTCTGCCAGAGAATTTCGCATCTTATCAATCAGCGATGGAGAAGTGGCAATAACATTTAACGCATCCGCATCCAGCACTAAAACGTTTTCAAAATTATCCAGAATTACAGAAAGACCGGCAGCCACTTCGCTGCTTTTTCCCAGACCGCAGCCACAGACGATGGCCTTATATTCGGAATAATCAATCTCCTGAAAGTTGTTGATGGTCATGCAGGTAGCTTCCGGAACCGCAATCTGAAGAATAGGAAGAATTTCCTTTCGTTCCTCTGTAATTAGATATCTGGCCAGACCGACTCCCGTGCGGAGAGCTGCCTTTCCACAGAGGATGGCAGCACCAGCCATACCTACGGAGCCGGCATAAATCAGTACTTTTCCGAAATCTCCTTTATGGGCATCTTCTTTCCGTTTGAAAAGGGTGTTACTGATATATTCTTTATCAATAAATTTCATTTTTCACTCCAAAATAATGCATACGTGAACAAAAATATTGTTAAACATGAACAACATTTATGATACAATTTTTCTCAAATATGTCAATGGATATGATAAAATCATAATATATGGAAAATGCTAAGCTTGTGGAAGAAATCATGAATTACAGCCATAGTTTCGGAAAAAATGTTTCCGTTTCTTTTTTGCGGGCAGAAGTGGAACGACGGCTTCAAGAAATCTACGACAAGAAGAATATTTTCATTTCCACCGGTGGAAGCCGGGCGGGCTTGATGGCAGCCATTACGGCTATCAAAGGTGGGGGAAGCATCCTTGTAGCCAGAAACTGTACCAAGGAAGTTTTTGACGCGCTGTCTTTCAACCGACGGAAGGTACGGTACTTATATCCGAAGGAACTATTTCCGGATTCTTTCATTTATGGAAGCATTTCGCCGGCAGAGATCGAAGCTGCCTTGCAGGCTCATAAAGATATTGATGCCGTAGTAATTACCTCTCCAACTTTGGAAGGGGTCGTGTCGGATGTGGAGGCTATCGCCAAAATTGTACACCGAGCAGGAGCCGTTTTAATTGTAGATGAATCCTATGGAGCCCATTTCCCATACCATGACGATTTCCCGATATCGGCTATTTATTTAGAAGCCGATGTTGTCGTGCAGAGCCCGGGAAAAACTCTGCCAACACCCGATCAGACCGCTCTTGTATTTGTCAATACGGATATGGAACTGACCCGAAAAATACAGGTGGCTTTAAACAGCTTTTCCGCCGCCGATACCAGCGCCTTTCTTTTAGCTGGGTTAGGCTATGGAATCAACTGGGCCTATGACAATGAAAAAGCTTTTACGGATTTCCTTGCAGATTTACAAGACTTCCGGAGTAAGTTCCGGCGCATAGAAGCCGTTTCCCTGTTGGAAAATGAAGAGGAAATTTTCGACCTGGACCCTTCTCGTATGGTGCTCTTCTCTGATAAGATGGATGGACAGGATTTTGCTCTGTTCTTAAAAGAAGAACAGAATGTGGCAGCAGAAGCCTTTGGTCTGGACTATATTATTCTGGGAAATACGGTTCTGGATGGAAAAGACCGGTTAAAGAAAATCTACAGTGCTTTATTGTCATCAACCTTGAAATTTAAATATCGTCCGCCGAAAACCTTATCGGAAAAACAGTTAGAGCAAATCGCGATTCTGACCGTTCAGCCTTTGAATAAGGAATATCGGGACTTTGTATATATTACACCTCCAGGATGTCCGTTGATTGCACCAGGAGAAATGTTCACAAAACAGCGAAAAGAGAAAATCTTTGAGTTCATAAATAAAGGATTAAATGTGGAAATATGGGAAAGATATTTTTCTTAATGGGGAAAAGTGCATCTGGAAAAGATACGATCTACAGCCGCATTCTGAAAGATGAAACATTGAACTTAAAACCTTATGTAGGCTATACCACCAGACCAATTCGGGCCGGCGAGCAGGATGGTGTGGAATATTTCTTCACCACAAAAGAAGATCTGGACAATTTTGAAGCCTCTGGAAAGTTAATTGAATATCGAGTTTACCACACCGTTTACGGTGACTGGTATTACTATAGTGTGGACAGTGAAAACGTGAATCTGGAACACAACGATTACCTTTACATCGGGACGTTGGAGTCCTATGTAAAGATGCGGGAATATTATGGCCCGGAGAAAATTGTGCCATTGTATATTGAAGTAGAAGATGGCCTGAGACTGGAACGGGCGATTCAGCGGGAGCGTCAGCAGGCAAATCCAGGCTATGCGGAAGTTTGCCGCCGGTTTTTAGGAGACAGCGAAGATTTTAGCGAAGAGAATCTGGAAAAGGCCGGAATCGAAAAACGGTTTGATAATACGGAACTGGAAGAATGTATCCAGAACGTGAAGAAGGAAATTTTAGAAAACCGCAGTCTTTCATCTGCCTTTTTCCTATGATATAATTACGAAATGTCAGAACTGAAAGCAATTTTAGGAAATCAGCATAATGTGGGTCATCTGAAAAAGGCCGCTGCACAGGGAAAAATCTCTCATGCCTATATTATCAATGGCGCAGCAGGCTCTGGGAAAAAGACCTTTGCGGAGTACATGGCAGCAGCCTTACTTTGTAAGGAAGGCGTAGAGAAGGGCCCTTGTATGACTTGCCCTTCTTGCATTAAGGCCAATACCCACAACCATCCGGATATTATCTGGGTGGAGCATGAAAAGCCTTCGGTTCTTTCGGTTCAGGAAGTCCGGGACCAACTCATTAACACCGTGGATGTAGCGCCGTACTATGGACCATATAAAATCTATATTATCAAAGATGCACAGCTGTTAAACGAACATGGCCAGAACGCTCTTTTGAAAACCATCGAAGAGCCACCGGCATACGTTTTAATTTTTCTGCTGACGGATAATGCAGAAGCATTTTTGGATACCATCCGATCCCGTTGTATTCGGCTGGATATGGAATCTTTGCCGAAGGATTTGGTGATAAAAGAACTGGAAAAAGCAGGCGTTTCCACCTTCCGGGCAGAAGAATGCGCCAGCTTCAGTAAAGGTAATTTAGGCTTGGCGGAAATCCTGTCAAAGGACGGCGCCGAAAGCGAACGGAAGGAACTTACCTTAAAAACGTTGAAAAATCTGAATAATTTAGATGCATTGGAAATCTTTGAGTTTTCCGCTTCTTTGGATAAGGAGTCAGGTCTGGATGTTTTGAAATATATGCTCATGTGGTATCGGGACGTGCTGATGGTAAAAGTCTGCGCAGATTCGAAAGAATTGTACTATGTGAAAGAAAAAGCGGTTCTGGAAAGGCAGGCAAAGGCGGCGTCTTTCGAAAAAATGAACCAGATTTTTGAAGCACTGGACGAGGCCAGAGACCGGCTTCTGACCAGCGTAAAATGTGAGGCGGTTTTTGAAACGCTACTCCTCACGATCCGAGAGAATATTAAAAATTGAAAGGGTTTTTTATGATAAAAGTAGTTGGAATCCGATTTAAGAAAACCGGAAAAATATATTATTTTGATCCATTGGAATACGAAATTAACGTGGGAGATCATGTTATCGTAGAAACTGCCAGAGGCGTAGAGTATGGTTTGATGGTTGTAGGACCGAAGGAAGTGGATGAATCCGAAATCGTCAGCCCGTTAAAGCCGGTTCTTCGTATCGCTACAGAAGATGATGACGCAAGAGCAGCAGAAAACCGGGAACGAGAAATAAAAGCTTTCGATGTTTGTCTGGAGAAAATTGCAAAACATGGCCTTCAGATGAAACTGGTAGACGTAGAATACACCTTTGACCGTAACAAGCTGTTATTCTATTTTACTGCGGATGGCAGAGTAGATTTCCGTGAATTAGTAAAAGATTTAGCATCGGTATATAAAACAAGAATTGAATTGCGACAGATTGGTGTCAGAGATGAGACCAAGGCTTTAGGTGGCTACGGAATTTGTGGCCGTGAGTTTTGCTGTCATTCCTGGCAGTCCGAATTTGTTCCGGTATCCATCCGTATGGCAAAGGACCAGAACTTGTCCTTAAATCCGACCAAAATATCCGGAAGCTGTGGTCGTTTAATGTGCTGCATTAAGTATGAAGAAGAAGCATATTTAGATTTAAGCAAACGTCTTCCAAAGCCTGGCGATGAAAGTACAACGGAAGATGGCTTCCATTGTGTGGTTGATTCCGTCAACATTCTGAAGCAGCGCATTCGAGTTATTGTTGATCTCAGCGATGACGAAAGAGAAGCCCGGGAATATGGCCCGAACGACCTGAAGTTCATCCACAAGAAGAAGAGAAACAATCAGAATCCAGAACAGGCAATGACTGCAGAGGAATTAAAAGCACTGAGAGAATTGGAAAAAGAATAGATTGAAAATTCAATTATTACCAGATGAAAGAATCGATGATCTGCAAAGAAATGGATACCGCATTATTCAAAACAAAAATGGTTTTTGTTTTGGAATGGATGCGGTACTTCTTTCCGGATTTGTTTGCGAGGGGTTGAGCCACACCACGAGGTCTACGAGAATCATAGACCTAGGCACGGGCACGGGCATCATCCCTCTTTTGTTACGTGCAAAAACCAATTCCAGAGACCTGACAGGACTGGAAATTCAGGAAACGAGTGCGGACATGGCTCAGCGCAGCGTGGATTTAAACGATTTGGGAGAGGATATCAAAATCGTTTTGGGAGACATCTGTAAGGCCTCTGAGATTTTCGGAAAAGCAACCTTTGATGTAGTGACCAGCAATCCGCCGTACATGAAACCAGCGGGAGGCTTAACCAATCCAGAAGACGCCAAGGCCATCGCCCGGCATGAGGTGCTGTGCGGCCTGGACGATGTGGTCCGC
>JAKSRL010000048.1 GCA_024403635.1 Lachnospiraceae bacterium | reverse complement strand
CAAAAAAGCACAGCTGTTGTGTCAGCTGTGCTGCTCTAAAAACTAATAATTAAATTATTCCTGATTCGCTGCTCTTACAACACACATTGCAATATTTCCAACGATTTCTGAAACTGGAGCAGAACGTGAGCAGTCAGAAGCAATCTTCTTAAATCCCTGAAGGAATGGGCCTGGAGCATCCGCTTTTGCAAAGAACTGAACCAGTTTAACACCAATATTTCCAACATTAATATCTGGCCAAATAATGATGTTTGCCTTACCGGCAACTTTGGATTCTCTCTTAACTTTCTTCGCTGCAACCTTTGGATCAATCGCCGCATCCAGCTGAAATTCTCCATCAATGGCAAGGTCTGGGCGACGTTCATTCGCGATTCTTACAGACTCACGAACATCGTCTACCATTTCGCCTTCCATACTTCCATCCGTAGAGAAACTGAGCATAGCACATCTAGGCTCCCAGCCTAAAAGGTCCTTAACGGTTTCACATGCGGAAATAGCAATGGAAGCCCTTTCTGCAGGGGTTGGTTTTGTGCAAACAGCACTATCACCGAAGAGAAGATATTGACCTTCGCTTCCTTCGTAACCAGGAATTACAAAGAGTCCCGTGGAAGAAGGAGTATCGATGCCTTCCTTAAGTCCAATAATAGTGGAAGCAGCAAGAATAACTTCGCCAGTGGTATGGGAAAGACCTGCAAAAGTAACATCGAACATTCCTAAGCACTGCTGAACCATGGCGGTATACATAGGGTCTTTGCTCTTTCTGGTCAGAGATTTTACACTGAACATATCCGAATATTCTGCAACATATTCTTCAAAAGCAGCTGCATTCCGTTCCGCATCTGTATTGTCGTATATTTCCATTGTACTGATGTCTATGCCAAACTGTTCTGCTGCAGCTTTAATTTCCTCCGGATTTCCTACCAGAGTCGCCTTGCAGTAACCATTGCTATGAGCTTCGAAAGCTGCCTGGAGCATTTTTTCTTCCGTTGCCTCGGGAAAAGCTACTCTCTGTGGATTCGCTTTTGCCTTTTCGTAAATCATTTCCATTAAATCCATAATTTGAATCTCCTACTTGATGTATGTTCACGCCCTGATAGCACGTAAGCCGGTCGGGCCAGGTTCTCTGCAAAAAAAAATCTCCACCCCCACGAAACGTGAGGGTGGCAAAAAACACGGAATTATTCTTCACAAAGTTCTGCAATATATTCAGCTGCATCTGCAAAAGTAGCTTTTCTATTGAACTCCATATAAGGAACTTCAATATCAAACTCATCCTCTAAAGATGTTGTGAACTGAACAATATTTGCTGACTTACACTGTAAATCCTCTTTAAAATTTGTGTTAGGGCCTAAAGTTGCCGGGTCAACGCCAAACATCTTAACAGCCTTTTCAATAAGAATTTTCATTACTTGCTCTTTGAACTCCATTTGGGTTCTCCTTTCATATATCAATTATCCTATATTTGTAAAATACCTATCCTAATTGTTGTTTATTGTAGCATAAAACAAATGATTTCTCAAAGTTTTCTGCTATTTTTTTAACTTTTTAAAGAATTTAAAGAATAAAGCAACACATATGCCCAAAGTGATGACCATCACCAGTAGATAGACCCACATTACCTGGTAAGACAGCTTCGCATACTGCAAAATTACAGATATCAGGTTCCCTGCAAAATGCAATAAAATCGGAGCCCATAGGTTCTGGAAAATATCATAAATCAGACAGATTACAATGCCATAAAGGAACGCATATACTCCCTGCGCCAGGTTCATATGATAAAGGCCAAATAAGGCAGAACTAAGGATGGTTGCGGCCCAAAAGCCCGTGTAGTTTTTCAGTCGGTTAAAGGTCAGCCCACGGAAAACCAGTTCCTCTGCTAATGGTGTTAAAATAACAACCCGAATCAGTACGAAAATCGCACTGGCCCCAAAGATTTCGTTTTCTACATTACTGTAATTACCTAACAATCCGTCAAGGTTTAAAAGGGAAATGAGAAGACTCAGGCCATGGGCCAGCAGCATGCCAAAAACAGTCAGCAGAATAATATTTACCGGCTTTCGAATCAGCTCGTTTTCTTTTACAACAAAATCATTTCGGTAATAAATATATTCAACAAACAGCGTAATTGCCAATGTAATACAAGTAATCAAGGCAAAATTATCGCTCATGGCCATATCCAGAGTCCACGCATGACCATTGGAGGCCAAAATCATCGTACCAATATAAATCACAATGAAATAAATGGCAAAAAACGTAAGGACCGGATATAAAACTCTCCATATTTTTTTTGGAATACTTTCACCAATCATAAACTCTCATCCGTTCTATTCCACGAAGAAATCCATGCATTCCTTTAAATGTTGATCCCAGAACTGCCAGTCATGCATTCCCTCGTATTCAATATAGTTATGGGCAATCTGTTTCTCTTCCAGATAGGTATGGAAGGCACGGTTATTTTCAATCATATAGTCCTGATGGCCGATAAGAACTAAAATATCTGCAAACTGATCAAAGGTTCCTTCTGCATCTTCTAGTATTTTTACCAGATCATATTCGGAGCCCTTCTGCTCTTTCCATTTTCCTAATATCTGGTCCGTATTGACGCCGATTTTTCGGATAACTCTGGAAGACCAGGCAATATCTACTACCGGAGACATAATGGCACATTTGGAGAATATTTCCGGACGTTTAAATACCGCTTTTAAAGCGCCATATCCGCCCATACTAACGCCACATACATAATTGTCCTCTTTCTTATCCGAAAGAGGGAATATTCCCCGTACAAATCCGATAAGTTCATCCAGAATAAAGTCTTCCCAATGCATGCCATCTTTTCCGTTGACATAGAACGAGTTTCCTACGGAAGGAATGACTACCGCAAAGCCTGCCTTTTGAGCCAGGCGTAATGCGCTGGTGTTCTCTACCCACTGGCTTCCACCATCCCAGGCTCCATGAAATAAATATACCGTCTGAAATGGTTGGAAGGAAAAGTTCTCTTTATAATCCGTCACGTTCTTCATCATATTTACTTCATAGGGCAGATATACTTCTACCGGTACTCTGGTATTTAATATTCGAGAATCAAATTCACACCTAAAATTAATCATGGTTCTTTCCCAGTCTATTCTGCAAAGTTCGAACGGATAATATCATATTCTTCCAGTTCTGTTCCAAAATCCACATAGAAAATCTGTTTTGGATGCGGACAACTTTCCATCGGATTTCCTTCTTCGTCTTCCATATAGCGGACGATGGCTTCCATATTTCTTCCGTCCGGTTTCATGATTTCAACTTTATCGCCCACACAGAATTTATTTTTCTGTTCCAGACGGTATAATTTCGCACCATCCTTCTCCCGGAATTCCGTTCCCGCAATTCCTAAAAATATCCACTCCTTTACATAAGTATTGGCATCATAGATCTGCGCCGTATCATCCGGTTTTCCAAAGAAGAACGCAGTTGTATATTCCCGATAAGTACATTTGGAAATTTCCTGTTTATAGAAGTCCAAACGGCTTTTGTATTTTTCAACGTCTTCGAAGCAGTCATCAATCGCCATACGATAGGTACGTGCAACGCTGGCAACATATAGAGCGGTTTTCATCCTTCCTTCTACCTTAAAGCTATTGATTCCAGCATCCATCATTTCCGGAATATGCTCTACCATACATAAGTCTTTGGAATTGAAAATAAAAGTTCCTCTTTCATTTTCATAAACCGGCATATATTCTCCTGGTCTGGTTTCTTCCATAACGCTGTATTTCCAACGACAAGGATGAGTGCAATCTCCCATGTTTCCGGAACGTCCGGTCATATAAGCGCTTAAGAGACAGCGGCCAGAATAAGAAATGCACATAGCTCCATGAATGAAGCTTTCAATTTCCATATCTTCCGGAATCTGGCTTCTTAATTCCTTAATTTCCGCGAGGCTCAGTTCCCGGGCACTAACCACGCGGGACGCTCCAAGCTCATGCCAGAATCGATAAGTTCCGTAGTTGGTATTATTGGCCTGAGTGCTGATATGAATATCTACTTCTGGCAGTACTTTCTTTGCCAGCATAAAAATACCCGGATCGGAAATAATCAGGGCATCCACGCCCACATCTTTTAATTCTTCGAAGTATTTTTCTGCCTCATCTAAGTCCTTGTTATGGGCAAGAATATTCGCCGTTACAAAAACTCTGACATTATGATCATGGGCAAACTTCACGCCCTCTTTCATATCCTCTAAAGAAAAATTATGGGCATGGGCACGAAGGGAAAAGGCTTCTCCGCCGATGTATACCGCATCTGCTCCATATAAAACTGCAATTTTCAATACCGGAAGACTTCCCGCCGGCATCAACAATTCTGGTTTGTTTTGTTTTAATCTATCGTTTGTTATCACTGTTTCACCATATCTTTCTGCTTACCGTAACTCCATCGCCAACCGTAAGCACCGTTGTTTCCAAATTGTCGTTATGTTTTACTTCCCAGAGGAAGTCTCTCATCCGTTCATGAATGGTTCGCTGCCTTCTCGGCGTAATGTATCGCGAATCGATAATGTCCCCTTCCTGAAGCACATTGTCAGCAATCAGCAAGCCACCCACTGGCATCAAATCCAATAAAGTCGGAAGCATATGGATGTACTGTGCTTTCGGTCCGTCCAGAAAAATCAGATCATAGGTTCCGCTTAACGTTTTGATGCTTTCTGCAGCATCCCCTTCCATCAGGTTAATTTGGATGACTTTTTCATTCGTATAATCTGCAATGTTTTTTCTGGCTTCCATCAACCGTGGCTCATAATTTTCCATGGTCACAATTTCTTTCAGGCTTTCCGAATTGTCTGCGAAAAACAAGGTGGAATACCCGATTCCGGTTCCTATTTCCAAGAGCCGTTTTGGCTTACAAAGATGTAGGAGCAACCGTAAAAAGCTTTCCATTTCCCGACGGATAATCGGAACTCCTGTCGTTTCCGCGAACTGCCGTAAGTCTTCAAAAAAAGGCTTTCCCTCCGGTTCCAGAGAATGCAGATATTTTGTTAAATTATCATCTACTATCATATATCCAATTATAAACGAAAAGCACCTCTATTTGAAGTGCTTTCCAAACCAATTCTTATTAATTTCCCAGCTATTCTTCCATCGTTCCATCCGAGTAATCATATCCAGAAAGGATATTAATTATTTTTTCCGTCGTATAGGAAGGACTTACTTTATATGTTCCCGGAACATATTTCGCATCATAAATATAAGTTCTGAATTTATACAATTTTTTATCTTCTATGCAGCCCGCCTCATATAAGAGATCCGCTACTTCCTCGTCGGTGATTCCTTCCTTCACAGTAATTTCCGTTTTTGTCTTATTCTCCGGATCTAACGGGGTATCATAAAACAGTTTAAAGGTCAGTAAGAACGCTACAACACAAAGAGCTATTACAAATACGGCAATAGCCAGACGAACAACAACTTTTACTCTCTTGCCTTTTCTAGCCTCTATGATTGCCATTTTACGTCTGTTTGCTATTTCTTTATTTCTCTGAGCCGTAGTTTCCTGTCTTTTCTTAATTTCAGCAACGTCATCCGATCTGTATTTTTCAGAATTCTCGCGGATGGTTCCTGTACCGTTGGTTGGTTCATTATTCATATTCTGTCCCTTAATTCCGCTAGCCCTGGTGCTTCTTTCGTCTGCCATGATAATCTCCTACTCAACTTCCAATATAAACGGCAAGATCATCGGCCACTTATGGTTCTGCTTCCGAAGGTACTTCTTGACTTCGTCTGCAATGATCATCTTCGCCTTTCCTCTGTTGTAGTGATTTTTTGTCAAATAATCAACTAAAATATTATAAATGATTGACCGTACTTCTTCAATAAGTTTTTCGCTTTCTCCATCGTAAGCCCATCCTCGGGTAAAAACTTCCGGTCCAGAAACAATAAACTTATTTTCCACATCCAGACATACGGAAACAATCAGCATTCCGCGTTCCGAAAGGTCTTTTCGGTTTTCCCAAATAGTTCTGCCTACATCCTCTACGCCAGAACTATCTACGTAGATGCCTCCCGACTGAACGTGGTCAACAACCTGACCCTTCTTCTCGCTCAATTCCAGTACATCTCCGGTGTCGATAAGAAATACATTATTCTTATTATACCCCATATTGTGTGCAATTTGTGCATTCGCAACACGATGACGATATTCTCCGTGAACCGGAATAATATATTTCGGTTTCAAAAGGGCGTACAATAGTTTGATTTCCTCCTGACAAGCGTGGCCAGATACATGGGTCTGCTCAAAAACAACCTTTGCGCCTAATACCGATAACTCATTCATAACGTTAGAAACTGCTTTCTCATTTCCCGGAATCGGATTAGAGGAGAAAATAACAACGTCGTTGGATTTAATATCGATTTTCTTATGGTTTTGCGCCGCCATTCTGGACAACGCCGCCATGCTCTCGCCCTGGCTGCCAGTGGTAATGATTACGATTTTATTGTCCGGATAATTTCCTATCTCATCTATGGAAATCAGCGTATTCTTCGGCATATTGATATAGCCTAATTCAGTGGCGGTTTCAATAACATTCAACATGGAACGGCCTTCCAGAATAACTTTCCGTTTAAATTTATAGGCCGAATTGATGGCTTGCTGAACACGGTCTACATTGGAAGCGAAAGTTGCGATAATAATTCGCTCCTTCTGATGCTCCGCAAAAAGATTGTCGAACCGTTCTCCTACCGTGGTCTCACTCATGGTAAAACCGCTTCTTTGGGCATTGGTGGAATCACATAATACCGCCAGAACGCCCTTCTGTCCCAATTCCGCCATTCTCCAAAGGTCAATTGCATCTCCATAAACAGGAGTGTAATCCACCTTAAAATCGCCAGTATGTAAAATCAGGCCTGCCGGAGTACGGATTGCAATGGCCGCTGCGTCAGAAATACTATGATTGGTGCGGATAAATTCTACTTTAAAATCGCTGACATAGAATTTCTGACCATAATCTATGACTTTCAATTTTGCCTTATCCAAAAGGCTTGCTTCCGCCAGTTTTTTCTGGATTAAAGCGATCGATAACTTCGTACCGTAAATCGGCACATTGATTTCCTTCAGAATATGAGGAATGGCGCCGATGTGGTCTTCGTGTCCATGGGTAATTAAGAATGCCTTTACTTTCGACTTATGCTGTTTCAGATACGTAATGTCCGGAATAATCAGATCGATTCCCAAAAGAGTATCGTCGGCGAACGCCATACCACAGTCAACCAGCACAATGTTTCCATTGTACTCAATGGCTGTCATATTCATGCCAATCTGTTCCATTCCACCCAGTGGGATGATTTTTAATTTTTCAACTTTTGCCTGTTGTTTTTGGGAAGACCGTTTTTTTGAGGTCTGTTTTTTCATACTTTGTTTCTTCGTCGTCTGTTTATTTACAGACTGCGAAATAACGGGCTTATTCTGCCCGGTTCCTTTACTTCTAGTCATAATCCTCCTTGTGCAACAATAAAAGCATATCCATATGCTCTTATCCAAATACTAAAACAACGGGTTGAAAACCAACCCGGAATATATATTCATCGGAGCGGTCCTGTTCGCCGGTGCCGCCTCCAAAAATTAAATCAATTCCTCGTCATCTAAAAGCTCTGCAAAAATATCCGCCAATGCTTCCAGTTCATTATCGTCTTCTACGAATTCATATACAGCTTCGGTATCTTCCGGTGCAGATAAATCTTTTAAAATAAAAGCATCGGTTTCATCTTCCATGCTGTCACATACCAGAAGATATTTTACATTGTTGAGCATAGTTTCCTCTACAACATAAAATTCATCCTTTTCACCATCTTCATTTGTAAAAATAATTTTATTTTCTTCCATTTTGTTCATTTCCTTTGTATCAATAATACCTATAATGCCTGCCCTGTGTCAAACTTCTTTTCTTATGCTTATTTTTTCAGATTTTGATTATGCAAATAATCTTCTAAAATATGGCAGGCAGCCAGCTGATCCACATACTTTTTCATCTCGGAACGTTTTATCTGCATTTCTTCCAGTTCTTCTTCTGCAGCCGTCTCCCACAGAATCATCGGTCATTAAAGGTAGACCCAAAACGATTTTTTCTACGTTATTTTCTTTTATCAATTCTTCTATTCTGGTCAGAGTCTTCCGCAACTTGTTTTCGCCAGACCGGACAATCGTTTCTGTCGGCTGTGCAGTCAGGAGCAGTTCATCACTTATCGCTACTCCAACGGTTTTTGACCCATAATCCAGACCCATAATTCTCATATACCGTTCTCCTAGATGAAGGGGCCTATTAGGACCGCTTAAAAAAGCTCTGCCATGAATTTTATCACAGCAGAGCTACTTCAGGCAATTATTTCAGTTTGTTGTCAATGTAGAATCTTATCGCCTCTTCAATTAATTCATCCCGTTCTACTTTGGCGATGATTCCTCTAGCATTGTTATGGCTGGTAATATAAGTAGGGTCGCCAGACATAATATAACCAACGATCTGGTTCACTGGGTCATACCCTTTCTCTGCTAACGCTTGATATACTCTTTCAAAGACTTCTTCTACGGTCAGAAGTTCTTCTTTTGGAATCCTATAATGCTGTGTATAATCTAAATTGTTCTCCATAATCATCACCTTTACCATTCATCGTAAAATTTATGTAACAATTTTGTAAACATTTCTTTTTATTTATTTTACACTTATTCTTCAAAAAAAGCAAGTAATAATAAGGTGTTTTTCAAAATAAGGTCTACAGAAGAATCCATTCACCTTCTTCAAATATTGCACTATTCGGTATAAATGTTACAATTTTATTAATTTCTTTATCTTTTGACCGAAAGCCGGCCTTAACATAATCCTTTGTAAATCCGATTTGGTAGGTTTCACCCTGAATCTCTTTTTCTTCTTCTACCAGAATTTCCAGTTCCTGTCCAATATGGGCCCGTACGAATTCTTCTGTAAGACGATTCGTAGTCTCCATCATCCGTCCTACTCTTTTCGCTTTTTCCGCTTTGGATAACTGGCCTTTCATCAAATCCGCCCGAGTGCCTTTTCTTCTGGAATATGGAAAAACATGACTTTCCGCAAAAGCAATTTTCTCCGCAAAAGCTTTGGATTCCTCAAAATGCTCTTCGCTTTCTCCGGCAAAACCTACAATAATATCCGTCGTAATGGCAGGATTCTTAAATGCGTTCCGTAATAGTTCTACTGCCTTTGCATACTCTTCTGGCGTATAATGACGATTCATAGCCTTTAACGTCTCCTGACAACCGCTCTGAAGGGAAAGATGGAAGTGTGGACAAATTTTTCTGCATGCAGCAATAGTTTCTACAAAGGCTTCCGTAATCAGGCTAACTTCCAGGCTTCCCAGTCGAATTCTTTCGATACCATCAATTTCGTTTACCTTTTGAATCAAGTCAGCTAACGCCTTCGGGCCATCTTTCTGGTAATCACTGATATCAATTCCGGTAAGAACGATTTCCTTATATCCATTTTCCGCCAAAGTCTTAATTTCATCCAGAACATCTTCTGGTAACCGGCTTCTGCTTCGTCCTCTTAAAAACGGAATAATGCAATAAGAGCAGAAACGGTTACAACCGTCCTGGATTTTTACATAAGCCCGGACATGACTGCCTTGGTTGGTAATGGTCTGGTCTTCGTAGTCCGTACAATGAGTCAGATCGTCTACCAGGATTTTTTCCTGCTTCCGTTCTGCAATCAATTGTAAAACACGAGACTTTTCGTTGTTGCCCACAACGTAATCTACCGCCCCATCCTTCAGTAATTCTTCTTTTGCTTCCTGCGCAAAGCATCCACAGGCAATCACCGTCGCATCTGGATTGATTTTTTTGCATCGATGGAGCATCTGACGGGACTTTCTCGCTGCTTCCGCCGTTACCGAACAAGTATTAACAATATACACATCACAGAAGTCAGAAAACTGAGCAATCTCAAAATTTTCATTTAAGAACTGCTCAGCGATTGCCTGGCTTTCATATGAATTTACTTTACAACCTAAAGTATGAAACGCTACTTTCATCAGATTTCTATTACTTCCGTAGTTTCGATTGCTCTTTCCATGAGTTCATCAATGATGCTGTCTAATTTGTGCTCGCTCTTGATAATGCGGTCCAGTTTCGGTTTCGTTACCGGATGTTTTGCCACAAAAATTGTACAGCAGTCTTCGTAAGGAAGAATAGATGTCTCATAAGCATCTATTTTTTCCGAAATTGCAACAATATCTAATTTATCAAATGCGCAAAGCGGACGGTAAACCGGCAAAGTGCAGACTTCGTTGGTTACCAACATGCTCTGCATGGTCTGGCTTGCTACCTGGCCAATGGATTCACCGGTAACCAAGCCGAAACAATCGTTTTTCATTGCGAAGTGCTCTGCCAGGCGCATCATGAACCGCCGCATAATAATGGTCAATTCATCATGTGGACAGATTTCGTAAATTTTCATCTGGATTTCCGTAAAGTTTACGACATGGAGTTTGATTGGTCCAGAATAACGGGAAATGATTTTCGCCAGATCTACAACCTTCTGTTTCGCTCTCTCACTCGTATAAGGAGGAGCATGGAAATAAATCGCATCCACACTGACACCTCGTTTTGCGATCATATAGCCTGCAACTGGAGAGTCGATACCTCCGGAAAGAAGAAGCATCGCTTTTCCGCTAGATCCTACCGGCATTCCGCTTAAGCCCTCAATAGCTTTGGAATAAATATTTACATCATACGGACGGATTTCGATATTAATCATGATTTCCGGCTCGTGGACGTCTACTTTCATGTTTGGGAACGCATTCAAAACCGCTTCTCCGATCGATTCATTGACTTCTACCGAAGTCATCGGAAATGCTTTGTCTGCACGGCGGCAGTTAGCCTTAAAGGTATGTTCTTCCGACATATCGTAGGTATTTTTCAGATGTTCGTTGACAGCCTTGGCAATATCATCAAATCCCATCTTATCGTATTGGTCCATAGGGCAAATCCATGCAATGCCAAAAACTTTTGTAAGAGCGGAAATGGCCTCATCATAGTCGTTTTCCTCATAGGTGACATAAACACGGCCCTGAGCCTTGCGAACGCTGGCGCCTCCCGGAAGCACCTTTAACGCACTGATAATATTTCGAACCAGCATATCTTCAAAAATATACCGGTTTTTTCCCTTTACACCAATCTCGGAATATTTGATTAATAATTTTTTATCCATAACTACCTCTATAAAAAAAGATTTTCTTCTTATCTGCTGACAAATTTTGAAAGCATCGGCAGCAATTCTTTCAGCTGATTTAACGTGTACTCTACTTCCCCCGCTGTACTGGTATCACAGAAGCTAAAACGTAACGTACAGTCTGCTTCTTTTGCGCTTAAGCCGATAGACTGCAAGGTTCCGCTCAGCCCTGGCTTATTAGAAGAACAAGCGGAACCAGAGGAAACATAAACACCTCGGTCTTCTAAGGCATGAAGCAACACTTCACTCTTTACCGGTGAAAATGTAGCGCTGACAATATGGGGAGCGGATGCTTCATCTTTATAACTGTTAATTTTTATCGTTACTCCATCAATGTGGATGTCTGACAATCCGTCAATCATCATATTTTTCAGTTGCGTCATATGGGCAACGTTTTCCTGTTTTGCTCCAT